>CADDZV010000008.1 GCA_902812875.1 Clostridiales bacterium
AGAAGGCCTGTGTGACGCTTTTGTGTCGGCCGGCAGCACCGGCGCCGTGATGGCGGCGGGGCTCATCACCCTCGGGCGCCTGCCCGGAGTCGACCGGGCCGGCATCGGCACCATTCTGCCGACCGCAAAGGGGGGGCAGGTGCTCGTGCTGGACTCGGGGGCGAACATGGACGCGCGCCCGCAGCACCTTGCCCAGTATGCGATCCTGGGCTCGGTGTATGCCGAGGTGGCTATGGGCATCGATCACCCGCGGGTGGGCCTTCTCAATGTGGGCGCGGAGGAGGCCAAGGGCAACGAGCTGACCCGGGAGGCTTTTCCACTCTTGCAGACACTCCCAGTGAACTTCCAAGGCAACGCCGAGGCCAACCAGATACACAGCGGCGAGTTTGACGTAGTGGTATGCGATGGCTTTGCCGGCAACGTGGTTTTGAAGCACACGGAGGGCCTCGCCCGTGCCCTCATGTCCATGATCAAAGCAGAACTCATGAAAGGGCCGGTGACGACGCTTGGGGCCCTGTTGGCCAGTGGGGCTTTCCGCCGGCTGCAGAAAACCTTGGACCCCCAGGAGTATGGCGGTGCCCCCATGCTCGGCATCAATGGCGTAGTGGTGAAATGCCATGGCAATTCCATGGCAAAAGGAGTGTTCAACGGGCTACAGGTGGCCGCACGGGCGGTGGCCGGCGGGGCGATCCCGGAGATGCAGCGGCGTCTTGGCACCATGGTGGGATTAGCCGCTCTCAACGAGGAGTGACCATATTTTGGCGGAAGCAGCGATCGGAGTTCGGATTGCCGGGCTCGGCAAGAGCCTGGGCGAAAACATCTTGACCAACGAAGACCTCGAGCGCATGGTGGACACCAGCGACGAGTGGATCCGCACCCGTACCGGCATCGGGACGCGCCACATCGCCGCCCGTCAGACTGCCACCTCCGATTTGGCATTGCGAGCAGCACGCCAAGCCCTCGACCATGCCAGGCTTGCCCCAAGTGACTTGGATCTGATCATCGTGGCCACCGTCACCCCGGATATGGCCTTCCCATCGGTGGCCTGCCTCCTCCAGGCCGAGCTAGCGGCCGGGCACGCCGCCGCGTTCGACCTGTCGGCAGCTTGCTCCGGCTTCCTGTACAGCCTTGACGTAGGCGCCCGGTTTATCCAGTCGGGCCGCTACCAGCATGTCCTGGTCGTAGGGGCAGAGACGTTGTCCCGAATCACCGATTACAGCGACCGGCGTACCTGTGTGTTGTTCGGCGACGGGGCCGGGGCAGCCGTATTGGAGCCGGCGCCGGCTGGCAAGGGCATGCTTTCGAGCGTGCTCGGGGCGGACGGCAACGGCAGGGATCTCATGTACCTGCCTGCCGGCGGATCGCGCCGCCCCGCCAGCATGGAGACGGTACAAACCGGTCTCCACTACATCAAGATGAACGGGAACGAGGTTTTCAAGTACGCTGTCCGGATCATGGGCGACGTGACCACCCAGGCCTTGTCCGGAGCGGGTCTTGGCGTGGCGGACGTGGATCTGTTCATACCTCATCAGGCGAATTACCGGATCATCGATGCCACTGCACGCCGCTTGGGGTTACCACCAGAAAAGGTGTTTGTGAATATCGAGCGTTACGGCAACATGTCGGCGGCGACCATCCCGATCGCCCTGCGGGAGGCCGAGGAAGAAGGGAGGTTGCGGGACGGGGCAATCGTTGTTCTGGCTGCGTTTGGTGGCGGTCTCACCTGGGCGGCCAGCGTATGGCGTTGGTAATCGTTGGTTCCAGCAAGGAGAAAGGGGGCGAAGCCTGTGGGGAACGTGCGTATTGTGACCGACAGTACCGCAGATCTGCCGCGCGCGCACGTCGAACAGTACGGGATCACGGTGGTGCCGTTGCGGGTGCATTTCGGGCCCGAAGAATACCTTGATGGCGTGGAACTCAGTTCCGAGGAGTTTTTCCAGAAGCTGAAGACGTCTCCGTACCATCCCAAGACCTCTCAGCCCTCGCCGGCTGATTTCGAAGCCGCCTACCGGCGCCTGCTCGCGGAAAGCACCGATCCGATCATATCGATCCACATTTCGCACAAACTGTCCGGCACCATCCAGTCGGCGCAAATGGCGAAGATGAGTATTGGAGAGCCGGATATCACGCTGTTTGATACCCTGTCGGCTTCCATGGGGATAGGCGTGCATGTACTCGAGGCCGCGAAGGCTGCCCGAGCGGGCAAGTCCAAGGAGGAAATTGTTGCCCGCCTTGAACACATACGCAGCCACATGGAAATCGTTTTTGCGGTCGACACGCTAGAGTTTCTTTACAAAAACGGGCGGATCGGCAAGGCTCAGGTATGGATTGGCACTGCAATGAATGTAAAACCCATCCTAAGGCTGGAAGAGGGCGAAGTGGTGCCACATGAGCGGCTGCGAGGCCAGAACCGAGTGATCCCGCGCCTGGTCGAGCTTGCCCGTGCGGCGTTGCCGTCTGGTGCGACTCCCCACGTGTTGATCGTCCACGGTGATGTCAGTGACCGGGCGAACGAGCTCGCCAACGCACTTGAGTCCGCCTTGGGCGTGGAGGCGATCGAGTCGTACGTCCTGGGCTCGGTGATCGGTACCAACGTAGGGCCGGGGACGCTGGGGGTTATAGTCTGGTGGGAGTAAGAAGGCAGTCAGGGGTCAATCGGTATGGGTAAAGTGGCCTTTCTTTTTCCAGGACAGGGGGCTCAGTACGCCGGCATGGGACGCGAGCTGGCGATGGCCTTTCCGGCAGCATTGCAGGTGCTTGAACAGGCTAGCCAAGAGGTAGGCTTTGATCTCGTCCGGTTATGCTTTGAGGGTCCAGAAGAAGAGCTGGTCAAGACAGCGAATGCGCAACCGGCCATCCTGGCCGTCAGCCTAGCCGTGGCGGCAGTGCTCAAAGATCACGGCATACAGCCCGACGGGGCGGCCGGCCTCAGCCTGGGAGAATACGGGGCCCTCACGGTGGCCGGGGCCTTGCCGTTTCCAGAAGTGATACGGCTGGTGCACCTGCGGGGACAGTTTATGCAGGAGGCCGTGCCGCTCGGCGTCGGCGCCATGGCGGCTATCATCGGGCTTGACAGTAACGTGGTGGAGGACATCTGCAGGCAAGCCGCGGACCACCAGGTCGTCCTGCCCGCCAACTACAACTGCCCCGGCCAGATCGTCATTGCCGGCCACGCGGAGGCAGTGGAACGAGCGATGGATCTTTGCCGGCAGGCCGGTGCCCGACGCGTCGCCAAACTTGCTGTTTCCGCTCCGTTCCATACGCCTCTGCTTGCTCCGGCGTCCGAACGCCTTGCCGAGGTGCTCGCGGGGGTGCCGGTAGGGAGCATGGCGATCCCGGTGGCCAGCAACGTTAGCGGCGACATCATCGCGGATGCCGGCGCAATCAAGGACCTGTTGGTGCGACAAGTCGCAAGCCCAGTCCGCTTTGAAGACAACGTACGGGCGCTCGGACGCCTGGGCTTTGACATCTTCGTGGAAGTTGGTCCAGGTAGAAGCCTCGGTGGCTTTGTCCGGCGCATCCTCCCGTCTGCGAAGACGTATGCCGTGGAGGATACGGCCTCGCTGGCCGCCGCCCTTGAATCGTTAAGGGGGGTTTGCTAACATGGCGATGAATTTGCGGGTAGCCCTTGTCACTGGTGCGTCCCGCGGCATCGGACGGGCCTGCGCCCTGGCTCTGGCCCGGGACGGCTTCCGGATTGTGGTGCACTACCACCAGGCCGCTGACCTCGCTCGCGAGACCGCACAGGCCATTGTTGAAGCGGGCGGCGAGGCCATCACTGTGGGCGGCGACGTGCAGCAGGCGGAAGAGGCCGAGCGGGTCGTCAAAACCGCTTTGGACCAGTGGGGGCGGCTGGACGTACTGGTGAACAATGCGGGCGTTACTCGCGATGACCTGGTCCTTCGCCTCAAGGAACAGGACTGGGACGCCGTCATCAACGTTAACCTCAAGGGGGTGTTCCTGGTCACGAAGGCGGCGTTGCGGCCCATGGTACGTGCCCGGTACGGGCGCATCATCAACATTGCCTCGGTGGCAGGGCTCGCTGGCAACCCGGGACAGGCAAATTATGCGGCCTCCAAAGCGGGTGTGATCGGATTCACCAAATCGCTTGCACTGGAAGTGGCCAGCCGGAACATCACCGTCAACGCTGTCGCACCCGGGCTCGTGGAAACTGACATGACAGCCGCGATGCCGGAAGCCGCTCGTGTACGCCTTCTCGCCAATATTCCGCTCGGCAGAGCCGCCCGGCCGGAAGAAGTCGCGTTCGCCGTAAGCTTTCTTGCGTCCGAGCAGGCATCCTACATCACAGGTCAGACTATAAACGTTAGCGGTGGATTGGTTATTAGCTGAACGTCGGAGGTGGTCAGCATGGCTAAATCACAGGACGAAATTTTCCAGGAGTTGCGGTCAATCATTGCCGACCAGCTTGGGGTCAAGGCGGAGGACGTCACCATGGACTCATCTTTTACCGACGACCTCGGTGCTGATTCCCTGGACATTGTCGAACTGATCATGGCCCTCGAAGAAGAATTTGGCCTGGAGATACCGGACGAGGATGCCGAAAAGATTGTGACGGTGGGCGACGCGGTCGACTACGTCGCCAATCACGTCGGTTGACGGCCAGGCGTACACCCACATGAACATATGCCCGCCCGGAAAGCCCGCACCCTGTGGGCTTTCCGGGTTTGAGGAGCAGGAGCTGGTTGGCATGGCTGAACGCGTGGTGGTCACCGGGTTGGGAGCGGTGACCCCTGTTGGTATTGGCTTGGAAGAGTTTTGGGATGGGCTCGTATCTGGACGTTCGGGTATTGACCGGCTGGGCTGGCTCGCGGAAAACGGTTACGAGGTGCAAATCGGCGGCTACATAGCTGGATTTGACCCTGTCCAGTACATGGAGCGTAAAGAGGCACGTCATACCGACCGGTTTATACAGCTGGCGGTGGCGGCAGCTGATATGGCTATCAGTGATGCGGGGCTTGACTTCAGCCACGAGGACCGTGACCGCGTGGGAATAGTCATCGGTTCTGGGATCGGCGGTATCGGGACCATGTCAGAACAGATTACGGTCCTGAATGAAAAAGGTCCTAGCCGGGTAAGCCCGTTTCTTATTCCCAGCATGATCATCAACATGGCGCCTGGTTATCTGGCTATCCGCTACGGCGTCCGGGGACCCAACACCAGCACCGTGAGCGCGTGTGCCTCCTCGGCCAACGCCATCGGCGAGGCGTACCGGCTGTTGCAGCGGCTCGACGCGGACGTTGTGATCTGCGGAGGGGCGGAGGCCCCGCTGGTCCCCATTGCCTACGCCGGCTTCATATCCATGCAGGCTTTGTCAAAACATAACGACGATCCCAAGCGGGCATCGCGGCCGTTCGATCGCCGGCGCGATGGTTTCGTGATGGCGGAAGGGGCCGGGGTGCTCGTTCTGGAAACCCTTAGCCATGCGAAGGCCCGGGGGGCGCGGATCCGCGCCGAGGTCGTCGGGTACGGCCTGACGGCCGACGCTTACCACATGGTCCATCCTGACCCGGAAGGCGACGGCGGCGCCCGTGCCATGGCGATGGCGATGGCGGAAGCGGGGCTGTCAACGAAGGACGTGGATTACATCAATGCACACGGAACCAGCACGCCGCTAAACGACAAGATCGAAACCATGGCCATCAAACGGGTTTTGGGGGCTGATGCGCACCGGGTTGCGATCAGTTCCACCAAGTCGATGACTGGGCATCTACTGGGAGCGGCAGGGGCAGTGGAGGCGATTGCCAGCGTGCTTGCCATCGAGCGTGGGGTGATCCCGCCGACCATCAATTACGAAGAGGCTGACCCGGACTGCGACCTTGACTATGTGCCCAATGTGGCCAGGCAGACGGTAGTGCGGGCAGCCTTGTCTAATTCTTTCGGTTTCGGCGGCCAGAACGTGTGTCTGGCCCTTCGCAGGTTTGAGGAATGAGCGCAAGCGACCTGCACCGTGCGACCCTGACGCAACGTCTTTTGGGCGAGCATGTGCTTTTTCGCCAAGCGGTTACGCACCCTTCGTATGTGCACGAAAATCCTGGGAACGCCACCGGCGACAACGAGCGCCTTGAATACCTTGGCGATGCCGTAGTGGGGCTCGCCGTGGCCTCCTTACTGTACGAGGCACTGCCGGAGGCCCCGGAGGGAGAGCTGACCCGGCTGCGGGCGAGGCTGGTGCGCCAGTCTTCGCTCGCTCGGGTGGCACGGGAAATTGGGCTTGACCAGGTGCTGTTACTTGGGCGCGGGGAGGAACTGACCGGCGGGCGGGAAAAAGAATCCGTGCTTGGTTCCACGTTCGAGGCCTGGTGTGGGGCCTACTATCTGGTCCACGGCTTCGACGCCGCCCTGGCCTATATAAAGGACAATCTGGCACCACTCTTGCGCGAGGCTTTGGAGGCGACGGAGCCTTTCGACGCCAAGGGGAAGCTCCAGGCACTGGTGCAGGCCGGCAACGCCGGTTTTCCTGGAACGGTTCTGGAGTACCGCGTGGCGAGGGAGGACGGTCCCCCCCACCAAAAACACTTCTGGGTCGATGTGCTTTTGGATGGCACCGTTTTGGGGTCGGGGGAAGGGCGCAGCAAAAAGGAAGCAGAGGAGAAGGCCGCACAGGCAGCGTTATCCCGCATCCAAGAGCTTTTCCTGCCTGGCCCGGCTTCCCATCCGGAAACCTAATCTCGGCGGAACGGTGGACGGCCACGGGTGTTTCTCAAACGGATTGAACTCATAGGTTTCAAGTCTTTCGCCAACAGAGTGGTTATCGATCTGGCCCCTGGGGTTACGGCCGTCGTGGGTCCAAACGGTAGCGGCAAGAGTAACCTCGGCGACGCCTTGCGGTGGGTACTCGGTGAAACCACCACCAGGACATTGCGTGCTACGCGGGTGGAGGAGCTTATATTCGCCGGGTCCGCCACCCGCAAAGCCCAAGGCATGTGCGAGGTCACCGTTACGCTCGACAACTCCCGGGGCGAGCTTCCGCTTGCCTACCAGGAAGTCAGCATCACCCGCCGGGCGTTCCGGAACGGCCAGAGTGAATATCTCCTGAACGGCACCGTCTGCCGGCTGAAGGATGTTCTCGATGTTCTGGCCGGGACCGGCCTAGGGCAGGGCGGCTATGCCCTCGTCGGGCAGGGAGAAATCGACGCCATCCTGTCGGCCAGGCCGGAGGAGCGCCGGCTTTATTTTGAGGAAGCGGCCGGCATTGTGCGCTACCGGCGCCGACAGGCCGAAGCCCTCGACCGGCTGGAGCGCACGGAGCAATCCCTGGTGCGCCTTGGGGACATTCTCGCCGAGATTGAGGCCGAGCTCGGCCCCATACGGGAGCAGGCCGAACGGGCCGCGGTGTTCCTCGCCCGCCAGCAGGAGCTCGACTCGCTGCAGCTGGCGTTATACGAACATGACCTGGCTTGGCTGCACGCGTCGTTGGAGTCGGTGGCGGAGCAGCTTGCCGAAATTGACCGGCAAACTGCCGCCATTGCGGGCAACGAAGCCGACGTGGCTCGACGCCTAGATGCTGCCAACCGCGAGCTCGAAGCCCTGGAACGCGAAATCAGTGTCTGGCGCCGCACGATGGCCGGGGCGCGCCGGGAGGAGGAACGGGCTTTTGCCGACCTGCGGCTTGGCCAGGAACGCTTGGAACGCGTCGCTGCTGATCTTGCCCGCTACGCACGGGAGGCAAAAGAGCTTCGGGAGCGCAGGCAGGCTTTGGATGAAGAGATCCAGGTCTTTGAGCAGCGCCGTGCCAGTGGCCTTCTAGAGTTGGCAGCCGTGGAAGAGGACCTTCACTCGGCCTTGCTGGAGCTGGACGCAGAAAAAAGGGCTTTTCTCGCGGCACAGGAAAGGTACGAGGCTGAAAAAAGCACCCGGCAGCGTGTTGAAAAAGGTCTTGCCGAGCGGCGAGGCCTGCTGGCTTCCCTCGAGCGCGAGATGGCTGCCGCCGAGGGCAGGCTGGAAGAACTGGAGCGTGATTTGGCACGTATCTCGGCCCGGCATGCCGCGGCCAAGGAGGAATGGCTACAGGCAAAGGAGAGGGCAGAGGGCACGCGCGTGCATGAGGCGGAGCTGCGGTCTTTTCTTCCGCCGTTGCGGGCGGAGGTCAAAACAAGGCAGGATGAGCTTGATGACCTGCAGGCCAGACTGGACTCGGTGCGGCAGGAGTTGGCCCGGGTCGGTGCCAGGCGGCAAGCACTGCAAGAACTTGGCTTCCGCTCCCGGTCGGAAACCCCTGGCCTGCAGGCGTTACTGATGGAAGCGCGTAAGGCGTCGCCTGCGATCCAGGGCGTGCTAGGGCTCTTGGCCGAGTTGATCGAGGTGCCGAAGGCTGAGCAGCCGCAGGTGGAGACAGCCCTAGGCGACCTCGGATATCTGGTGGTGGTACAGCACCGGCGGGCGCTTGAGGAGACGCGGCACTTTGTCCGGGAGCACGGTGGGGGGCCGGTCATGCTGGTGGCCCTAAGCGAGGTGCCTCCGTGCCCCGGCTTCGATCCGCACACGGACGGCTGGGAGTCGCTGGCCACGCGTGTGCGTTATCCACCGGAGCTTGGCCCACTCGTCGGGTGGCTTTTGGGACCGGTGATGGTACCTCGCCTGGGGGCTGTGGCGTCCGACGTTGTTCCTGGCACTGCAAGCCCCGGCCTTGTGTGGCTATACCCGGATGGCCACATTGTGACGGCATGGGGCGGTCACAAATGGCCGGAGGCAAAGGCTGCCGCCACCGGACCCGTAGCCGTGGCGGCCGAAATCCGCGATCTGCAGCTGACCATGGCTGGGCTCGAACATGATTTGGCGACCACCCAATCCGCATGGGAAAATGCCCGCGCTGTCCTGGCAACCGAGCGGGCACGTCTCGACGCGCTGGAAAAAAAGCTTTCCGAGGCTTCACGCGAAATGGCTGTGCTCCAAAATGCCGAGGCAGCCGCTAAGCGTAACCTTGAACAGCTGGCGGCAGAACTTCAGCGCCTGCAAGATGCCCGCGCTGCCCTTGTACAAGCAAACCAGGATCGCGAAACCCGCCGCGCGACCATCAGGCAGGAGATTGCCCAGCTGGAAGAGAACTACAGCCGCTGGCAGGCGGGACTTGACCCGCTGGCTGATACCCTGACTGCCCGGCAGCGGGAATGGCAGGAAAAGACACAGGCGACGACGGCCATCAGAGAGAAAAAAGTCTTGTTGGAGGCTCAGCTCGCGCGGGCGACCGAGGAAAGCCAACGTGCCCAAAAAGAGCTCGCTGCGATTAGCCGCCGCCTGGCCGACCTTGAGCGGTTGACAGATGAGGCCGAACGCCTCAAACAACAACACGAGGCCGTCCTTAACCATGCCCGGACGCGCATTGACCAGGCCAGGCAAGCAGGGCGGGCAGCCGAACAAAGGTTGGCGGAGCTGATCGCCTCACAGCAGGAGCTTGGCCAGCGGCGAACAGGGCTTTTGGCGGAACAGGATGCCTACCGCCAACGGCTTTCCGAGCTCGGGGGCCGACGCCATCGTCTCGAGACCCACCAGGCACGTCTGGAAACCGAACTGGAAGCTGTGGTCCGGTCGGTCGAAGAGCGTTATCCACAGGCCGAGGAAGAACTCCTGCACCGGGTCCGGAACGGAGCACGGGACGGGCAGGCTTTCGATCGGGCGGGGGCGTTATCCCGTCTCGCGGAGCTGCGCGAAGAAATCGCTGCTCTCGGTAGCGTCAATGTCGGAGCAATCGAGGAGCTCCGGCGCCTCGAAGAGCGCCAGCGGTTTCTATCGCAACAGCTGGCCGACATGACACGATCACGGGACGACCTTCTCAGTCTGGTCTCGGAAATGGAAAAAACGATGACCGTCCAATTCAAAGAGAATTTCCGCCGCATACAGGAGGCCTTTGGGGAGCTGTTCCAGGAAGCCTTTGGGGGTGGACGGGGGACGGTGTCGCTTACCGATCCCGACGACCCACTGCGTGGCGGCGTTGACATCATGGTACAGCCGCCTGGAAAGAAGGTCCAGAGCCTGGCTGCCCTCTCAGGCGGCGAACGGGCAATGGCTGGAATCGTACTTTTGTTTTCGTTTCTGCGGGTGAACCCGAGCCCGTTCTGCCTGCTGGACGAAGTGGATTCTTCGCTGGACGAATCGAACGTGCAGCGCTTTTTGCACCTAGTCGCCCAGTTCCGTGCCCAGACCCAGTTTGTGGTGATGACGCACAACCGGGCGACCATGGAGGCGGCAGACATGCTGCACGGTGTCGTGATGGACTCCGACGGGAGCTCGCGCACCGTGTTCTTGCGACTTTCCGCCCCCGAAGCGGCCAGCGGCGACTTGTCCTAATCGAAGGGAGTTTTGTCTGTGGGAGAAAGTTTTCTGGCTCGGCTTAACCGCGGCCTCGCCCGTGCCCGCGCCGGGCTCGGGGAACGGCTAGCCAATCTTCTCCAAGGCCACCCGGCTGTGGATGACGAGTTTTTCGATGATTTGGAAGAGCTTTTGATCCAGAGCGATTTGGGCATGAATCTTTCGGCCACACTCGTCGATGAGTTGCGCGCTTACGCAAAAAAAGAGCGCCGTGCCAGCGGGGAGGAAATCACCCGACGTTTGGAGTCGCGGCTTACGGAGCTTCTGGACGGGCAGTCGCACGCCCTGCAGCTGGCGCCACAAGGTGTGTCGGTCATTCTCTTGGCCGGCGTCAACGGCAGCGGCAAGACCACCACGGCTGGCAAGCTGGCCTGGCGGTTTACTCAGGCCGGACGGCGGGTGATCATGTGTGCGGCCGACACGTTCCGCGCGGCGGCCATAGACCAGCTGGTGATCTGGGGCGAGCGGGTGGGAGCACAGGTGGTCCACCACCAGGAGGGGGCCGATCCGGCGGCGGTAGTGTTCGACGCGGTGTCGGCCGCTCTGGCCCGCAAGGCGGACGTACTGATCGTGGATACGGCCGGCCGTTTGCACACCAAGAGCAACCTGATGCAAGAACTGGCCAAGGTGACGCGCGTGATTGGGAAAGGCATCCCCGGGGCGCCACACGAGACCTTGCTGGTGGTGGACGCCACTACCGGTATGAACGGCCTCGAACAGGCCCGCATATTCCAGGAGGCCACCGGTGTAACCGGGCTTGTCCTCACCAAACTGGACGGCACTGCCCGCGGTGGCATTGTGGTTACCATTTCGCATTCCCTGCACATCCCGGTCAAGCTGATCGGGGTAGGCGAGCAGGTGGATGACCTGCAAGATTTTGACGCCGGTGCGTTTGTGAGCGCCATCTTGCGTCCCCACTAGACCGTCATTACTTGCTTCTACTGCCAACAACGTGTATCATGGCAGTGCCAAGTAAAAGTCCTTGTCAGAGGTACACGGCCTCTATGGCTAAGCCGGGCGATCCCGTGGCAAAAATGGTCTACATGGGCGAGCTGTACGACTTGTATGGCAACCTCCTCACTGACCGCCAGCGGGAAGTATTCGAAATGCATTATTTGCAGGACCTTTCCTTGGCTGAGATCGCCAGTGCGTTGGGGATCACCCGACAGGCTTGCTACGACCTTCTGCGACGGTCGCAAAAAAGCCTCGAACACTACGAGGCCAAGATGGGGCTTTGGTCGGCCGGACGCGGCAGCGGGGCGAGGGGAAACCATGTTTGAAAGCCTTACCGAAAAACTGCAACAGGCTTTCCAGAAACTCCGCGGCAAAGGCAAGCTCACCGCGGCCGATGTTGATGTCGCGTTGCGGGAAGTCCGCCTGGCTTTGCTCGAAGCCGACGTCAACTACAAAGTTGTCAGGGACTTCGTTGCCCGCATACGCGAGCAGGCCGTGGGCGAAGAAGTCATGCAGAGCCTTACTCCTGCCCAGCAGGTGATCAAGATTGTGCACACGGAGCTAATCCACCTGCTGGGGGACCGTCCGGTCACACTTTCTTTTGCTCCGAATCCGCCGACCATCATTTTGTTGGCTGGCCTGCAGGGTTCCGGCAAGACCACCACCGCTGCCAAGCTCGCAAAATTGTATAAACAGCGGGGGCATAGCCCGCTGTTGGTGGCGGCGGATGTCTACAGACCGGCCGCCCGCAAACAGCTCCAGATCCTGGGGGACCAGATTGGAGTCGCGGTTTACACCGAGGAAGGGCAAGATGCCCCCGGCATCACCGCCAGGGCGGTGGGCGAAGCCCGCCGGAGCGGCCATGATCTTGTGATTGTAGACACGGCGGGGCGCCTGCATGTAGACGAGGAACTCATGGCTGAGCTCGAACGCATGAAAAACGCTGTGCACCCCCACGCCATTCTGCTGGTGGTGGACGCCATGACCGGGCAGGATGCGGTGAACCTGGCCACGGCCTTTCATGATCGCGTCGGTGTAGCCGGCATCATACTCACAAAGTTGGATTCCGATGCCCGCGGTGGGGCTGCCCTGTCCCTACGGGCAGTTACCGGCCGCCCGGTCATGTTCGTGGGGACCGGTGAAAAACTTGACGGTCTAGAGCCGTTTTATCCCGATCGCATGGCTTCGCGTCTTTTGGGGATGGGAGACATCCTCACCCTGATTGACCGGGCCCAGGCCCGCGTTTCGGCAGAAAAAGCGGCCGAAATGGAACGCAAGCTGCGGCAAGCACAATTAACCCTGGACGATTTCCTGGACCAATTGGAGCAGGTACGTTCGATGGGCCCCCTCGGGGACATCTTGTCCATGCTGCCCGGCATGAACAAGCTTGGCCTGAAAAATCTCGAGGTGGACGAGCGCAGCCTTGCTCACGTCGAAGCCATCGTGCGTTCGATGACCCGGGAGGAACGGCAGAACCCGGCCATCATCGATGCCAGCCGGCGCCGGCGTATCGCCCGCGGCAGCGGGACGTCGGTGCAAGATGTCAATCGCCTGCTCAAGCAGTACGAAGAGACGCGCAAGCTTCTGCGGCAGTTTGCGGCGAAAGGCGCGCGGGGCAGAGGATTCAAATTGCCGTTTTAAATCCCACCAAGCGGAGGTGTATGTGCATTGGCAGTCAGGATTCGTTTGCGCCGGATGGGAGCGAAGAAAAAGCCGTTCTATCGTGTGGTGGTGGCCGATAGCCGTTCGCCGCGCGATGGGCGGTTTATCGAGGAGATCGGGTACTACGATCCCACTACCGACCCGGCCACCATCAAGATCGATGCGGAAAAGGCCCGCTCGTGGCTCGACCGCGGCGCCCAGCCGTCCGATCCGGCACGCGTTTTGTTGCGCCTGGCCGGCGTCTTGGGTGCTACCAGGCCAGCCCCTGGGAACGGGGAGTGAGGGCATGGCGGCACGCGAACTGGTGGAAGTCATGGCCAGGGCACTGGCCGAGCATCCGGAAGATGTGCAGGTGAACCTCGTGCCGCGGGAGCACGTGACCGTGATCGAGCTGCACGTTCACCCGGACGATCTTGGACGGGTAATCGGTCGCGGCGGGCGGATTGTGGGCGCCATGCGCACGGTGGTCAAGGCGGCGGGACGCCTCGAGGGCAAGCGGCTTTTGCTGGAGGTTCGCTAGCCCAGCTGCATGTCGGCTGACGGGGAGGTGCGACGTGCCTCTAGGACCAGATGAATTGGTCGCCCTGGCGCGCGTGGCGAGGCCGGTGGGCGTCAAGGGAGAGCTCCGCGTGGAGGTGTTGGCAGACCGTCCGCTCCCCGTCGGTGTGGGACACAAAGTCTGGCTTGTGGGGTCGGCCGGCCGGTCCCAATTCCGGTTGCGGTCGATCAAGCAGAGCGGTACGCACTGGGCCAGCGTCGGGCTGGAAGAAATCTCCACGCGCAACGATGCCGAGGTTTGGCGGGGTGCCCTTTTGATGGTACCGCGTCGTGAATTGCCGCCGCTGCCAGCGGGCGAGTACTACGACTTCGACGTGGAGGGCTTGGAAGCTCGCACACCACAGGGGGAGCGGCTCGGTACCGTGACAAGCGTGATGCACCTGCCGGGCAACGATGTGTACGCGATTCGCCGCCCGGACGGCCGGGAGCTTCTGGTACCAGCGGTCCGAGCCGTGGTGCACGAGATCAATGTCGCCGGCGGGTTCATGGTGGTTAGTCCGTGGCCGGAGTGGGATGACGCGAATGCGGATTGACATCGTGACACTTTTCCCGGAAATGTTTTTCGGACCGTTCTCCTACAGCATGGTCCGGAAGGCGACCGAGCAGGGGATGTGCGACCTGCGGGTGCACCAGCTGCGTGACTGGACGAGCGATCCCCATCACACGTGCGACGACTACCCGTTCGGTGGGGGCCCGGGCATGATCCTCAAACCGGAGCCGGTGTTCGCGGCCGTGGAAAGCCTGCAGGCAGAAGAACCGCGTGGCTTGGTCATCCTGACCTCCCCGCTCGGCCGAGTGTTCAACCAGCAACTGGCGGCTGATCTGGCCCGCGCCGACCGGCTGATCATCCTGTGCGGGCATTACGAGGGCGTGGACGAACGCATACGTGAGCACCTGGTCGACGAGGAGATTTCCCTTGGTGATTTCGTGATTACCGGGGGAGAACTGGCAGCCATGGTGATAGTGGACGCGGTGGTGCGCCTTCTGCCGGGTGTCCTGGAAGCGGGGGCGGTGGACGAGGAGTCGTTTGCCCGCGGCCTCCTCGAATATCCCCAATACACGCGTCCGCAAGATTTTCGAGGCATGATGGTTCCTGAAGTGCTCTTATCCGGCAACCACGAGGCCATCCGGCGGTGGCGGCGGAAAATGTCCTTGTACAGGACAAAAAAACTTCGCCCCGATTTGCTGGCGGCGGTGGATTTGTCGGCGGAAGACCAGGCGCTTTTGGCAGAGGCAGAAAAGGACCTGGCGTATCCCGGGTCCGGTTCAGCCGGCAGTGGGCGTGCGCTATAATTACCACCGTGTTTTGAGGAGGATGAAGCTCATGGACAAGATGAAGCTCGTGGAACAGACGGCGATGCAGAATGACCGCCCGGAGTTCGGACCCGGCGATACGGTGCGGGTGCATCTGCGGATTGTCGAGGGTGGGCGTGAGCGTATTCAGAACTTTGAAGGCGTGGTGATCGCTCGCCGCGGCCGCGGTCCGGGTGAAACGTTCACGGTCAGGCGCGTGAGCTATGGAGTAGGGGTCGAACGCGTTTTCCCTCTGCACTCGCCCCGCATCGAAAAGATTGAAGTGTTGCGGCGAGGCCGTGTGCGGCGGGCCAAACTTTACTACCTGCGAGGGCTGAGGGGCCGGGCTGCCCGCATTGACGAGCGGCGTTGACGGCAGGTAGCGTGCTATGCGCGGGTTCTGGCACGAAGTGGGCGAATTTCTCGAGACCGTGATCCTGGCCATCGTGGTGGCCTTGATCATTAATACGTTTTTCCTCCAGTCCTTTTACATCAAGGAACAATCGATGGAGCCGACCATCTTTCCACAAGATCGTGTCTTCGTTAATAAACTCGTTTACCACCTGCGCAGTCCGCGCACCGGCGAGGTCATCATTTTCCGGCACACGGATCCCCAGATGGGCACGAGGGAGCTCATCAAACGCGTGATTGCCCTGCCTGGCCAGACGATCGAAATCCGGGACGGCAAGGTGTACATAAACGGCGAGTTGCTGGAGGAACCGTATGTGGTCTACCGCGACCACGACTCGTACGGTCCGGCCGTGGTGCCGCCGGGGATGTTGTTCGTGATGGGCGACAATCGCCCCGTGAGCATGGACAGCCGCTATTTTGGTTTTGTTTCTATGAAGGATCTTACGGGCCGTGCCTTTGTGGTTTACTGGCCACCGTCGCATGCAAAGGTGCTCGGAGTGCAGGCGGGTTGGTTACCCGCTTTCCGGCCGGCGATGTCATGAAACAAGGTTACTTTCCCGGACATATGGCCGCCGGCGGCCGCACGATTGCGGCGATGGTGCGCGCGGCTGATGTGCTCCTGCATGTGCTTGACGCCCGTGCCCCGAAGTCTACCGCTGGCAAGCTGCCCGGCGACAGGCGCCGCAGGCCGCTGGTGCTCGTCGTTCTGAACAAGAGTGATTTGGCGGATCCATCGGTCACTGACCGGTGGGTCCGTTATTTTAAGGAACAGGGTGAGTGGGCCATCGCCGTGGACAGCCACGCCTGCAGCGGAATCGGCCCGATGGTGCGACATCTTTTCGGTGCTGGCGGCCGTTCCGTGGCGGTATCGGTGGCGGTGGTCGGCATGCCGAACGTAGGCAAATCCAGCCTGATCAATTGTCTGGCTGGCCGGGCGAGGGCCCCGCGCGGCGACCGCCCTGGGATCACAAAGACACCGCAGTGGATCGGCACTGAACGGGGCTTGCGGCTGCTGGATACGCCGGGGGTCACGCACCCGGGTACGCTCGACGAACAGACGGCCTGGACGCTTGCCTGCCTCGGCGTCGTGCCGGAAAACGCGGTGGACCCGGTGGTGTCTGCGAGCTGGCTTTTGGATCGGCTGCCGGACGTGGCGTCTGCCGTGGCGGGCCGCCATGACGCAGGTGGCCGAACTTTGCCGCCGAAAGAGCTATTGGCAGCGGTGGCGGCCTACCGGGGCCTTTTGGGGAGCGGCGGGGTACCGCTGCTTGAACAGGCGGCAATCGTGGTTTTACGCGAATTCCGGCAGGGGAAGCTCGGCCGGTTCACTCTCGAGACCCCCGACGGGTAGGGTGACGGTCGATGCCTGAGGGCCACACGGGGCGGAGCGAAAAGCTTTTCCGATACGAGCGTTACCTGCGGCATTTTGGCTTTCGCCTGATCACTGGTGTGGACGAGGCCGGCCGCGGGCCACTGGCGGGCCCGGTGGTGGCTGCCGCCGTTATTCTGCCACCCGGTGTGCGCATCGCCGGATTGCGGGACTCCAAGCTGCTGACCGCCCGACAGCGCGACGCACTGTTCGCCGAAATCCGCTCCGTGGCTGTGGCGGTGGGGGTGGGCGTCGTCGGCCCGCGCACCATCGATCGTATCAATATCCGCCGCGCCACGTTTTTGGCCATGCACCGCGCCCTTTTCCGACTGGGCGTAGAGCCCGAACTCGTGGTGGTCGATGGTGAGCTGGTCCCGGGTCTGCCTTTTCCCGAAAGGGCTTTTGTGAAGGCCGACCGGCGGGTGGCAGCCGTGGCTGCTGCATCGGTGGTGGCGAAGGTTACGCGCGACCGCATCATGGACCGGCTCGACGCAAGATTTCCTGGCTATGGCTTTTCGGAACACAAAGGATACCCCACACCGGGACACTTGGCTGCCCTGGCCGCCCTGGGCCCGAGCCCGGTTCACCGCCTCTCTTTCAGGCCTTGTCGGGATTTCAAGCAGGAGCGCATCGTTTAGCAGGATTTGGTAGTACGCTCACGAATATGCTCTACATGCACGCTTCTACCAGCACGGAAGTCGGCAAGTGTTCAGAAAACGCGGTCGCAGAGGCTTTGACGGCACGCGGCCTGCGCGTACTGGCTCGCAACGTGCGCCGCCGCTACGGCGAGATCGACCTCGTCGCACAGGACCGGGACACGATCGTGTTCGTCGAGGTGCGGGCGCGCCGGCGCGGCGCCCTGGTGCCACCCGAGGAAACCGTGGGGTGGCGCAAGAAACGACGGATTGCCATGGTAGCGGCGTCTTTCCTCGCTTGTCACCACCTCGACGACATGCCCTGCCGCCTGGACGTCGCGGCCGTAGAGGTGTTGCCAGACGGCAGCATCGGCACGGTACGCCTCCTCGAAAACGCTTTCCAGATCGACTGGCACTTGTAACACGGAGCGGGGTGAGTCCATGCTGGCCCGACTTCTGTCCGCATCCATCCTGGGGGTGTCCGGCTACCTCGTTGACGTGGAAGTCGACGTCAGCGCGGGCTTGCCGCAGTTTGACATCGTGGGGCTGCCAGGCCAGGCAGTCCGCGAAAGCCGGGAGCGCGTGCGCTCTGCCCTGAAAAACTCCGGATTCGACTTTCCGCCGCGGCGTATCACGGTTAACCTGGCGCCGGTTGAGATCAAGAAGATGTCACCGTTTTTCGATTTGCCGGTCGCGATCGGTGTCCTGGTTGCGTCTGGCCAGTTGCCGGCCGACCGGTTCGCCGGATATGTGCTGGCAAGTGCTCTGTCACTCGATGGCGAGCTGAGACCGGTGCCGGGGATCCTGCCGATGTCCAAGGCGGCTGCCCTTCACAAGAAAAGAGGGGTGATTGTGGCCAGCGGGAATGCGAGAGAGGCGCTGGCGGTGAGCGGGATAGACGTCTTGGGTTTCTGGCGGCTAGGGCAGGTACTGGACTGGGCTGTGAACGGCGAGGTTTCCAGGCAGGGGGGTGCTCTGGACAGCACCGGTGATGATCACGGCCAAGAACCGCCAGTTTCGGAGGACCTCCGCGACGTGCGGGGGCAGCTGCAGGCACGGCGGGCATTGGAAATCGCGGCGGCCGGTGGGCACCACCTGCTGCTTGCCGGTCCGCCGGGTGCCGGGAAGACGCTTTTGGCCAGGCGGCTGCCAGGCATACTGCCGCCGATGGCGGCGCCGGAGGCCATCGAAGTGACCGAGATCTACAGTGTGGCCGGCCTGCTGCCACCGGGCGCAGGGCTCGTGAGCCAAAGACCTTTCCGGTCACCAGGGGTACACGCGAGCCTGGCCGGGCTTTTGGGCGGTGGACCTGGTCCGTCGCCGGGCGAAGTGTCGCTCGCCCACCGCGGCGTCCTGTTTCTCGATGAACTGCCCCTTTTTAGCCGTGCGAGCATCGATGGCCTTCGATCTGCCATGGAAAGCGGCGAAGTGTCCATCGTGCACGCCGGCAGCCACGTCAGTTTTCCGAGCCGGTTCTTGCTCGTGGGAGCGATGAACCTGTGCCCCTGCGGCCGGCTCGGTGACCCGGGCCGCGTGTGCGTCTGCACACCGGTGCAGATCGAGCACTACCGGGGACGGATATCAGGTCCCATCCTCGACAGGATTGACCTCACCGTCGAGCTGACCCGGGTACCGTGGCACGAACTCGCCCACGCCCCGCCGGGCGAGGACTCCGCTTCCGTCCGCCAGCGGGTGGTGGCGGCCCGCCGCCTGCAGGCCAAACGGTTTGCCGGGCGGCCCACGATTACCAATGCGGAGATGAGCGCAAACGAAGTGGACGAATTTTGCCCGCTTGATCCTAAAGCCGAGGCCGTTTTGGCGAGGGCTTTCGAACGGACCGGCATGAGCGTCCGGGCCTACGTGCGGGTCCGCAAGGTCGCGCGTACGATCGCCGACCTCGACGGGGCCGCGGTCATTGCGCCGGAGCACATCAAAGAAGCCATGCAGTACAGGACCGTGTCAGTCCTCTCATGAAGTCTGGACGCACGTGCAACGAGGCCCCGGGAGGAACGCGGGCAGCGATTGGTGTATTCACTTACTGAAACCGTAGCGGTCGCAACGGACCGCATTTTGCGAGGTGAATACTTTGGCCAAAGTGAGTCCCGAAGTGGCGGCGCTCCAACCCGACCTGAGTAAATGGCGCCGTCATCTTCACAGCCATCCGGAAATCGGTTTTGAAGAGTTTGCCACCACCGAGTTCATCGTCGAGACGCTATCACAGATGGGTATTACGGCGTCGCGCCCAGGTCCCACCGGCGCGGTCGCCGATATCGTCGGTGGCCGTCCAGGCCCAACAATCGCGGTTCGGGCCGATATCGACGCCCTGCCTGTGCAGGAGGAAAACGAGGTCGAATACCGTTCCACCAATGCGGGGCGGATGCACGCCTGCGGGCATGACGGTCACACGGCCATATTGCTAGGCCTGGCGAAAATCCTCCAAGCAGAAAAAGAAAACCTTCCCGGTCGGGTGCGGCTCCTTTTCCAGCCTGCCGAGGAGAAACCACCAGGGGGCGCCCAGGCCTTGATCAAGGCAGGGGCATTGGAAGGGGTAGCCCACGTTATCGGTCTCCATCTGTGGTCAGAACTGCCAACGGGAACGGCCGGTATCGCTCCGGGCCCACTGATGGCGAATGCCAACGAGTTCACCGCCACCATCGTGGGACGGGGCGGGCATGGCTCGGCTCCGCACCAGACGGTGGACAGCATCGTGCTGGCAGCACAATACGTCACAGCACTGCAGACGGTCGTGAGCCGGCGGGTGGATCCCCTGCAACCGGCGGTAGTAAGCGTGGGTACCATCCATGGTGGTTTCACTTTCAACGTCATCGCACCGGAAACCACGGTTACAGGCACAGTCCGTAGCTTCGACAGTGCTACGCGCGACCTCATCGAAAAAGAAATGGAGCGAATTCTCCAGGGGATCTGCCATCAGGCCGGGGCCGAATACCGCTTCGAGTTCCGCCGCGGCTACCCGGCCGTGGTCAATGATCCGGTCGTCACAGAGCTCTTCAAGCGTTCGGCCCAGGCCGTGCTTGGTAACGATGCGGTCATACACCATCCGCCGGTCATGGGAGGCGAAGACTTCGCCTACTACGGCCAGGTGGTGCCGTCGGCGTTCCTTTTCTTGGGGGCGAGAAACCCTGACAAAGGGGCGAACTTCCCGCATCACCATCCGCGGTTCAACATTGACGAAGACGCCCTGCCGATCGGCGTGGAGGTGTTCCGGCGGACGGTGTACGACCTTCTGGCAGCAAAGGCATAAACCCGCGGTCGCCTAGAGCACTTTGCTGAGGAACTCCTGGGTCCGGGGATGGCGGGGATGATCGAACAGCTGTTCGGGGGTTCCTTCTTCGAGTATTTGTCCGTATTCGAGGAATACCACCCGGTCCGCGACCTCGCGCGAGAAGCCCATCTCGTGGCTGACGACCACCATGGTCATGCCGTCGCGGGCCAGGCTTTTCATGACGGCCAGCACCTCCCCGATCATCTCCGGGTCCAGGGCCGACGTCGGCTCATCGAAGAGCATGAAGCGTGGCTCCATCGCCAGGGCCCTGGCAATGGCTACGCGCTGTTGCTGGCCGCCCGACAGCTGCTGCGGGTAAGCATTCGCCTTGTGGGCCAGCCCCACCCGTGACAGCTGTGCCATGGCGAGTTCCTGCACCTCGGCCGGCGGGCGGTGCTGTACCACGACCGGGGCCAGCGCCACGTTCTGCAAGGCCGTCAGGTGCGGAAACAGGTTGAACGATTGGAACACCATGCCCACATGCTGGCGGATCCGGTTTATGTCTACGTTGCGGTCTGTGATGCAGACGTCGTCGATGTAGATTTCGCCGGAGGTCGGTTCCTCTAGGCGGTTTATGGTGCGTAAGAGCGTGCTCTTGCCGGACCCCGACGGTCCGATGATCACGACCACCTCGCCATCCTTTACCTCGAGGTTGACGCCCTTGAGCACTTCCAGATTGCCGAAGTTTTTGCGCACGTTACGAACGCTTATCACTGATGCTCATCTTCCTTTCCATGACGGCTACCAGTTGGGTCAGCGGCAGAGTTATGACAAGGTACAAAATGGCCGCGGTGAAAAACGCCTCGAACGGTCGGTAGGTGCTGCCGTTCAGAAGCCGGGCCCGGAACATGAGCTCGCTCATCCCAATGATGGAAACCAGGCTCGAGTCCTTCAGAAGAGCAATGTACTCGTTGCCAAGCGGTGGCAGTACCCGCCGGACCGCCTGCGGCAAGATAACACAACGCATAGCCTGCATGTATGTCATTCCCAGGGAGCGTGCAGCTTCCGTTTGTCCGCGGTCAATCGACTCGATGCCGGCCCGGAAGATTTCGGCCACGTAGCCCGCAGAGTTCAGGCCTAGCCCGATAAAGGCGTCCAACCACGCCACGGGAGTGTAGTGGAATATCTGCGGCAAGCCGTAGTGCAACATCATGAGCTGCACAAGCAGAGGAGTGCCACGGAAAAAATCGGTGTAGGCGGTGGCAGGCCAGCGGAGCACCTTCAATGGAGCAATTTTCATCAAGGCTATAATCAGGCCCATCACGATCCCGATAGCGATTGCCACCGTGCTCAGCACAATCGTGTAAATAGCACCATGCAACAGGTACGGCAAAAACTCAAGCATAATACCAGGATCTATAGTCATTTACATCTCCCCAAGATGCTTTATTTGGAAGGCAGCAAGACACGGTACCCCTGCGGAGTCTGCCGCAGGGGTACCGTTGCAGTATCGCCTAATTCTAATGCTGGCCGAGTAGCGGAGTCAGCCACGTATCGTAAATTTTCTGGTATTCCCCACTGGCCTTCACCTGGGCCAGAGCCTGGTTGATTTTTTGGGCCAGTGCCGTATCGTTCTTGCGCATCGCCATGCCGTAATACTCGACGGTAAAGGGAGGGGCGGCTTTGACGATGCCCGAGTTCGGGTTCTCCTGCAGGTAGGCTGCCAAGGTCATTTCGTCCACGACCACCGCATCGACTTCGCTATTTTTCAAGGCGTTGAACGCGTCGGGCGTGGTTTCATACCTGACGACGTTTACTCCCGGAATGGCCGAGGCGGCATAATCACCTGTAGTGTTGGCTTGCACTCCTACTTTCTTACCCTTGAGATCATCCGGCGTTTTCACGTTGCTGCCGGCCTTCACCCCGATCACCTGGCCGGTGGTGAAATATGGATCTGAGAACAACACCCGCTGCGCGCGCTGGTCTGTAATCGTCATGGCCGAGATGACCAGGTCAACTTGCCCTTGCTGCAGGGCCGGAATGAGGCCGTCCCACGCGATGTTCTGGATCTGGACGTCCATTCCGGCGGCCTTGCCGATCGCCTTGATCAAATCAATATCAAATCCAACAAAATTGCCCGTCTTGGGGTCCACGGCCTCGAACGGGGCATATGCCACTTCCGAGCCAACCTTGAGAACCGGCAACTGGGTACTGGTGCTGGACGGCTTCTGTTGCCCGCACGCTGCCGTTGCGAGCATGACAGCTACCACCAGCACCCCCACTAACAAAACCACCTTCGACTTGCCCAACCCACATCACCCTCCTGCGTGCATAATGATAAACGCCAATTCGACTGGCCTGCATAATCTCCTGCTGCCGGCAAATTAAAATGCATCATTTCGAGTGGTACGTGGTGGTACGAGTGTCGAGTGGTGGTTATTTTGTTCTTTGACGCTTGATTGCGCCCGATGCTACACTTGGAAAGGTTGGCTGGAAGCAGTCCTGGTACGGAGGAGGGAATGTGGCTTGAAGATCGCGGTTTGTGTTAAACGGGTTCCTGAATCCCTCGAGGTCGGTATCAATCCCACGTCCCGCACGGTCGACACATCTGGAATTAATTTCGTGCTGAATCCCAACGACGAGTATGCCGTGGAAGAGGCTCTGCGTTTGAAAGAGGCCCATCAAGGTTCCGTTACCGCGGTCTCCGTCGGCTCGCCGGAAGCGGCGGAAGTGGTGCGACAGGCCATCGGCATGGGAGCCGACGACGGCGTGGTTATCTCCGATGGGGCTATGGACGCGGCCGATGGCCTTGGCGTCGCGAATGCGTTGGCAGGCGCCATACGGAAATTGCAGGGAGTCGACTTGGTCATTTGCGGGCGGCAGGGTTCCGACACTGCCACTGGTATTGTCCCGGCCGCCCTCGCAGAGTTTTTGGGCTGGCCGGCCGTTTCCTGGGTAAAAAAGATTGAAGAAGTAGCACTCGACCACATCGTGGTGCAGACGGTTACTGATTTCGGATACGACCGGGTGCGCGTATCGCTGCCCTGTGTAATCAGTGTTGTGAAAGAGATCAACGAACCAAGACTGGCTTCATTGCGCGGGCTCATGAAGGCTAAAAAGACGCCGGTGCCGGTTTGGTCGCTCGCTGACCTCGGCCTTGATGCTCAATCCGTGGCTCCCCAGGTGCAGGTAAACGCAGTGGCACGGCCGCCCGAGCGGGCGGGTGGGGCCATCCTGACTGGCACGGTGAACGAACAGGTGGCCACGCTTTTGCAGAAACTGGCTGAACTCAAGCTCATATAGGGGGGTCCCGTCATGTCCGACAATAACATTCTCCTGTTCGCGGAAGAACTGGATGGCAAACTGAATGGGAGCACGCTCGAGCTGATTACGGCTGCCAGGCAGCTCGCGGATATGGCTGGGGCCACCGTTACGGCGGTCATCATGGGTGACCAGGTACAGCCGCTGGCCGAGGAACTGGCCCAGTATAGTCTGAACCGCGTGCTGGTGGTTGCCGATCACCGGCTGGCAACCAACCCGGTCGGCGCGGTCACCGCTTTGCTCGCGTCCGTGGTTGCCGCCGAGAAACCAAACGTTTTGTTGTTCGCACAGGACCGGCTCGGCCGCGAAGTGGCACCGCGGCTGGCTGCCAAGCTAGGATGCGGCGTGGCCACCGACTGCGTCGGGCTTGACCTTGATGCCGCGGGTAACCTCACCGCCACACGGGCGACCTATGGTGGCAACGTTCTGGCGACGGTGTCGTTCGGCCAGGCGAGACCGCAGATCGTCACGGTCCGTCCGCGTGCTTTCCCACGGGCGTCCAAAGCCCCGGCAGGTGCTGCGGTTTCCGTCGTCGACCTCGGCAGCGTTCCGCTCCCTGGCGGTACCGAGACGCTCGGCAGCGTGGTCGAAGCCGCCACCGGGCCGCGGTTGGAGGAGGCGGACATCGTCGTGTCGGGTGGCCGCGGCATGGGTGGGCCCGATGGCTTCCGCATGATCGAAGAGCTGGCTGGTCTTTTGGGGGCGGCGGTAGGTGCGTCGCGCGCCGTGGTCGATGCCGGGTGGATGCCCTACGCCAATCAGGTAGGACAGACCGGCAAGACCGTCAGCCCCAAGCTGTACATCGCCTGCGGTATTTCGGGCGCTATCCAGCATCTGGCCGGCATGAAATCCTCCCGAGTAGTTGTGGCAATCAACAAGAACCCCGACGCGCCCATATTTAAAGTGGCCGACTTTGGGATTGTGGGAGACGTAAACGAGGTTCTCCCGGAGATGATCCGCCAAGTCCGCACCATGCTCGGTAAATGAAGCGGCCGCCCCCAGGCGGGCCGCCGTTGTGCTGGCGGTACGTTGACCATCCGGGGGGCCGATGCTAGAATGTCCGAGGTAATTTTGGGCTTTTTCAGTACCGGGGAGGTTTGAAGATGCACAAAGTGTGCGAGATTTGCGGACGCGCTCCCGCCATGGGGCGTACAATTGTCAGGCGCGGTGCCGCCAAGCGTAAGGGCGGGGCTGGCCGCAAGGTGACCGGTATCGGCCACCGGATGATTCGCCCCAACCTGCAGCGTGTGCGGGCAATCGTGGACGGCGCTCCCCGGCGGATCTATGTCTGTGCCTCGTGCCTCAAGGCGGGCAAGGTGGTGCGGGCTTCTTAAAGGCTTCCAAGTGTTTAGCCTCGGGGTGAAAATGGGCGAATGGTTTCGCCCATTTTTTATTGTTCGTATGGTTATGGGAGGAATAGCCAGAGCAGCCGCGAACTGCCATAATATGGATGAACAGGATGATCGCAAAGCGTGGTTGCAGCTGGTCATGGTACCCGGGCTGGGGTCAGCGTCAATCGGCTGGCTCGTTTCGGAGCTGGGGACGCCGCGTGCCGTGCTCGCCGAGCCGGCCAAGGCAGAGGCTGTGCTGCGTGCACACGGGTTCGCGGCGGGACGCGCCCTCGACGCGCGGCGGGCGCTCGTGGAGCTTGCGGCCAGCGAACCTGACATCAAAGGAGACTTTCTCATCATGACGGATCCGGAATACCCGGCGCTACTGCGGGAAACCTTCGTGCCGCCCCGCGTGGTATTTCTGCGGGGCCGTCGTGACGCTCTGCAGGGTCCGGCGGTGGCACTGGTGGGAACGCGACATCCCACTGCCTATGGCACCCGTGTGACGCGGGATTTGGCCCGTGATCTCGCCTCGGCGGGGGTACTGGTAGTGAGCGGTCTTGCCCGTGGCATCGACGCCGAGGCCCATCGTGGTGCCCTCGACGCCGGTGGAAAAACGGTGGCCGTGTTGGGCTGCGGTGTCGACCGCTGCTACCCGCCGGAGCACTCTGTCTTGTGCACCGAGATCGCTTTTGCCGGCGCCGTCATCAGCGAGTTCGCGTGGGGGACTCCTCCTTTGCCGGCCAACTTTCCGCTGCGTAATCGCGTCATCGCAGGCATGAGTTTGGCCACCGTGGTCATCGAGGCTGGCGAGAAAAGCGGGGCCTTGATTACCGCCAACCATGCTTTGCAGGAAAACCGGCTCGTGGGGGCTGTGCCCGGGCCCGTTTACAGCCCTCTCTCCGCGGGCACGCACAAATTGCTACGGGACGGGGCACTACTGGTGCGTGACGCCAGCGACATCCTGCGCGAGCTGGAACATCTATTGCCGCGCACGTTCGTCCCACCGGCAGGCGGGGCTGGCAGGAACGGTGCGTCCTCCGCCGATGCAGCTGGACCGGCCGGCGCCGGCGATGCCCGTGGGCGGTTGCTGCAAGCCATCGGTTTTACCCCTGTGCATTGTGATGAGCTAGCGGCGAAGCTCGGTTTCGGTTCCCGAGAGGTTGCCACGCTTTTGTTCGAACTCGAGCTGGATGGCTTGGTCCGGAAGCTGCCCGGGGGGTATTATGTAAGGACTTGATCGCTGCGTACAATGGTGTCCTGGACACTGTAGGGAGGGAAGGGAAGCCATAGTGGCATCTGGCGGTCTGATTATCGTCGAGTCTCCGGCAAAGGCCCGCACCCTGAGCCGTTTTCTCGGCCGGCGGTTTACGGTCAAAGCTTCCATGGGTCACATTCGCGATTTGCCGAAAAGCAAGCTGGGAGTGGACATCGAGGCGGGTTTCCGACCGCAGTACATAAACATCCGCGGCAAGGCCGAAATCATCAAAGAGCTCAAAGAAGCCGCCAAGAAAGCCAAGCGGGTCTACTTGGCTACCGACCCGGACCGCGAAGGTGAAGCCATTTCCTGGCACCTGACCGAGCTGCTCGGTCTGAATCCGGACGACAAGATCCGGATCGAGTTCCATGAGATCACCAAGGAGAGTGTGGAACGAGCATTGCAAGCACCGCGAGCCGTGAACGCACACCTGGTGGATGCCCAGCAAACCAGGCGCATTCTCGACCGTCTCGTCGGTTATAGCCTGTCACCGCTATTGTGGCAGAAAGTGCGGCGTGGGCTGTCGGCCGGGCGTGTGCAGTCGGTAGCGGTCCGTCTCATTGTGGACCGTGAGGAGGAAATTAAGGCTTTCCGCCCCACGGAATATTGGACTGTCAGCGCCACGCTTCGCAAGGCGACTGACAGTGCCTCCTTTACGGCGGAGCTTTTCAGTGTTGGTGGCACAAAGGTAGACCTTCCAGATCGTGCGAGTGTGGAAAAAGTCCTGGCTGGCCTCCAGGGGGCACAGTGGCGCGTACAAGATGTCGTACAAAAGGAAAGGCTGCGGCAGCCGGCGGCACCTTTCTCCACAAGCACATTGCAGCAGGAGGCGGCCCGGAAGCTGCATTTCACGGCCCGCCGGACCATGAACATTGCCCAGCAACTGTACGAAGGCTTGGACATTGGCCCCGAGGGAAGCACCGGCCTGATTACGTACATGCGCACGGATTCCACGCGGGTGGCCGCCCCGGCGGTGGCGGAGGCACGGGCATACATAATCAAGGAGTACGGTGACGCTTTTTTGCCGGCGGAAGCACGCAAGACGAAAGACCAGCCGCTATCGCAGGGGGCGCACGAAGCCATCCGTCCTACTTCCGTCGGGCGGCACCCGGATGCCATCAAGCAGTACCTCACCAGTGACCAATACCGGCTCTACAAACTCATCTGGGAGCGCTTTTTGGCTAGCCAGATGGCCGCGGCGGTCCTGGACGTGGTCACCGCCGACATTGCAGCTGGCGACTACATTTTCCGTGCCCGGGGGCAGACCGTGCGCTTTCCTGGCTTCACCGTCCTGTACCGGGAGAGCACGGACGAAGAAGCCCCTGACCAGGATAGTGATGAAAAAGCATTCCTGCCTCCCTTGACGCCAGGGGAGGTCGTAACGGCCGAAAAAATCAATCCGGCCCAGCACTTCACCGAACCGCCACCAAGGTATACCGAGGCCAGCCTCGTCAAGGCTTTGGAGGAAAAGGGCATCGGCAGGCCGAGCACATACGCTACAATCATCGACACCATCCAGGAGAGGGGCTATGTTACGAAGGTAGACCGGCATTTCGTCCCTACTGATCTCGGTGTGGCGGTGACGCAGCTACTGCGGGAGTATTTCCCGGACATCGTGGATGTGGCATTCACGGCCGGGATGGAAAAAAAGCTGGATACGGTAGAGGAGGGCAAGACGCCGGGGATAGCCGTCTTGGAGGAATTCTATAAACCATTTTCCGATACACTGTCGAGGGCGCAGGCAGCGGCCCCGCGGGTGCAGTTGGCGGGCGAGCCTACCGACATCAAGTGCGACGTGTGTGGCCGTCCAATGGTGGTGAAATACGGGCGCTACGGCAAGTTTCTGGCCTGCTCTGGCTACCCAGAGTGCCGGCACACGATGCCTTACCGGGAACCGACCGGCGCCCGCTGTCCTGTCTGTGGCGGGGAAATGGTCCTGCGCCGCACGAAAAAAGGCCGCAATTTTTACGGTTGTGCGAACTATCCGACTTGCACATTCACGACCTGGAACAAGCCGACTGGCCGGTCATGCCCCAAGTGCGGCTCATTCATGGTGTTGAAGAAACATGGAGCCAAGACCGTATATGCTTGTGCCAACCCAGCGTGTGATTATGAAGAGGAGCAAACCGGCAACGACGTGACGTAGGCCGAGTAACGGGCCGGTCGCCGCGGCGCGTGCTAATATGGCAGGGGAGGCAAACGGTTGGCAGTGGAGGCCGAGAAAAATCTGGTGGCGGCGGTGGACGAATACCTCGCCTATTTGGCCGCTGTGCGGCGGGCGTCACGCCATACCGTCACCGCCTACCGGCGCGATTTACGGCAGTTTGTGCAGGCCTGCGAGCGGCGCGGGCAGCTGGCGCTTTCAGACGCCGGCGTCCGCGGGTATCTAACCGGGCTCCTGGAGGCGCGTTATAGCAAGCGGTCAGTGGCACGCAAGCTCTCGGCCCTGCGGGGCTTCTTTAAATATCTGGAACGGCAGGGCATCATATCGGACGGATCAGTCATGGGACTGCGGGGAACGCGGACCGGGCGGCGTATTCCGGCCTTTTTGACCGGGGAAGAGGTGACCGCCCTGTTACGGCTACCGGACGTGTCGACGCCAGCGGGTCTCCGGGACCGGGCCATACTGGAGGTGCTTTACGGCGGGGGCTTACGGGTATCGGAGCTTTGTCGCCTCGACCTCGGCGACCTGGATCTTTCGGCCCGAGAAGGCCGGGTGCGCGGGAAAGGCCAAAAGGAGCGCGTCGTGATGCTGGGCCGTCCGGCCTGTGCCGCTTTGAGCGACTACCTCGACCATGGCCGGCCGTTTTTGGCTGGCGGCCGAACAGGGTCGTCGCCGCGGATAGAATCGCCGGCCTTGTTCTTGAACCAGCGTGGGCAAAGGCTCACCACCAGAGGGGTTCAAATGATTTTGGCATCATACATGCGCCGGGCAGGATTGGCGGGCCGCGGAGGGCCACACCTTTTGCGGCACACGTTTGCCACGCATCTGTTGGAGGGTGGGGCCGACCTGCGGTCGCTCCAGGAATTACTGGGACATGCGAATATTTCCACCACCCAAATATATACTCACGTTAGCCAAGCACGACTGCGGTATGTATACGATAAATCCCACCCGCGGGCTTAGTCCGTGCGGGTTCGGGCAGGACCGGGCTTGACGGCGGTGCAGCATGGGGGATGATTCGATGTTTCACGGCACCACGATTGTAGCCTTACGCCATAAGGGCGTCGCTGCCATGGCTGGAGACGGTCAGGTGACGATGTCGGAGCGTATTATCATGAAAGCCCATGCCAAAAAGGTCAGGCGGATCTACAACGGCACTGTGCTTGCTGGCTTCGCGGGCGGAGTGGCCGATGCCCTGGCCCTTTTGGACCGGTTCGAAGGAAAACTCCAGCAATACCAGGGACAGCTTTCGCGCGCTGCCGTCGAACTGGCTAAAGACTGGCGGACGGATCGTGCCCTGCGTCGGCTGGAGGCCATGCTGGTGGCCATGGACAAGAGTACGTTGCTCGTGATTTCGGGCAGCGGTGAAGTGTTCGAGCCGGACGACGACGTCGTTGCCATCGGCTCTGGCGGTCCGGCGGCATTGGGCGCTGCCCGTGCATTGATGAGGCACAGCGACCTTGCGGCGCCAGAAATCGCGCGCGAGTCCCTGTTGATCGCGGCCGGTATCGACATATTCACGAACGCCGAGATCACCCTGGAGACGCTGTCATAGCGGTCGGGAGGAATCGACATTGGAAGAGCTTACTCCCCGGGAAATCGTAAGCGAGCTCGACAAATATATTGTCGGGCAGGCCAGCGCCAAACGGGCCGTGGCGATCGCCCTGCGCAACCGCTACCGCCGTAGCCGGCTGCCGGCTCAGATGCGTGACGAGATTATGCCCAAAAACATCCTGATGATCGGACCCACCGGTGTTGGTAAAACAGAAATTGCCCGGCGTCTGGCGCGGCTTGTGCGGGCGCCGTTTGTGAAGGTGGAGGCCACCAAGTTCACCGAGGTAGGGTACGTGGGCCGGGATGTCGATGCCATCATCCGCGACCTGGTGGAAACTGCGGTGCGGATGGTGAAACAGGAGCGCATGGAGCAGGTGGCGGCGGAGGCCAGGGCAAAGGCGGAAGAGCGCCTGCTCGATCTTGTCGCGCCCCTGCCGGAAAAGCCGTCCCCGCCACGCAACCCATTGGAAGCACTGTTTGGCATGTCAGGGCTTTCCCGACGGCAGGAAAACGAAATCGAGGTGGACGAGGGCTATTACGAACGTTTGCGGTTGGCCCGGCAGGAAAGGGAGCGCGCACGGCAGGATCTTTTGGCCGGGCGGCTGGAAGACACCATAGTCGAAGTGGAGGTGGAAGACCAGTCGCCTCCCATGTTGGAGATATTCTCCCAGGCCGGCGTTGAAGAGATGGGCATCAATCTTCAGGACGCCATGGGTGGACTTTTCCCGAAAAAGAAAAAGAAGCGGCGGACGACGGTCAGCGAGGCCCGGCAAATCGTCATACAAGAAGAGGCTATGCGGCTTATCGACATGGAGTCGGTGACGGCGGAAGCCATCCGCCGGGCAGAGCAGTCCGGAATCGTGTTCATCGACGAGATCGACAAGATCGCCGGGCGCGAGCAGGGCGGGTCTCCCGACGTCTCCCGGGAGGGCGTTCAGCGTGACCTTCTGCCAATCCTGGAGGGCTCGACGGTGGTGACGAAATACGGGCCGGTGCGGACTGATTATGTGCTGTTTATCGCGGCTGGTGCCTTCCACGTGACCAAGCCGTCGGACCTCATTCCGGAACTGCAGGGGCGGTTTCCCATCCGTGTGGAACTGGAGGCACTGCGACAGGAGGACTTTCGCCGTATCCTTACGGAGCCGGAGAATGCTCTCACTAAGCAATACGCCGAACTCCTCGCCGCCGATGGCGTGGAGTTGGAGTTCACACCGGAGGGCATCGACGCCATTGCCGAACTGGCATACGCGGTGAACCAATCCGGCGAAAACATCGGCGCCAGGCGGCTTTACACTATCATGGAACGGTTGCTGGAGGACGTTTCCTTCGATGCCCCGGACGCCATCCAGGGTAAGGTGACTATCACCGCAGAGTACGTTCGCAAAAAACTGGCAGACATCGCGCAAAACCAGGATATTTCACAGTACATACTATAACGATGCAGGAGCTGGTACGCATGGGAGAGGAAGTTGAAATGATGTCGGACGCTTTGTCCCGGGTACGTCAGTTGAGCCGTACCGTTCAGCGCACGGTTGGTCAGCCGGCGAGCTTCCGGGAGATCACAGAAGCCCTGTCGCGGCTTGTTCACGCTAACGTTTATTTGGTCAATCTGGACGGTGAACTGTTGGGCAAGGCCCTCGAAAACGGGTTTGAGTGCGAGCTTCTGGAACAAATAGTTTTGGAGACGGGTAAGTTCCCGCCGGATTACGCCGAGGGGCTTTTACGGGTGGCGGATACGGTGGCCAACGTGCCGCAGTCCGGCCGCCGGTGTGTGTTCGACCGCTCCCGCGATTGCCTGCAGGAGGGCAAAATCACCACGATCGTGCCGGTGTTTGGACGCGGTGAGCGTCTTGGAACGCTGCTTTTGGCGCGGTTTGACCGTCCGTTTACAGACGACGACCTGATCCTGGCCGAGTACGGAGCCACCATTGCGGCCATAGAGTTCATCCGCCAGCGGCAGGAAGAGTCGCAGTCCGAAGAGCGCCTCCGGAGTGGGGTGCGGCTTGCGTTGGCTACTCTTTCGTTCTCGGAACTGGACGCCATCGAGCACATTTGCAATGAGCTCGGCGGGGCAGAAGGACTTCTGGTGGCGAGCAAGGTCGCCGACCAGGCGGGGATCACGCGCTCGGTGATCGTGAATGCCCTCCGCAAGCTGGAGAGTGCTGGCATCATTGCTTCCAGATCGCTGGGGATGAAAGGGACCTACATCCGCATCCTCAACCCGTATTTCCTGGCTGAACTCAAACATGCGCACGAAGAAACGGCCAGCGTTTGAAGTGGCAAACCCTGTGTGCCCATGGTATAATGCCGTCTGGCTCTCGAAGAACTCACGCTTCCGACCCACCGCCCGTGCCGGCCCAGCCGGCTGCCGGTGGGGATGACGAAGCGGCGGCTTGCCGCCCTTTGATTTGGGCGTCCAAGACTTAACGGGAAGGGGGTGTCAGAAGCTTAATGTCTGTTGTCTCCATGAAGCACCTTTTGGAAGCTGGCGTGCACTTCGGTCACCAGACCCGCCGTTGGAACCCCAAGATGGCCCCGTATATCTTCACCGAGCGTAGCGGCATCTACATCATTGACCTCCAGAAAACCGTCAAAAAGCTCGAGGAAGCCTACAATTTCATGCGCGATCTGGGCATGAACGGTGGGACGGTCCTGTTTGTAGGTACCAAAAAGCAGGCGCAGGATACGGTAGCGGAGGAAGCCACTCGGTGCGGCATGTACTACGTAAACCAGCGCTGGCTCGGCGGTATGCTCACGAATTTTGTGACCATTCGCAAGCGGTTGGAGCGCCTGGCGGAGCTTGAGAGGTGGGAGCAGGAAGGTCAAATGGCCAACCTGCCCAAAAAAGAAGTTATGCACCTTATGCACGAAAAGGAAAAGCTCCAAAAGTATCTCGGTGGCATCAAGGGTATGAAAAAGTTGCCAGATGCCCTGTTTGTGGTGGATCCCCGCAAGGAGCACATAGCTGTTCTGGAGGCCAACCGGCTCGGTATCCCGATAGTCGGCATTGTCGATACCAACTGCGACCCGGACGAGATTACCTACCCGATCCCAGGCAATGACGATGCCATCCGGGCTGTAAAGCTCATTTGCAGCCGCATGGCCGACGCCTTGCTCGAGGGCCAGGCGATGGCGAAGGCCGAGGTAGTGGATGCCGAACAAGAGGGCATTCCGGTCCCGGAAGATGCGGATCTCGCGGAGCCGGATTACGCGGTGGTATGGGATCCTGACAGCCCTGAAGAGTAAAGACGCAAAGGAGGAGGCGCCATGATAGACGCCGCCCAAGTGAAGAAGTTGCGGGACCTCACGGGTGCCGGCATGATGGACTGCAAGCGGGCGCTCGAAGAAGCGAACGGCGACCTGGACAAGGCGGTTGAGATCTTGCGGAAAAAAGGCTTGGCCCAAGCGGCCCGTCGCGCGGGCCGGGCGGCCGGCGAGGGCATCATTGAGTCTTACATCCATGCCGGCGGACGCATCGGCGTGCTGGTGGAGTTGAATTGCGAAACCGATTTCGTCGCGCGCACTGAGGAGTTTCACAGTCTGGCGCACGACATCGCCATGCAGGTGGCAGCGAGCTCACCCCAGTACGTGAGCAAGGAAGAAGTGCCGGAAGCGGTCTTGGCGAAAGAGCGCGAGATACTGCTGGCCCAGGCCGAAAACACCGGCAAGCCGGCCGCGGTTTTGGAGAAATTGGTGGCTGGCCGCCTGGAGAAATTCTATCAAGAGGTCTGCTTGCTCGAGCAACCGTTTATCCGCGATCCCAAAAAGACCGTGAAAGACCTCGTGCTGGAGCACGTGGCCAAGCTCGGGGAGAACATCACCGTGAGGCGATTTGCCAGGTTCGCGGTAGGGGAAAGCCTGCCCGAGGAGGCAGGGAACTAAGGGCGTCGAAAAGAGAACACCTGCGGGTGTTCTCTTTGTTTTGAAGGCAACGCCGCCCCTATGACTCTGCCAAGAGGGGTAGGGATGACTTACGGAACGCTGGCACCGCATCATACTCAAATTGTCCGGCGAGGCCATGGCTGGCGGGCGCGCGGGGATCGCACCGGAAGTGGTGCAGAACATCGCCACCCAGATCGCGGATGTGCACGCAATGGGCATCCAGATCGGCGTGGTGGTGGGCGGTGGCAACATCTGGCGCGGCGCCCCGGGCGAAAAGGCCGGTATGGACCGGGCTACCGCCGACTACATGGGCATGCTGGCGACGGTGATCAACGCCTTGGCCCTGCAAGATGCCCTGGAGCACCTGGGGCTCGAGTCGCGGGTGCAAACCGCCGTTGAAATGCGGTCGGTGGCCGAGCCGTATATTCGCCGGCGGGCTATCCGCCACCTGGAAAAAGGCCGCGTGGTGATTTTCGCTGCTGGCACCGGCAACCCGTTTTTCTCCACGGACACGGCGGCCGCCTTGCGAGCAGCGGAAATCAGCGCGGACGTCATCCTGATGGCCAAGCATGGGGCGGATGGGGTCTACGACGACGATCCGGCCTTGAACCCGCACGCGCACAAATTCGATGAGCTCACTTACATGGATGTGCTGTCTCGTGGTTTGCGGGTGATGGATGCTACTGCGGTGTCTTTGTGCATGGACAATGCCATTCCGATCATCGTGTTTGACATCGGCGTGGAAAATGCCATTGCCCGCATCGCCGGCGGAGAGCGGCACGGCACCATCGTCAGGGGGGAGAAACGTGGTTAAGGACGTGCTTTCGGACGCAGAAGCCCGGATGAAAAAAACCGTGGAGCTTTTTCGCAAGGAACTGACCGGCATCCGGGCCGGCCGGGCAAATGCTGCCTTGTTGGGTAGGATCACGGTTGACTATTACGGCGTGCCGACGCCCATTCCCCAGATGGCCACCGTAACCATACCCGAGGCCCGGCTCATGGTGATACAGCCTTGGGATAAGACCACACTGTCGGCGATCGAGAAAGCGATTTTAAAGTCCGACTTGGGCATCACTCCGGCCAGCGATGGGTCCGTGATTCGTCTGGTATTTCCGCCCCTCACGCAAGAACGCCGCACGGAGCTTGTCCGACAGGTACGCAAGAAGGCAGAAGAAGAAAAGGTGAGCATACGCAACATCAGACGCGAGGCCAATGAATTCCTGGAAGAAATGAAAGATGAGGGTGAAATATCCGAGGACGAGTTCCACCGCGGTTTAGACGAAGTACAAAAGCTTACGGACACATATAGCCGCGAGCTGGACCAAATTGCGGAGGAAAAAGAAAAGGAGATCATGACAGTATAGTGCGGACGGAAGCATCCAACGATGGAAGTGAAGGCGCGCACGCGGTGGCCGGTCTCCCCTTGGAGCTCGCCGTGGAGAGGCTTTTCGCACTCGGACACCGGCGTCTGAAATTGGTCCTGACCACTGCCCCCGGCGCCGCCGGGGGAGCGGGCGGATTGTGGGTGGCCAGGGTGCGGGCACCAGCGGCGCTGGAAGTGGAATTGACGGTCGTGTTCAAGGAACCGATATGATGGTGAACGACAGTAGTTTTAATAGTCAGGCCGGGGATGAAACCGGCCGCTCGATACCTACGCACATTGCAATTATCATGGACGGCAACGGACGCTGGGCGCAGGCCCGCGGGCTTTCGCGGACGGAAGGGCACCGGGCCGGGGTGCGGGCCCTGCGGCGAGTGGTGCAGGCGTGCGGCGAGCTGGGAGTGCGGTACCTGACGGTGTACGCCTTCTCCACCGAGAACTGGCGACGCCCGGTGAGTGAAGTCTCGGCTTTGATGCGGCTTTTCGTGGAAGCGATGGAGTCGTACCTGCCTGAGCTGGTCGAGCGGAACGTACGCATCCGATACATCGGAGACCTCACGCGGCTTACCCGGCCGGCTCAGCTTGCTATGCAGAAGGCGGTGGCGGAGACCGCTGGCAATACGGGGCTTACCCTCACCGTGGCGTTGAACTACGGCGGCCGGGCCGAAATTGCCCGTGCGTTCCGGCGTCTCTTTGACGATTTAGAGAGCGGGAAGATCACCCTGGCCGAGGTCGACGATAACACGGTGTCGAATTATCTGGACACCGCGGGGATTCCCGATCCGGATTTGGTGATCCGGCCGGCCGGTGAGAAACGGTTGTCCAATTTCCTCCTGTGGCAGGTCGCTTACAGCGAGTTTTGGTTTACGGACAAGTATTGGCCTGACTTTGACCGCGACGACATAGCGGCTGCGATCGCAGATTTTGGGCGTAGACAGCGGCGGTTCGGCGGACTCGGGGAGGAATGAGCGGTTGAAAGACTTCCTCGTCCGGCTTTTGAGTGCGCTGGTATTTGGCCCGTTGATGCTTGTTTTTGTGTTCCTCGGGCACTGGTACCTATACTTTTTGATCCTAGTCGTGTGTGCCCTTGGGCTTTATGAGCTCGCCGGTCTCACCCGGTCGTATGGGGTGAAATGGCCTATGCCTGTTGCATTGGCCGGGAGTGCCCTCAGCCTGGCGGGCGGTATGTCGCACCGTCCGCTCCTCATGGTGGCGGGGCCGGTGCTCGCCTTTATTCTGGGGGCCGGATTCAGCCTTTTCGGCCGCGAGCCCGTCCACTCCACTGCTCTCGGTCTTCCCTGGGTAATAGTGGGCAGTGTCTGGCTCGGACTGTTTCCGGCACATTTTCTTTATCTGCGTTCAGGGGCACATGGGCTGTGGACAGCCGGTACCGCTTTGTTGGCCACTTGGGCGTACGACGTGTTTGCCTATCTCGGGGGCTTGGCCTGGGGTAGCCGCCATTTTGCTGGGGAGGTCAGTCCTGGCAAGACGGTCGAAGGAGCAGTGCTGGGTACGGTCGCCAGCGTGGGCCTGCTTTTCGTGGCCGGTATCGGGTTCCTCGGACTTTCGTGGTGGAAATCCGTAGTGGCCGGTCTTGTGCTGGCCGCTGCCGCTCAGGTCGGCGATCTGACGGAATCCGCCCTCAAGCGGCAGGCGGGCGTAAAGGACACCGGGCGTCTGATTCCGGGGCATGGGGGAGTGCTAGACAGGTTCGACAGCCTTCTTTTTGTTGCCCCGGCTGCCGTATACCTTTTGCAGGTGTTGTAAACAGGGAGGCGGGCGAAAGACCATGGACTGGCGATGGCTGGCACGGGTAGCAGTCTTCCTACTGGCCAGCGTTTTGGTCATCAAGTATCTTTTGCCCTACGTCCTCCCATTTGTGCTCGCCGCCATATTCGCCCTTGCCATCGACCCGCTCGTCAGCCGGTTGGAGGAACGGTTGCATATTCACCGGGGGTGGGCGACCGTTCTTGGGCTGGCAATTGTACTACTGGCGGTCGGCGTGGTCGGGGCGGCACTGGTGTCACAGCTGGTGGCTGAACTTAGCACCATGGCCGCCCGTGCTCCGGACTATGCTGCCTGGGTGGTCACAGAGATGCAGCGGATTGGTGCCATGGTGGATCGATTGTTGGGAGAGTACGCTCCGGCTGGCATCCCCGCCCCGGTCATGGATCGGTTGCAACAGCAACTGGATGCCGTGGGGGCTGCCATCCAAGGGTGGGCAAACGGGTTACTGGCGGGAATGGTACGCCTGCCTTCGGGGCTCATGCTCGTGACGGTGACGGCGTTGGCCACCTACTTTATCAGCAAGGACAAACGGCTTGTCGTCAGTGCCCTCTTGGGTTTTTTGCCTGCCAGTTGGCGACGTGGCGCAGCCCAGATCAAGACGGACCTGTGGGTGACGGCGGCCGGGTACGTACGAGCGGAACTCATCCTCATCATGTTCACGATTACCGTGGCTACGACTGGTCTTGTGATCTTGAAAGCACGCTATGCCATACTTTTGGGGCTGCTGGCGGGGCTTTTCGATCTCATGCCCGTTGTTGGCCCGGCCATGCTTTTCGTGCCCTGGGCGATCTATTCGATGCTAACCGGATCGGTGCCGTTCGGCGTAGGACTTCTCATCACGCTCTTTGTCATGTTTGCAGTGCGGCAACTTCTTGAGCCGCGACTTTTGGCTGGTCAGCTCGGTCTGCACCCGTTGATCACGCTTGTGGCCATCTGGCTTGGCCTACAGGTATTCGGAACCTGGGGACTCGTGATTGGGCCCTTTCTGGCTGTGCTGGTGCGGTCGTTGGTACGTGCAAACATCATTCCGATACGCCGTGCATGAGCATGACAGCGGCAAGATAGGGGTGGCAGGTTGGGCAGCAGGAGAATCGTCATTCTCGGGAGCACGGGTTCTATTGGCCGGCAGGCCATCGACGTGGTTTGTGCTGCTCCCGAGCGTTTCCAGGTGGCCGCTTTGGCCGCCGGGCACGCGACCGCAGAATTGCTGCAACAGGCCCGGCGTGTGCGGCCGCGGTTTGTCGCCGTACAGGAGCCGGGCCCGGACCCGGCAGTGCTCGACGAGCTTATGTCGGCAGGGATTTCCACTGGCATAGGGGCCGAGGCCGTTTTGTCAGCCGCTGGCTGGCCGGACGCAGATGTCGTGCTGAATGCCATTACCGGGGTGGCGGGGCTGTGGGCGTCACTCGCGGCCATCGAAGCAGGGAATACGCTCGCTTTGGCCAACAAGGAAACCTTGGTGGCGGGCGGGGCGCTGGTAAAGCACCTGGCACGGGAAAGGGGTGTCCAGGTAGTCCCGGTCGATTCCGAGCCCAGTGCCATCTGGCAATGTGCTGGCAGCCTGGATTTGAAAGACCGGGTTTCCAAGGTAATACTGACGGCCTCGGGCGGACCGTTCTGGAAGGCCACGGCCGCCGAGCTCAGCCGTGTGACGCCCTCCCAGGCTCTGCGTCATCCCACCTGGCGGATGGGACCGAAGATCACCGTCGATTCTGCCACTCTCATGAACAAGGCCCTCGAAGTGATAGAGGCTTGCTGGTTTTTTGACCTGCCGCCAGAGCGGGTTGATGTCGTGATCCACCCGCAGAGCATCGTGCACTCCATGGTGGTCATGGAAGACGGGAGCACGCTGGCACAGATGGCTCCGCCTGACATGCGTTATCCGATCCTCTTTGCCTTGTCGTATCCGGAACGTATCGATGTAGGTTTGCCGCGGCTTGACCTCGCCCAAGTGGGTAACCTTACCTTTGGACGACCGGACCCGGAGAAGTTCCCGGCTTTGGTTTTCGGTTACACTGCGGCCAGGATGGGAGGGACCGTTCCGGCCATCCTGAATGCGGCCAATGAACAGGCGGTGGCCCTCTTCTTGCGGGGCGAGCTGTCCTTCCCAGGCATTACGGCAGCGGTAGGTGCGGTGCTGGAAAACGTGCCCGCGGAAGCCAAGGGTGTGAGCGTACCGGCGGTATACGGGGCGAACGGGAAGCCAGCGGTTGACCGCGAAGCCATCCGAGCCGCCGACGCTTGGGCTCGCGAGGCCGTCGCAAGTATGGCCGGCAGGTGGCCAGCCACGGCCGCCGAGACAGGTGGCGACTGACATAAATGGGCACTGTAATTTTGTCCATACTGGTGCTCGGTTTTCTGATCTTCTTCCATGAGCTTGGACATTATGTGGCAGCTCGCACCGCGAGCGTGCGGGTCCACGAACTTTCTTTGGGGTTCGGGCCGCGCATCGCCGGCTGGGAGAAGAACGGCATTGCATACAGCGTACGCCTGCTGCCGCTGGGTGGCTACGTGCGGATGGCCGGCGAAACCCCAGAGGATGCAGATGATCCCAATTCTTTCACCAAAAAGCCGCTCCGAAGCCGGCTGGGCGTCATCGCGGCGGGGCCGGTGGCCAACCTGGTGCTGGCCGTGGTGCTTTTCTTTTTGGTCTACGGGGTGGTGGGCGTTCAGGTGTTGGCTGACGACACCGCAACGGTGGGCCGGGTCTTGGCCGGTACGCCTGCCGCTGCAGCCGGGTTACAAGCCGGTGATCGCATCCAGGCGGTGGACGGCCAGCCCATTTCCACGTGGATGGACCTGGTGACGGTGATCAGTGCACACCCGGGAAAAACCATGGACCTTACCGTCGTGCGCAATGGCCAAGTCATTCACCTAGAAGCTACGCCGCAACACCGCAACGGGGAGGGATTCTTGGGCATATCCGCCCGCACTCGGTCGCTGCGCGAGCCTCCCTGGACGGCTGCCTGGCACAGCCTTGTTTTGACGGCTCAGATGGCGGTGGCCCTTTTGGTTGGTCTGGTAGCGATCTTCCACACTGGTCTCGGCGGGGTAACCGGACCCGTGGGCATCACTGAGATGATTGGTGAGGCATCGCGCATGGGGCTTGCAAATCTTCTGTTTCTGGCTGGCGCCTTGAGTGCCCAGCTGGCTTTGTTCAACCTCATCCCGGTACCGGCTTTGGACGGCAGCCGGCTCGCGTTTTTGATCTTGGAAGGAATCCGCGGCCGGCCGGTTGATCAACAGAAAGAAAATATGGTTCACTTTATTGGTTTCGCACTCCTAATGCTTTTGATGATCGTGGTGACCTATCGTGACATCTTCCGTCTCATCCCAGGCTGAGGGGCAAGTGGCCAACACCCAGGACCACGCCGCCGGGGGTAGTCCGCGGGCAAAAACGCGCGTGGTAAGGGTAGGCACGCGTTTTATCGGCGGCGACTGGCCAGTGGCAGTGCAATCCATGACCAAGACCGATACCAGAGACGTGGCGGCCACTGTCGAGCAGATACGTGCCCTCGAGAAGGCCGGCTGCGAGATTGTTCGGGTCGCTGTCCCCGACGAGGAAGCTGCACGCGCACTCGGACCGATCCGTGCCGCCATTGGCATCCCACTGGTAGCCGACATCCACTTTGACCATCGCCTGGCTCTTTTGGCCCTCGAACAAGGTGTCGACAAACTGCGCATCAACCCCGGCAACATCGGTAGCCGGGCGAATGTGAAGGAAGTTGTAGCCGCGGCACGGGACCGTGGCGTCCCCATCCGTATCGGCGTCAACGAAGGTAGCCTTGAAAAAGAGATCTTGGCGAAATACGGTGCTCCCACGCCACAGGCCATGGTGCAGAGTGCCCTCGGACACGTCCAGATACTCGAGGAACTCGGGTATGAAGATATCGTGGTCTCCCTGAAGGCATTTTCGGTGCCGAGGATGGTGGAAGCGTACCGTCTCATGTCCCGTCTACGGCCGTACCCGCTGCACCTTGGGGTGACAGAAGCAGGCGGCGGCGGCCCAGGGCTCATCCGATCGGCCGTCGGTATTGGCATGCTCCTCATGGAAGGCATCGGTGATACCGTGCGCGTGTCGTTGACAGGGCCGCCGGCGGAGGAGGTGGCGGCGGCCTACGAGATCCTGCGGGCTACAGAGCGACGGCAGCGGGGACCGACAGTCATCTCCTGCCCCAGTTGCGGCCGTACCCAGATCAATCTCGTCGCGATAGCGTCTGAGGTCAGGGAGCGGCTGGCAGGGATGAGCACGCCGGTGACAGTGGCGGTGATGGGCTGTGCGGTCAACGGACCCGGCGAGGCCAGGGACGCCGATTTTGCTATTGCGGGCGGCAAACGATCTGGCCTGATATACCGGCGGGGAAAAATCGTCAAGAAGGTGCCTGAGGACAGGCTGGTAGATGAACTGGTGGCACTTGTGATATCGTCCCTGGAAGAGGACAATACCAGGCCTTTTAACTTCTCAGAGGGTGGGGAACATGGCTGAATCGAAGGAGTTTGTGCAGGAGATCCACTCGCGCAGCGAAGATTTTTCCGAATGGTACGTTGACGTCGTATTGAAAGCGGGCCTCGCCGACTACGCGCCGGTGCGAGGCTGCATGGCATACAAACCGTACGGCTATGCGATTTGGGAAGCCATCATGTCCGAGCTCGACCGGCGCTTCAAGGCAGCGGGGGTTCAAAACGCGTATTTCCCGTTGCTCATCCCCCAAAGCATCTTCATGAAAGAAGCCGAGCACATAGAGGGTTTTGCCCCGGAGGTGCCGTGGGTCACCCGCGTGGGCCAGGAAGAGCTGCCGGAACCGTACGTGATCAGGCCCACTTCCGAGACCATCATCGGCACCATGTTTGCCAAGTGGATTGAATCGTATCGCGATCTGCCCATGGTTCTGAACCAGTGGTGCAGTGTTGTGCGTTGGGAAAAGGCCACCCGGCCGTTTTTGCGGACGACGGAATTTCTTTGGCAAGAGGGTCACTCTGCCCACCGCACAGAGGCAGATGCCCGGGAGCGTACCATGCGCATGCTCGAGGTTTACCGACGCTTTGTGGAAGATGTGTTGGCAATCCCGGTCATCGCCGGCCGCAAGTCGGAGCACGAAAAATTCGCCGGTGCCGTGGACACGTTCTCGTTGGAAGCCCTGGTGGGAGACGGGCGGGCTTTGCAGGCAGCGACGTCTCATTATCTCGGTCAGGGCTTTGCCGAGGTGCTGGGCATCAAGTTCTTGGACGATGACGGTCAGCTGAAGTTTGTCCACCAGACTTCCTTCGGCGCCTCCCACCGGCTCATCGGCGCCCTTATCATGGTGCACGGAGACGACCGTGGGCTCGTGTTGCCACCGCGGGTCGCTCCTGTGCAGGTAGTCATCGTGCCGATTGCCCCGCAGGCCCGGCGCCAGGAGGTTTGGGCCGCGGCACGGGCTCTGGCAGAAGAGTTGGCACCCGTGGCACGGGTGCATTTGGATGAGCGGGAAGAGTACAGTCCGGGCTGGAAGTTCAACGAGTGGGAGCTCAAGGGGGTACCGGTGCGGCTCGAGCTCGGCCCCCGTGATCTTGACCAGGGCGAAGTCACCGTGGTTCGCCGGGATTCGTTACAAAAACAGCCGGTGAAGCGAGCGGGCCTGGCCCAGTCCCTGCCCGCCTTGCTTGAGGAAGTGCAGGCGAGCCTGTTCGCTCGGGCCAAGGACTTTTTGGCCTCTCACACTTACCACTTGGACGATTATGCTGAAATGAAGCGAGTCCTTGAAGACAGGGCTGGATTTGTGGTGGCGGGCTGGTGCGGCAAGCATGAATGCGAAGCGGAAATAAAGGAGGAAACCGGCGCCACGATCAGGTGTCTCCCACTTGACCAGGGAACCGTTTCCGGCAAATGTATAAAGTGTGGGCAGCCGGCCCAGGCAACGGCCTATTTTGCCAGGGCATACTGACGGAACCTAGGGTGACGTGACATTTCATGGCGAATGTTGTGGTTATAATACCGGCTCTCAACGAAGAACCCACCGTGGCGGCCGTGGTCAGGGCCGCCCGCGATTCGGGCGTCGTTACCAGGGTAATCGTCGTTGACGACGGCTCTACCGACCGGACCTCGGACGAGGCCAAGGGTGCGGGGGCCGAGGTCATCCGCCTGCCCGAGAACCGCGGCAAGGGGGCGGCGATGCACGCCGGTGTACAGGCCGCCCCGGAGGCCGATGTGGTGGTGTTCCTTGACGCCGATCTCGTCAACCTCCGCCCGGCGCAGGTGCGAGCGCTCGTGGAACCGGTGGTTTCGGGGCGGGCAGATGCCACGTTAGGGGTATTCAAGGGCGGGCGCAACTCGACCGATCTCGCACAAGCCCTCACGCCTTTTCTGAGCGGAAACCGGGCCTTGCGCCGCGAGGCGCTGGAGGCAGTCGAAAGCCTGGAGGACGCGGGGTGGGGAGCGGAGGTGGCGATCACCCGCTACCTGAACAAGAACCGGGTGCGAACGGAGCTTGTCACGCTGTCGGAGGTCACCCAGCGTACAAAAGAAGAAAAACTCGGCTTAACCAAGGGCTTGGCGGCACGGGCACGGATGTACTGGGACATTCTTCGTACCACGGCACGCTGAGACCGGCCCCGCTTTGACCGTATTCGTCAGGTGCGGCGGTGGCTTTCGTTGTTTATGGGCGGCGAAAATGCTATAATTACCTGCGTTACGGGCCGGTTCATACCGGCCTTTACGTTGCGATGGTGGACGGTTACGAAGAGTGGGTCAGACGCCCACTCTTCGCAGTTTAAGGGTAATTGTCGGGGGTGACGCGGCGGATGCGGCGGGTAGATCGCTTGCCACGGCCTGCGCGTGAGATTGCAGACCGCGTGCGGTCGGCAGCCGAGCCGGTCGCAATGCGGCAGGGCGTCCGGCTGGTAGAGGTAAATGTGAAAACCACCCGCCGCGGTCCCGTGATCGAATGTGTCATCGACCGCCGGGGCGGTGTCAGCATCGAGGCCTGTGAGTCATTCTCAAACGAGCTGTCCCCGTTGCTCGACGTCATGGACCCGTTACCGGGGTCGTACACCCTGGAGGTCTGCTCGGCCGGGCTCGACCGTACTCTGCATGACCGGGCAGATTTCGAGTTGCACATCGGCGAAAGTGTCGAGGTGCAGGGCACTGACTCCGATGGTGCGGAAAGGGCCTGGCGAGGGGTCATCACCGATGTGAGCGATGACACCGTGGGCGTGGATACCGGGCACGGAAAGGCGTCCATTCCCTGGAAGCAGATCAGGCATGCGAAACTTGTAATCGATTTCCAAAACCACGAAGGACAGAAAAATAGGAGGCCGGACGTACGATGAGCCGCGAGATCATCGGGGCGCTGCAGGCCCTGGAAGAAGAAAAAGGGATTCCCAAAGAGGTTTTGCTCGATGCCTTGGAAGCTGCGCTGGTTTCGGCTTACCGCCGCAATTTTGGGTCGGCGCAAAACTCGCGCGTGCAAATTGATCGCCAGAGCGGCGAGGTCAAAGTATACGCCCGGAAGACAGTTGTAGAAACCATACAAGACCCGCGGGTGGAAATTTCGCTCGAGGAATCGCAGCGGCATGATCTGCGTTACCAGGTTGGCGACGTCGTGGAGGTCGAAGTGACGCCGGCTGATTTTGGCCGCATTGCTGCCCAAACCGCCCGGCAGGTGATCATGCAGAAACTGCACGAAGCGGAGCGCGACATCATCTACGACGAGTTCCACAGCCGCCAGGGTGATGTCCTTACGGGCGTTGTGCAGCGGCATGAGGGCAAAAACGTCTTCATCGACCTAGGCAAGACCGAAGCCCTATTGCCGCCGCAGGAGCAGATCCCGGGTGAGCGCTACCGCCACGGGGACCGGATCAAGTGTCTCATCAGCAACGTGAAAAAGGCGAACAAAGGGCCGCAGGTTGAGGTTTCTCGGACACACCCCGGGTTGGTGGCGCGCCTTTTTGAGCTGGAAGTCCCTGAGGTCCATGACGGCATAGTTGAGATCAAGGCTGTGGCCCGCGAACCCGGGTCCCGTGCCAAGATCGCCGTTTCGTCCCGCGTAGAAAGCGTCGATCCGATTGGTGCCTGCGTAGGACCGAAAGGAATGCGTGTGCAGGCGGTAGTTTCGGAGCTCCGGGGAGAAAAAATCGACATCCTGAAGTGGGACCCGCGGCCGGAGCAGTTTATCGCCAACGCCCTCGGGCCAGCGAAGGTGTCGTCGGTGGAGATTCTGCCTGACGAGCATACGGCCCGGGTAGTGGTGCCAGATAACCAGCTGTCCCTGGCGATTGGCAAAGAGGGGCAGAACGCCAAGCTGGCGGCCAAACTCACCGGCTACCGCATTGACATCAAGAGCGAGACCCAGATGGCCGAGCTGCGGGAGGCTGCCGCCCGGGCAGCGGCTGAGCGGGCGGCCCAAAAAGAGCCCGCTCCGGTTGCGGAGGCCGTTACTGAGACGGACGTCGCACCCGCTCCTGCCGCTGCCGAGCTGGTTCCGGAAGAGGACGACACGGCGAATGCGGTCGAGGTAGCCGTGCCGGCCAGCAGTGATGCAGTGGAGGAGCCGTCGGGCGGGGAGGAATCGGAAGACCTGGCCTGGCTCGAAGAGGCCATCCGCTATCATGATGATGAAGAAGAGAAAGACGTCTTCGCGGCTGGGCCCAAGCGCAAGAATAAAAGCCGCAAGAAGGCCACCAAGCGTCGCGCCAGGTTTGAGATTGACACGGGTGGCACGGACGAATAGCGGGGGATGAAGGTGCCGAGGCACGTTCCTATCCGTCAGTGCGTGGGGTGCGGTGCCAAGCGCCCCAAACGTGAGCTTGTGAGGGTTGTGCGGACGCCGCAGGGGGACGTGGTCGTAGACCCCACGGGTCGGAAAGCGGGCCGCGGCGCCTACATTTGCCCATCGCAGGAGTGCCTGGAGCTGGCCGTGCGTTCCCGGCGGCTGCAAAAATCGCTTGACCGCGACGTAACACAAGAGCTGGTGGCAGAGCTGGCTCGCCAGCTGGGCACACCGGCGGAGGAGTGAGGTTTTTGGCGGAAAAGATGCGGGTATACGAGCTGGCGCGGGAGCTGAACACATCGAGTCCACATCTCATCGAGGTCATGGCGCGCCTGCATATACCTGTGCAGAACCACATGACGCTGATCGAGCCGGACGACGTCGAGCGTCTAAAAAAGTACATTGCCGACGGGGAGCCGCCGATCGTCGAGCCGGAACCAAAGCCGGAGCCGGTGCGGCCGCCGGTCGAAGAGGCTCCACAGCCCGTCGAGAAGGCGGCCGAGACACCGCCCGTGAGCCAACCGGCAGCGGCCACTAATGAGAAGACCTCGGCGGCGCCGGTAACCGCGAGGCCACGCGCACGGGACGGGGCACAAAACTCCCGCGGACCGGCGCAGGCGGGACAGCCACCGGCGGCACGCACCGGCGGCCAACATCCTACAGCGGGTGCCAATCAGGCACCACGCCACAAGGAAGGGCAGGGTGCTCCCGGTG
>CADDZV010000009.1 GCA_902812875.1 Clostridiales bacterium
TACCTCTACCCTTCTTTAAAAAGGGCTTCTGCCTACTTGACCGAGCGTCTGATACTCGCTCTTTTACCTTACTCGGCTGCGAGTTGAAACCATCCTCTTCTGCACTGTTCAGTTGTCAAGGACCAGGGATTTAAGGACACAAACCGCACCGATTGCTCGGTGCGATTGTCATCGTGCTCAACCATGCTAGCGCACGGATTTGACCCTGTCAACCACCGCTCGATTGCCTTTATGCGGCTTTTCAATGTTTGGCGTTTGGTGCCGGAACTCAATATAGCAGAGCGATTTTTCGCCCGTCAAGACGGATTTTGTCGACATTTAGGCCGACAATCACATCGCTCAGCGAGGCCTCAGCAGCGGAAACAATATGACGTCTCGAATCGAAGGCTGGTCCGTCAAAAGCATGACCAGTCGGTCGATTCCGATCCCCAGGCCACCGGTCGGACACAATCCGTATTCCAGCGCCTGGATGTAATCCTCATCGAGTTCGTGGGCCTCCTCGTCGCCGGCCCGACGCTTGGCCAACTGGTCAAGAAAACGCTGACGCTGGTCGTCGGCATCGTTGAGCTCGGAAAACGCGTTGGCCAGCTCCCGGCCCGCCACAAAGGCCTCGAACCGGTACACGAGCCGCGGCATGTCCTCCCGCCTACGGGCAAGCGGCGAAATGTCGATCGGATAGTCCTTGATAAAGACAGGCTGGATGAGGAACGGCTCCACGTACCGGTCCACCAGCTCCTCGATCACATTGCCGACGGTCGCAGGTTTGTCCATTGTCAAGTCGCGGGCGGCGGCCAGTGCCTTTGCTTTGTCATCGCTATCCAGGTCGTAGATGTCGACGCCGGCATGCTCGAGCACGAGATCGCGCAAAGTGACGCGCCGCCAGGGCGGTGCCAGATCGATGTCATGGCCCTGGTAGTGCACGCGGGTGGTCCCAAGCACTTCGCGGGCCACCGCGGCCACCAGGTCCTCGGTGAGATCCATCATGTCTTCGTAGTCGGCATACGCCTGGTAAAGCTCGAGCGACGTAAACTCGGGGTTGTGCTTGGTGGATATCCCCTCGTTGCGGAAAATACGGCCAATTTCATATACGCGCTCAAGGCCGCCCACCACCAGCCGTTTCAGGTGCAACTCTGTTGCGATGCGGAGGTAAAGGTCCATATCGAGGGCGTTGTGGTGAGTTTTGAACGGACGAGCGGTGGCGCCACCGGCCAGCGGCAGTAGCACCGGAGTTTCCACTTCGAGAAAGCCCCGGGCGTCGAGGTAACGCCGGATACTCGTAATGATACGACTGCGGGTGATGAACACTTCCCGGACGGCGGGATTGACCATGAGGTCGACGTACCGCTGGCGGTACCTGGTCTCCACATCCCGCAAGCCGTGCCATTTGTCCGGCAAAGGCCGCAGGGCCTTGGTGAGAAATTCGAATGATTTCACCTCGACGCTGTCTTCACCACGATGGGTGCGGAAAAGCTGGCCGTGGGCGCCGATGAAGTCGCCCGGTTCAACCAGTTCCGCGAAGAACTTGTAATTATCCTCACCAACAATGTCCTGCCGGATGTGAAGCTGAATCTTGCCGCTCTGGTCGGCCAAGTCTGCAAACGCGGCCTTGCCGTGCAGCCGGATCGCCATCAGCCGTCCGGCGACAGAAACATCGCTGCCCACCAGCTCGTCGAAGCGGGTATGCAGGTCGCTTGCACGGTGGGACCGCACGAACCGGTGCCCGTACGGATCGACACCGCGACGCCTGATTTCGTCCCGCCGCGCGCGGCGGGCCGCAATGAGCTCGTCCAGGCGCGACTTGTCCTCCGACGATTCCAGTTGTGGGCCGGGTTCAAGAAGATCGTTGTCCGCCATGGGTTTGTCCTCGTGCGCTACCGGGTGATGTTTACAATCTGGTAGTGCAGTGTGCCTGCAGGTACTTTGACATCTACGATGTCGCCCACCCGGTGCCCCAGCAGAGCACGGCCAACGGGAGATTGGTTCGAAATGCGCCGTTCTAGCGGATTAGTCTCGGTGGGACCGACGATCGAGTAGGTAATGTCTTCGCCGGTCCCGAGGTCCCGCACCAGCACGGTAGACCCAACGCTGACCTCGAAATTGTCGATGTTGGCCTCGTCAATCAGGCGGGCATTTCGGAGCAGGTTCTCAAGGGTAAGGATGCGGCCCTCGATGAACGCCTGCTCGTTTTTGGCGTCCTCGTATTCGGAGTTCTCGGATATGTCGCCGAACTCCCTGGCCTGTTTGATGCGCTCGGCCACTTCGTGCCGGCGCACCGACTTGAGATACTCGAGCTCTTGTTCAAGCTTCTGCAGACCTTCCGGAGTCATGATAACTTCTTTGTCGCCCATGAACACCTTACCCCTTTGCCAAAGGATCTTGAGCAAACCGGCGCCCATACTGACGTATCGAGTGCCCTCCTGCCGGCCAGAACACTAAACCATGGTGCAAACCCCCAATAAAATGAACGCCAGGACCTGACCGGCCCTGTACATGACGCAATATATGAGCTTGGCGATCACGATATGCTGGAAATTGCCGGACAGTCCGGCGTAGAAAAAACCGGGAAGGAGCAAACCCCGTTCGTACGCTCCTTCCTAACCCCATAATTGTAGTCTTATAAACTTGAACAGTCAATTACGGGGCTGCAAACGGCGGGGCACGCGCGGTCACGTCGCGACCGGCAGGCACACACGACCGCCGCGCGTAGTGCCGCACGCCGCCGTCACACGGAAATCATAACGCCGCGCCAGCGAGGCCACCACGGCGACCGCCGACACATTCGCAGGCAAACCGCCGTGACCCCAGCGACCGCTTGGAGCAAGGGCACGGAGAATCACCTCCGCCATTGCCCCGGTGACTTTCCCGTCGGGGAGGCGAAGGGCGGGTGGCAGGTGAACGCTTCCCGGTACACTCACCAGCCCACCGCGTATCACCACCGAATCGCCGGGAACCGCCGGCGGAGGCACAGCGGTTGCACGGACCAGGTCGCACACGGTGCCGGGTACCTCGACACTTTGGCCAATCTGTTGCCAATAGCCGGCGGCCGCAATAAACACAATATGAGGCAGCGGCCGGGCGTTCACGAAATGGTGGGCGATCAACGGAGAAAGACCGGTGTGCCGCATTATCTCTGCGGCGAGCCGCTGCATGCCGAACGGTGCTGCCCCGATAAGCCACATGCTTTCCACTTTGGGAGCCAGTAGGAGGGCAGCCACCCTTCCCGCTGGACGGTCCGCTCCCAGTATCGCCACGGTGGACTGACCAAGTGGCTTCCCCTGCGCGGCCAATAGCCCCTCCACAGCCTGCAATAAGGCCCACAGCCGCCCGGCCTCTCCCAACGTCACCGGAACTGACAGCTGCCGGGCCAAAACCGTCCATAGCCCGCTGGCCGCAATCCCACCCAGAAAACCGATCACGCGGACGTCCTGCGTGCCCAGCATCGCGGCCGCCTTTTTGACCCGCTCGCTGATCACCGGCGGCGGTAGTCTCTCCAGAAGCCTTGCTGTGAAAGGCAGAGCCACGACATCGCCGGCAAGATCAACGGATGCCGGCACCTGGCGGGAAGGGAGAATATGGACCTGGACTTTCCCGATCGGAAGCGGCCGCATGTGGGCAGCGGCCGCTTCCACCAGCGAGGCCGGTACGAGGCGCAAGGCCGCATACCGCCTCACGATGTCGTCCGTCGTGTGCGGAGATACCACATAGCCGAACTGACCCACGGCCGATCCTCACCCGTGCACTCTATGGCGGCGGGGGGCCGGCTATGACCGGCAAAGGCTGACCGGGAGCTCAGGTAGCCTGGAGATCAACCACCTGTGGCTGGAAGTTGATCTTGTGCAACAGGTCCAGGTAGTCGGCCGCAGTAAGTTCTTCCGGCCGCCGGCCGGACAGTGCCACCAGCACACCTTCCATGACGTTGGTGCCGAAGGAGCGACCGTTCAGGTTCGGCGTGGTGGTCACGAGCATGCGTACGCCGCGTGCCCGCATGTCGGCAACGTCGGCCGCGGTGGTGGTGTTGGTGATGATCACCTTGCCAGGCAGCTTGTCTGGCATGTGGCGGTGGATGTACAGGAAGTCGCCGGCGATGATGTCATTCTCAAGATAATAACGTACAAACTTTGGCTTTACCTCTTCCTGCTCCTTGCCGGTGGGATAGAGCATGCTGAAAGGCAACTGCACCGCGATCGGAGCCACCACGAAGGCCAGGGCGTTCAACACCGCGAACGAATGGATGGGAATGGGAATTCCAAGCGAGAACATCATGTCGCCGTAGGTGACCCTTGCTTTGGCCTCGATGAGGGCTTGCGCCATCCCGAAACGGTCCATGGCCGACACCATAAGCACTTTTTTGCCTGCCAGCGGCAAGGGCCCGCGGTCGAGGAAGCGGATGACCTCGCGCTCGAGCGTGTCCTTTAGCCCCGAGCCATCGACCATGGGTGTTTTTTGGGCTGCCCGGGCAATCGGTTTGGCGTCCCGGAGCGTGTAGACGCGGTTGCCGGATCGGATATGCAGATCGATGCCGCCCATGCCGAAAGCGTCTACTTTCCCGTCGAGCTCTTTGATCAAGGCGATGGCCTTTTGAATATCCCCATCGGTACCCCGGCGTTCGATGAGGAATTTTTCTCCCAGGATTTCCGTTTCGACGACATGGTCGCGGTTGGACGAGCCGAGGCTGATGCTGATCACTCTCTTCATGTCGCGTCACCTTCTGTTCCCTTGATTCGCCTGATGACTGAGCGGAGAAGATCTATGTCCACAGTGCGGTCGCCAGTGATGGGCGACCGCCCGAGCGGTATGGAAATGACCTGGCCGTCGATAAGTCCTTGGGCCAGCTTCACGCGAAACTCCGACCCGATCACGATCACCGTGCGGTGCTGTCGCAAGCGGATCAGGATGTCCATGATGTCATTGAAAAGGCCCAACCCGTCTTTTTGCTGCACAAAGGCCCAACGCTCTTCGTCCGTGAACAGAAGGGTATAGTCGACGCCTTCTTCATCTGCCACCGCCTGGATTTCGGCTTTGTTGGCAACCGGAAATCCAACGATGGCGATTGGCCCGCCCGTACGCACCTCCCCCAGCGCCTCCAGCCGCGATACCAGGGTGCGATCGATCTTTAGCCGGCTCGCGACATCCGTCTGCGATAACCCTTGCTGGCGCAAGTCGAGCATGCGGTCGACGGCCCGGATGATCTTGTCGCGGCTGATGAGTTTTTCACCAATCCGGTAGAAGTCCACGGGATTTCACTCCGTTTGAGCACATTTTGTGCACGGAATTATTCTAACACGTGCATGAGGATTTTTCGCATGTCTTCCTCCGTGGACGCGTGCATCAGCCGCTCCCGGATCGTGGTGGCGTCCCGCAGTCCCCGGATGTACCAGGAGGCGTGTTTTCGCATGTTTATAACACCAAGATGCTCGCCATAGAAATCGCACATGAGGCGCAGGTGGGTCAAAGCCATTTCGATGCGCGCACCCGGCGACGGCTCGCCGGGATCTTCACCGCTGGCAAGGTAGGCCAGCGTCCGGCTGAATATCCAGGGATTGCCCTGGGAGGCACGGCCGATGAGGACGCCGTGGCAGCCCGTGGTCGCAACCATGCGGGTAACATCCTGGGGAGTCCGGACATCACCGTTGCCGAGCACGGGTATGTCTAAAGCCGATACCGTTTCCGCGATACAGCCCCAGTCGGCCTGGCCAGAGTAATACTGGCTACGGAAACGCCCGTGCAACATGACGCACGCGGCACCGGCTTCCGCCGCCACCCTGGCGGCCTCCGGCACTGCCACGTGGGCCGGGTCAAATCCCCGACGCATCTTGACGGTCACGGGTACCGGCACGGCCGCTACCACCGCCGCCACGATCCGGCCGAGCAAAGGCAGGTTCAATAAAAGGGCCGCTCCTTCGCCATTTCCGACCGCACGGTGGGCCGGGCAGCCGGCATTGATATCGACGAAGGCGGCCCCCGCCGCCACGGCCACCCGCGCCGCTTCTGCCATCACCGCCGGTTCATGCCCCAACAGCTGCACCCCCAGCGGGTGATCGCCCGGACCGAAACGCAGAAGCCGGTCTGCCACCCCACGTTCCACGAGGGCGCGGGCGGAAGCCATTTCCGACACCAGGATACCGGCGCCCATCTGGCGGCAGATGCCGCGGAAAGGAGCGTCGGTGATTCCGGACATGGGGCTCAACCCGATGCGATTTGGAAAAGTCACGTTGCCAAGACGCCAGGGTTTCGTGAGGTCATCGTTCATAACGTTCACCCGGGTAGCAAAGACCGATTGACCGTGTGGAGCGGGACCGCCCTGGCACTGACCCGGACTGGCCCAAGGCGAAAAGGGCGTAGACCGCGACTGACGCCACGCGCAGCAATCCATCCACCCCGAAGGCAAGGGCATACCCACCGAGATCATACAATGCGGAGCCGACGACCGGGGCAATCACGCCGGTGATGGCTACGCCCAAGCCATGGTAGGCGAGGTAGGTGGCCCGCTCACGCGTGGGCACTACCTCCAGCAGCGTGTTCAGCATCTGCAGGTCGATGCCGGCCGAAGCCACGCCAACGAAGGCATTGAACAGGGTCAGGGGCAAAAGGCCCGGACGGAGCATGTACGCGAACGGGACCGTCGCCAACCCCAGCACCGCGAGCGTAAGGGCCCAGGCGTTGGTCCAGCGACGCGACAGCCGCGACCACATGTCGTAACTGACCGCAGCCATCATGGTGGACGATACCGTGAAGGCTGCCATCCAGGCATTGGTGGCATGAAGGTAGGACACCTGGTACTGCGTGAAAATCGGCCACGGCACCTGCCAAGCAAAATAGAACAGAATGGAAGCACCGACAAACCGCCGAAAAACCGGCGAGCCGCGAAGGAAATGCCCCCACGACGGGCGTTCCGGCGTTGGCTTTTGCTGCGGGGAGCCCTGTTCCACGAGCTGCATGAACACCGCCAGCTCCACCACTGCCAAGATGAACCCGCAAAGAAAGATAACCTGGTAGCCCCGCGGAAATCCTATGAGGTCGATGGCCCGCCCGGCCAAAAGCGTGATGACAGTGGCGGCGACGTTCACGTACCGGCTGCGGCGAGCCAAGGCTCGGCTGCGGCGTTCTGCCGGCAATATGGTGGCAATGAACGCCTGCCAGGCCACGTTGAAGACGGCCCCGGGCAGGTTCATCAATCCTACCAGACTGACCACCGCCACCGCCCGCCACCCCGGCGGGGCCCATGGCACCGCCGCCAAAGCCAAAAAGAAGATGCGGTTGGCCGCCAGAGCAATGGCAGCGGCAATTTTCTTTTCCCTTTGATGCTCGACCCAGCTGGCGCCGGGCAGAAGTACGATAACCGTGGCGAGCGCCGGCAGGGCGTTCAAGAGAGCCACTTCAAACGCGGAGGCGCCAAGCTTGATGGCATATATACCCAAAAACGGGTTAACAGAGTTGAGGGCGAGGGCAGAGAAAGTACCGTGCCAGACGTTGAAACGTATGTTATGCTCCAGCACCGCCGGCTCAGTTTTGGCGGCGCTGGGTGCAGAAGGGCTGATCATGGAGAACATTATACACCGCCAAACCCACGCGGCAGGAGACTCCGCGAGGCGGCGAATTATTCCTTAAGAAAAGATCCCTGGAGGTGAGCTGACATGGCACAGATCCGTTTTCTCGGACATGCAGCCGTTCTGATCTCCGACAAGCAACACGGCACCAGCTTGGTTATCGACCCGTTCCTGTCTGGCAACCCGCAAGCACAAGCGAAGCCGAATGACTTCAACGTGAACTACGTCCTCGTGACCCACGCCCACAGTGACCATCTGGGTGACGCTTACGACATCGCGAACCGGAACAAGGCCCTGTTCATCTCAACCAACGAAATCGCACAGGAGGCGTCCACCAAGGGCTTGCAGGTCCGTCCGATGCATATCGGTGGCTCGGCAAAGCTCGATTTCGGCTGGGTGAAGCTCGTGCAAGCAGTCCACGGGTCCGGGATCGCTGGGGGGCTGGCGGCGGGATTTCTGCTGTCGTTCTACGGCCATATCATCTACCACGCGGGCGATACTGCCCTGTTCGGCGACATGAAGATGATTGGCGACATGGCTCCGATCGCAGTAGCCATGCTACCGATTGGCGGCAACTACACCATGGACCAGAACGACGCGGTGAAAGCCGTCGAACTACTGCACCCGGCCACCGTCGTACCGATCCACTACAACACCTGGCCACCGATTGCTGCCGACCCGCAGCGGTTCAAGAAGGACGTGGAGTCGTCCACCCAAAGCCGCGTGGTAATACTGGCGCCAGGCGAGTCGTTGGAGCTGTGACCTCCCGGAGGCTTCACGGCCCTTCTTCGTCGTCGTGATCCGCCGTGGAAATGGGGATCGCCGCCTGGTCCAGCACGGCCTCCAGAGCATAAATCGGGGCCCCGGCACGTACAGCCAGGGCAATGCCGTCGCTGGGCCGGGCGTCCACGTCCTTGGCCCCTTCCGGGGTCTCCAGGCTGATCTGGGCAAAAAAGGTTTTGTCGCGCAGCACGTCGATCAGCACCATGTTTACTTTGCTATGCAAAAGCTCCAGAATGCTCATCATGAGGTCATGGGTGAGAGGACGCGGCGGCGTGACGTGCTCGACCGCAGCAGCAATGGAATGAGCCTCCAGGGGACCGACGGCAATCGGCAAGTAGCGTTTCTGCATGTCGTCGCGGAGCAGGAGAAACGCCTCGCCACTCTCGGGATCATAGCCAACCCGGGCTAGTTTCAGTTCGACCATATGCGTGCCCCCCTCGAACCCAGCCTTGGGACGCCGTATATAAAACGTTTACGAGACACTGGCCGTGTTATGCGTGTGCACAGGGAGCGAAACAGGATGAACGCAAAAATCACACCGGTTTTGATCCCGCTCGATCTCGACCGCAGCGGGGATCTGTTCTGCGGCGTGTGTCTGGTCTCACCTGATGATACCGCACTCCGGCGGAGTGCGGCGCTCGTGATGGCGGCGCAAAACGGGACTGCCACGATGAAAGTGGTACCGCATACGTTTGTGGGGGATACCGCCGTGCAGGTGCGGGTGCAACGGCACCCGGAAAACGCGGATCTTGTGCTGGTCGAAGTGAGCGCACGCAAGCCCGGGCATCTTACGTATGAGTTTGTGTTTGCCGGTACGCAATCCACCAGCACCGCTCTACGGTGGTACGAGCTGTGGGAGGCGCGGCAGCACTTCATCCTGACCGCCGCCCCCGGCGGGCAGCCGGACTATGACCTCCTGGATCTGATCAAGTACGACCTTCGCTGGCAGGTCTAGCAACGACGCGGCCGCACATTGACCGCGGTCAGTTCTCGTGGTTGCGCTCGTATATGAGGCGCAGCCCCTCCAGGGTGAGCATAGGCTCGACAAACTCGATGGTGGCGCTGTCTGGTGCCACCAGCGATGCCAAGCCGCCGGTCGCGATCACATGGGCCTGGCCGCCGAGCTCCTCCCGCATCCGCCGGCAGATGCCGTCTACCTGTCCAACGAAGCCGTAAATAATCCCAGCCTGCATGCTCGAGACCGTGTTGCGGCCGATGATGCTCTTGGGCCGTACCAGCTCCACGGGATGGAGCCTGGCTGCCTTTTCCACCAGGGCTTCCGCGGAAATCCCGATACCGGGGGCAATGGCGCCGCCGAGGTAGAAGCCTTCGGCAGAAATGGCATCAAACGTGGTGGCCGTACCGAAATCGACCACGATGCAGGGCCCGCCCCAGCGGGCATATGCCGCCACCGCGTTGGCGATGCGGTCAGCTCCCACCTCGCGGGGATCCTCGTAACGGATGTCAATCCCCGTACGTATGCCGGGCCCTACCACCAGCGGCTGGCAGGCGAAATACCGCCGCGCGGTTTCTTCCAACACCGGACCCAGGGGCGGCACCACAGAGGAAATCGCCACACCGGTTACATCTCGCGGGGAAATGCCTGCCAGCCCAAAAAGACCATACAAATGTAATCCGAGTTCGTCGGCGGTGGCGTCACGGCGAGTCGGCAGCCGCCAGTGGTTGATCAGCGTACGATGACGATACAGCCCGGCCACGATATTGGTGTTGCCCACGTCAATTGCCAACAGCAATGTCATTTCACCTCGATTGACCGTCCCACGAACGGCGGTCGCCAATTATGCTCGGCGTCGGGCGGCGACGCGCTGCGCCCCGAACGCCCGCTCCACGGCACGGTAGATCGCCACGGTGAGGATGACTGCTGCCAGTATCTCTGGCAGACCATGCAGCACACCCACGGCGAAGGCAGCCTGCGGGACCAGATAACCACGCCAGGTCATCAGGCCGAGCACGCCCACTGTATTGGTCAAGGTACCGGCAATGGCTCCGAGAGCAGGCGCCCCGTTGGCACCAGATAAAAGGTACCAGGACAAAACGGCCACCGCCAGACCCACGAGGATCGCCGAGCCCAGCACCGCTCCAGCCGGCCAGGTAGCAGTGGCATGTTTCAGGGGGGCGAAAAAGCCCGCGGCCCGGAAGGCGGTATCCCCAGCCGCCAGCCCTATGACCGCCGCGACAAGCGACCGTACTACAGGGCCGCTGGCGGCACGGAAGGCGTAATAAGCGACCACGCCGATGAAGATGCGTGGCACCACCGCCACCAGGGGGTCGGCAAAAGCGGCCGTGCCGGCACGCAGGTAAGAGGTGAGGCCGAAGATGAGCCCGACGAAGGCACCCACAACCGGTCCCTCGAGAATGCCGCCCAGGATGGCTGGAATGTGCATAGTGGTAGCCGCGCCGGCGGGTGTGGGAACTGGGATAAAACCGATGGGCGTCATGGAAAGTACAATGGACAGGGCTCCAAGAATGGCACCTACTACCAACTGACGCACCGCAATACGCATGCACTTTGCACCTCCGTTCCAGCTCGCCTTGCCGGCGATGCCGGACTGCCGGCCGTTCCCCGTCCAAGAACTCGCTGCCTATGGACCCAGCCATCCACCCCGCGACGGTGGTGGTGGCGGCCCTGGTTCCTGGCCTTTGGGAAGCGACCTTTCGACTCATTATATACGTGGCGGCGCGGGTGCGATCCTGCCTTAAACGCGTGCCCTTATTTTGGCTCGCCGCAGCCGGCGCCAAAGGATCGCGAGGTGAGCAGGATGGCTTCCACATTCAAGCGGCCGCAAGGCCAGCTGCCCGACCGGAGCGAGATACCAGAGCAGTACAAGTGGCGGCTCGAAGATATCTATCCCGACCTGCCGGCCTGGGAACAGGATTTTTCTTTGGCGCGGGAAAAGATGCGCGGCATGAGCCAGTATGCCGGACGTCTCGGGGAAGCAGGCGACACGCTCGCGGCCGCCCTGCAGGCGGCGGATGAACTAGAGGCCGTCCTGGAGCGGCTGTACGCTTACGCCCGCATGCGGCGGGACGAAGACAACGCCAACGCCACCTACCAGGCCCTCGCCGACCGTGCCCAAACGCTGTGGTCAGACGCTGCGACCGCCACCGCGTATCTGGTGCCGGAAATCCTCGGCATTCCGCAAGAACGCCTCACAGGCTTTTTGAAGGAGACGCCGGCCCTTTCGCTGTATCGGTTCGCCTTGGCCAAGATCAGGCGGCAAAAGCCGCACACCCTGAGCCGGGAAGAGGAGACCCTGCTCGCCCAGAGCCAGCTGATCGCCCAGGGGCCCGAGGATATTTTCACCATGCTGAATGACGCCGATCTGCGCTTCGGCAGCATTAAAAGCGAAACTGGTGAAGACGTGGAAGTCACCAAAGGCCGATTTATCCACTTCCTGGAAAACCAGGACCGGCGGGTCCGCCGCGACGCCTTCGAAGCCGTGTACGGGACCTACCGGTCGTTCCAACACACCTTGGCCGCGACGTTCAATGCCAGCGTCAAAACGGACGTTTTTTACGCCCGTGTCCGCCGCTACGAGTCGGCACGTGAAATGGCCTTGTATCCGAATAACATTCCCATGAGCGTCTACGACCAGCTGGTCTCGACGGTGAACGAGCATCTGCCGTTGCTGCACAGGTACATGCACATCCGTCGCCGGTTGATGGGACTCGACCACCTGCATGCCTACGACCTGTATGTGCCGCTCGTGCCCGATCTGGAAATGGAAATCCCGTACGAGGAGGCCAAGGATCTCGTCGTGCAAAGTGTGGCCCCCCTGGGCGCATCGTATCAAAAGGCCATATCGGAAGGTCTGGAAAACCACTGGGTGGACGTGTACGAAAACCGGGGCAAAACGGCCGGTGCTTACTCCTGGGGAGCTTACGGCGTACATCCATATGTTTTGCTGAACTATGTTCCCGGCGTATCCTCACTTTTCACCCTGGCCCACGAAATGGGGCACGCGATGCACACCTATTACACGTATGGGCACCAGCCGCACGTATACGCAGACTACGCAACGTTTGTCGCGGAGGTAGCATCCACCTGCCATGAGGCCCTGCTGGCGGCCCACCTGTCCCGGCGGTGCCCGGAACCAGAGAAACGCCTCTACCTGGTGAACCATCAGCTCGAACAGTTCCGGACCACGCTTTTCCGTCAGACCACGTTCGCGGAGTTCGAAAAGATCGTGCATGAGCAGGTCGAAAGCGGGCAGCCCCTTACCGCGGAGGCGCTCGGCCAGATATACCACGAGCTCAATGTGCGGTACTACGGGCCGGAAATGGAAGTTGAGCCGGAGCTGGACCTCGAATGGGCGCGCATCCCGCATTTCTACAACGCGTTCTACGTTTACCAGTACGCTACCGGTTTTTCGGCCGCCATGGCGTTGGCCCAGGCCATACAAAACGAGGGCGAGGAGGCCGCCCAGCGGTACCTCGGATTCCTGCAAGCCGGCGGCTCGGACTACCCCATCGCCATCCTACAACGGGCCGGTGTGGATATGACTACCCCGAACCCGGTTCGCCAGGCGCTGGACGTAATGAATGGACTCCTGGATGAACTCGAGCAGCTCGCAGAGGCAGCCAAATCCTAGCCTGGCCCGGCCGATAGGTCTTCCTGGCGCCACGCCGGCAGCGAAGGCGGTGCCTTCAGCTGCCGGATGAACTGCAGCGCCCGGTCAAGATCCTGCGTGGAATCAAGACTGAAATAGGCCGAGAAATACACGCGGATGCCGCTATGCTTGAGCCCGATCATGGCCACGGGCGTGGTACTGCGTGACCGCACCACGTCCGCAAGGCATGGCAGCGAATCTTCCACGATGATCAGGTCAGGCTCGTCGTAGGCCATCGTCTCGCACACAGCCAGCCGGCTGTCGGGCCGCACAAACCGGATGCTCACCTCGGGATGGCCACGCAGCATCTGCTCGAGGCCACGGCCCAGGTATTCGTTCTGGACGTAGGCAATCACCCGGAAAGGGGGCCCGGCCGCGTACCCTCCCGGTGCTTGCTCAGCTGATTTCATAGTTCAGAAAACCCCGGCCGCCATCGTCGCGATTACCGCCAAAAAAACCCCGGTCATGATCAGCTGTACGGTGCGGCCGATCACTGCCACGAGAAGACGAGACCCGCCACCAGGCGTGCCGGCGTGCAATTGAATTCCCCGCCCCGGAGCTGAGTGTACCGAAGCCGGCGACTGCTCCTGCTGCATAGACGCCTGCAGGGGCACCGCGGCAGTGTGGGTCCGCCGGGTGCGGAAAGCCAGGTCAGCCATCGCCCACACGGCCGTCAGCACAGTCAGGATCGACGTCATCGTGCTTACGTGAGACGAACTCGTGCCCGTTGCGTAAAAGTCCTCACTGTCGAGATACACCCTCGGAAGCCACCCCTTCTGGTCCAACACCCACATCAACCCCGCCAACGCCACGGGCAATAGCCACCGCAGGGCGAGGTCGCGTGCCCGCGAGTACTGCTTTGCTCGATTGCCAGTCTTGCCATCTTTCGTCCCGGAACCAGGCATGGACATCCGCCTCCCTCCACTTGCTGACGCACGCCGGCCCAAGGACTCTGCCTTCTCAAGGCTTCGCCACTGCGTTTATGAACATCGGGACAAAAGTGTCAAGCAAAATGAAGGTAACCAACGTGTACCCGATCATCTCCGCGATCAGAAGAAGCCTTTGCCCGGCCGTGGTGGTATGCTGCACTTCCGGAACCGCGATGCCCATTGCCTCCAGCTCCAACGGATGCTCTTCCGCCATGTGGGCCACTGTGGTCGTTCCGTCAAGCCACACCGTGCTACCAGGGAACACACCGGGGGCAAAATGCACGGCAAAGAAATGACCGAACGCCAAGGACAGCAGCGCTACGAAGGCCTCGTTGCTGTGCACTACCCGCAGGGCATCCACGGCCCAGCGCGGCATGTACTGGGACGCAAACCCCGGAAAGAGGATGACAATCCCGGACCCGCCCATGACCACAAAACCCCAGAAAACTGCAAAGTACTCGAACTTTTCCAGGTAACTGTAGCGACCGTACCGCGGGCGGTCCGGCCGCAGCCCCACGAGCCACAAGGCATGGTGCACGGCGTCGCGAACGTCTTTGAGGCCGGGTATCATATCCCAGGTGGGGCCGTGCCGCAGCCAGTAATAGACGATGTAACCGATGTGGTAAAGGCCGGCCACCACCATGAGGGCCGCCGCCGCAAGGTGTACGTCTAGCAGATGGTCAAACCCGCCAAACAACCCCGCCATGGTCCTGCCCCACGTGGTGTAGGCGTACTTGATTGGAAATCCTGTCAGGATGAGCACACCTACACTGACCAAAAGCCCAAGGTGCTGCAGCCTGTGCTGCCAGGACCAACGCAAAATGCGGTCTTGCGGCGAAAGCTCAGTCATGGTCCCCGAAACCTCCTCCACAGCTCCATAATCACAATGGGACCGTCCTTGATGATGTCGAAGATGATGAGTCCGACAAAGAATACCCAGACCCAGAAAACCACGCCGATACGGCGGTCCTGCACTACGAAGTGTTCCGGTCCGCTTGCCATGGCGACGGTGGCGCCGGTATGGCAAGTTCCGCACGTCTTGGCCACGTTGGCACTGCCGACCCGGGAGGCAGGATTGTCCGGGGGCAGAATGTCGTGGACACCGTGGCACGTCACGCAGGTTGGCGCCCGCGCCGAACCCAGGTTATAGGCGGTACCGTGGATGTTCACGTCCCACGACTGCCCGATATCGGTGTGGCAATCGAGGCAGGCGGCGGGCTGTGCCAGGCCGGCCAGGTTCGTAAGTTTCTGGTGCACACCGCCACCTGCGGCCGCGGCGGCTCCCCCGGCACCAGCAGAACTGGTGGCGCCGCCAGCGATGTGGCAGCCGACGCAGCCCACATCAGCGTGGACGCTAGCGCTGACGCTATTGCCTTCGTCCTGGTGGCAGTCGCCGCACGCGGAGCCGGCCGCCTGGAGGAGGTCCTGCCCGTTGCCGCCCGTCGCGGTGGGGGTAGTGTGCGGGTCATGGCACGCCGTGCACGCCACGCCCGCCTCGCCGTGTTTGCTGGTCCGGAAATCGGAGGCCACGTCCTGGTGACAGCTGAGGCACAGGGCATTGCCATTGCTGGCAGCCGTACTGCCGGTGGTCGCCGGCGCCGTGGTGGCATGGATGCTGTGGCAGTCTAGACAACTGAGATTGCCTTGCCCATGGGCACTGGTTTTGAGGTTATGAGCGACGTCAGCGTGGCAGCTCTCGCATGTTTTGGAAAGATCGGCTTTTATGGCCGTCGGGTTCGCGACCGCGTGGGTGCCGTGACAATCTGTACAAGTGATCCCGGAGCCCGCCGCCTGCGCGTGGGCCCCTGCAAGGTAGCTGGCGCTCTCTTCTTGGTGACAGCTCTCGCAGCTGGCCGCCGCCACCTGCTGGAAGCGGCCGGCATTAGCCTGGTCGTGATAACCAGTGTGGCAGTCTGTGCAAAGACCCGGCAGGGTGCTATGCACGCTGGCCGCCACCGTGCCCGCCACCGTGGCATGGCAAGTCGTGCACTGGGTCAGCGTGTACTGCAGGTCGGAGGGAGCAAGCGCCCCCTCCGGTGCGGACCGGGCAGTGTGCGGATCATGGCAGTCCGTACAAGTGGCAGCCGGTTTACCGCTACCGGAGGGGGCGTGGTTATCGTGGATGTAGGTCCGGTACTCCTTTTGATGGCAGCTTTCGCACGCGGTGGTCTGTGCGGTCCGGTCGGGGGTCTGGATGCTGTGGGAGCCGTGGCAGCTCACGCAGCTCAGCTTGGCCTGCGCGGCAGTAGAGTGGACGCTATCCTGAAACGACGAATAGATACCCTGATGGCAGGTGGTGCAGGTGTTGTCGCCCATCGCCATGGACCCGTCCGGCAGTTGACGGTGGCAATCCGTGCAGCCCACCGTCCGGTGTACGCTGGCGTAGAGAACGGTCGCCTCGCCCTGGTGGCAGCTTTCACAACTCGCACCGCTGGAAGCCACGTGCAGCCCGTGGCCAGCCACTGACGCCGGGCTGATCAGGTCGTGTGAAACGGCGTCCTGGGATGAATCCCCCTGGGCGGCCTCGGCAGCCGGAGAAAGATGCACGATGGCATAGCCCGCAAAGCCCGCCAGCAGGCTCAGGGCCAAAACCCATGCCAGCCAGTTTCCAAAACGGCCTGCGTGCCTGGTCAACGATCATCCCTCCCTGCCCCGTGCCGGATTCGCGACCCGCTCAGGCCGGCCGGTCAGGGCGACGGGCATATCCGTCTCAAGCGAATCCGCAAACTCGAGGGTGGAGATCGCCTCCACCCGCAGGATGGCGTACCGTTTGCAGTGACGGCACCGGATGGCGATGACCTTGGGACCGGGGCCCAGCCCCATTTCGGACAACTCCCCGCCAGAACGCGGGCGGCGGGGTGCTCCGGTATCATCCCGGATCTCCGCCAGGATTTTCCCGCAACGGCACCGCAGATAGGGCATCCTGGGCTCCCTCCTGTGCAAAAACACAAAGGCTGGCCTCAAGCGAAGCCAGCCTCTGGACTATGGTCTTGTGCCTCCAGGCTGATCTATGAGTTGCGTTTCCGCTTACATGCTAATGCCGATCCACCCCGGCGGCATTCGGTCCGCCATGTATTTGACGCGCGGGCATTCGCCCGAATTCGGCTGGCGCCTAATACCTCCGTGATCATGTGCGAACCCTACCTTCCGATTTCTCGTACCCGAGGTTCCGGAGGGCCTGATCGACATGCCCGAGCATGGTACGCAGCTCTTCATCCGAGATCCCCGCGACTGGGGTGTCAGCGTGAAGCTCATTCGCCGTGTCGGCATCCACCAGGCCGTGCATCAGGGCGTCCACCTGCCAGAAAAACAGGCGCGCCCACTTTTCCCGGTCGAGCGACCCTTCCCGGTCTGGCTGTGCACTGGCCTGCAGGTGCCTCCAGATGGCCGCCAAAGCCAGGGCCACGAGCAAAAGACCGAAGCCGACGGTGACCACAAGCCAGATCCCCTGGATTGCGGTACCCGGAACCATCGCTACCGAGCTCCCCTGGGTAGGAGTGGATGAAGCGGGCGCGGACCCCGACCCGCTGGCAGTGCCACTGGCGCCGCTACTGCCCTGGAACGTCAGGGTGGCATCGAAGACACTACCTGCTGGCAGATCCTGGGCCCAGAACTGGGACATCTGTTGGTTGTCGATGGTGGCGTCGCCCCCTTGCACCAGGGCGCTGCCGCTCACCGTTGTGGTACCGAAGTCCTTCGGAAACAGCACGAAGAGCAGCGTGACTGGAATGTCTACTGACTTATGTATGCGTATGGCGTTGCCGTTACCCCCCGCCGGCAAACCATATTCGAGCACCATCGTCGTCTGACCGGCAGGCAGACCGGGTGAGTAGTCGAAGCCATCTTTGCCTAAGACCGCTTTGCTCTGGTCGACGCCGGAGGCAAACTGCAGCCCGGTGAACCCCTCTGGCAGGGACACATGCACCGGGGCCACGGCTGCGCCGGAGTTGTCGAAACTGATCACGTCAGTGATGAACCAGCTTCCCTGACCCGGCATGATAATGATATGCTCCACGGCTACCTGGACACCGGGCGGGGTCTGCGACGCCGCCAGGGCACCGCCGGCCGAAAGGACCACGGCGCAAAGCACGGCCGCGGCGAATCGTACCCAGCGGAAAAAGCGATGGCTGTTGGCATGGTTCATGGTCTTTGCTCCTTTCCCGCCCTCAGGCCGGCCACTTGTGACCGCAGCGGTGGCAGAAAGCCTGGTCTGGGGACAGCCGGGCAGCGCCACAGTACGGACAGAACTCGACTTCCGGGCTGGCGACGGCGGTTTTGGGCGTCGGTTCTTTTGCGGTTACACGGGCACGCTTCACGGGCCGGTACCCCGCCACCAGGACGGCCGCCTGGTCAATGAGCTCCAGCCGCAGGCGTTGGTAATCAGAAAGCGCGATCTTTCCAGCCCCATAGTCCTCCTCGAGCTCCCCGAGCTCCGCCTCGATGCGGGCAAGCCCGCTCACGAGGCCAGCTTGTGCCTGCCGGTGGCCGCCCTCCCCTGCCTCCTCCGGAGCCGGACGCGCGAGCGGCCAGAGCACAAACACCGCCGCCACCAGCCCAAGAACCAGTATCCAGACCCCCAGGTGGTAGCCCATCAGCCGCTCACCCCCGTTGCCGTGGCGCCACGGGCCAGCACGCGCGCCGGCACCGGTACCGCCACCCTGCTGGCGCCTGGCCAAGCCGCGAGGAGCCCGCCGGCCAGAAGCACATACATGCCGATCCAGAGCCACGCCACCAGCGGGTTGACGTACACGGTAAACCCGCCACTTTGCCCGTTCTGTGTCCAGCCGTCCAACACTACGTACACGTCACCCGCGAGTGATCCCCGGATGGCCACTTCGCTTGTCGTCTGGTCACCAGGGAAGTACATTCTGGCGGGGTAAAGATGACCCAGGTCGCGCCCGCCACGCGAAACGGTCACATCCGCAAACACCCGGGCCACCGGACCATAGTCTTGTTCATGTAGGCCCTGGTAGGCGATGGTGTAGTCACCGACGGTGATCTGGCCGCCTACCGGAACCACGGTACCCTTCTGCACCACCTGGAACCCCACCGCCCCCACGATCCCAATGATCATGAGGAGGATGCCGGCATGTACCAGGTACCCGCCAAAGCGGCGGCGGTCTTTGGCCACTACCCGGGAAAGGGCCAGCGGCCAAGCCTCCCCGGTGGCGTGCGCCCGGGCAGCCGTGCTCACCACGAGCTCACGGATGAGGGTGCCAATTCCGGCCAGCACTGCCCCGCCGGCCAGCCCCACCGTCCAGTGCGCCCATCCGGCCAGGAAGGCCGTCGCAACAAACCCGGCGATCCCCGCGATGGCCGGCCACAGCCACGCCCGCAGGAAAGTGCGCCAGCGGAACGAACGCCACGCCAGTACCGGACAGATGCCTATCAGGATTGCCAAGAGAAGCCCCAGCGGGGCGCTGATCTCCTGGTAATAGGTCTGGCTGACCGCCACGTCACCCCGCCCCGCGAGCCGGGCGAAAAGGGGCATCAACGTACCGATCAGAACGGCCAACGCCAGAGCCACAAACACCAGGTTACTGAGGACAAACCCGCCCTCTTTCGAAAGCAAAGAGCCCATTTCGGTTTTGTCCTTCAGCTTTGGCCACCGCCATGCAATGAGGCCGACGGCGGTAACCGCGACCAACACCATAAAAATCGCGATGGGGTAAATCTGCTCTTTGTTGATCATGCTGTGCACCGAGTTAATTACGCCGGTGCGGGTGAGCCAAGTGCCCAGTATGGTAAGAAGGAAGGTCGCCGTGATGAGGATCGGCGACCACGCACGCAGCATGCTCCGTTTATCCTGGACGATGGCGTTGTGGAGGTAGGCCGTCATGAAAAGCCAGGGCACCAAGGCCGCGTTCTCGACCGGATCCCACCCCCAGAAGCCGCCCCAGTTCAGTTCCTGGTACGCCCACAACGCACCAAGGAGCATCCCCGCACTGAGGAAAAACCATGCCCAGACCGACCAGCCGCGGGCGGCCCTTACCCAGTCGTCGCCAGACTGCCCCTTGACCAGGGCTGCCACGGCGTACGCAAACGGTACCGTCACGCCGACATAACCAAGGTACTGAAACAGCGGGTGCCAAATCATGGCGGCGTTGAGGAGTAGCGGGTTGATCCCCGCCCCCTCGCTCGCGCCGGCCGGAGCCAGAGCAAACGGGTTGGCGCTAAAGAGCACAAGCCCAGTGAAAAAAGCAGCCGTCAAGGACATGACTGCCAACACCAGGTCATGAAAGCCCTCGCCGAGCGTACGCGGCCCGGCGGCCACCAGCGCCGCGTAGAATGCCAAAAGCCAGGCCCACAAAAGCAACGAGCCTTCGTTGCCCGCCCACACCGCAGAGATACGGTACAACAAAGGCTGGTAGGTTGCACTGTGGGCAAAAACGTAAGCCACCGAGAAGTCGTTGCGGATAAACAGTACGACCAGTGACAGCAGCGCCAGCGTCAGGCTGGCAGCTAGCGCCCACACCGCCCGCCGGGAGCTCTGCCGGTACTGCCCGCCTTCCCGGAAGGCCAGAATACCAGCAACCGTAGCGTACAGGGCTAGCAAAAACCCGACTACCAGAGCTGCATCTCCTAGCGCCGCCATGGCCTCAACCTTCCTTTCCGGGCTTGGACTGGGCCACAGGCATCAGTCTGCCGATACCGACCGCCCGGCGAGGGAGGGCGGCTCTGGAAGTTGTTCGCGGCTTGACTGGTTATCTGCCGGTGCCGCGTCGCAAGACGCCGCCTGTTCGGGCAGTACTTGGGTTCCGTCCAGGTTGATAGCAATAAACCGCTTGCAATGCCGGCATTTAATGATGATGGTGTGCCCCTGCCTTTTTGCCAATAGTTTCCCGCAAACGCAGCGAATGTCGTCCACAACCGTCCCTCCCCCACGGGAGGTGGGCTCGGGCCTAGCGTGGCTCGTGCCACCTCTTGTGAAATTGATCACAAACTCTGCGAAATAAACGGTTCCTGGCGTTAAGACCGGGCACCCCTGGGCCGGCTATCCGAGCCGGCCCAGGGCACCGGCATAAAGCTACTTGACAGAGGCCAGGAACTGTTGCAGGTTGTCCTCCGCCACCTGCAAGGTCTTCATCGCGTAGTCGAAGTTGTGGGCACCCATGCTGCCGTCCGCTTGCACGCAGCTGATGTCCGTAACCGCGGTCAGCACCTTCTGCGTGAGGGTCGCCGGCAGTCCGGGGTTGTTCTTCATGATGGCCTGGGCCTGGGCCAGCAACGCGTTCGCTTTGTCCAGCTCTGCCTTGGTGGTAGCCTGCCAGGCATCGATATAAGCCTGACGGGCCGCCCGGGTGGAATCCTTGTGGCAGGTGGTGCACGAATCGTTCGGCACACCAGGAGTGCCAGCGTCCTTCGGCATCACGATCTGGAAGGTGTGGTTCGTCCCGGCCGCATGCCCCGTACCAGTGACGACAGCATGGCAATCCACGCACGTGACCCCGGCCTTGGCATGGAACGATGCATCAGGCTGCACCCCAGGCGCCCCCACCCCGGCGAACATTTCGGCCGAGTCGTGGTGCACCGTGGAACCAGGCGTGAACGCGACACCCTTGAGCGAACCGTTGTGGCAAGAAGCACAGAGCTGATCAGGAGGCAGCCGCAGCTGGGCACCTTCCGGCCCGTATCCGGCGGAGTGCACGGTATGGCAGGCGTCGCAGGTCAGGCTCGTCGTGACGCTTGCCAGCGTGGGCTTCGCACCGTCCGGAGCCAGGATGTACTCAGTGGAATGGCACGCCAAGCAGCTGGACTGGGCATGACCGCTGGACTTCAGGCTCGGCAGGGCCTCGGCGTGGGCGCTCTTTTCCCACGTCGTGTACTGGCCGCGGTCAGCATGGCACTTGGCGCACGTGTTGGCCGAGTAGTCCAGCGTGATCTTGCTCGTATCACCGTGGCCCAGGATGTGGTCCTTGCCAGGTCCGTGGCAGGTCTCGCATGTGATGCTTACCTCGGCGTAATGCTTGGTCGTAGCATCATACCCGGTGGTGTGGCATTGCGCGCACGAAACCTCCCAGGGGGTCGCCGTCTGCCACTTCTGCGGATCGCCAGTCTGGGTCCACTTCTTGTTGACGGTGTCCCAGCTGTAAGGCAGGTAGACATGCGTGCCGTTCGGGAGCTCGTACAAGAACCGCTGCTGGGTGGTGTTGGCTACCGTGTAGTGGGCGTTACGGTAATAGTTCACCAGCGACTGGTCAGGCAGCGTGGAAAAGTCCGCCTGCACTACACCAGGCTGCCGCGCGTCCAGGATCATGTTGGCGTGCGCGGTGTCCTTCCACCCCTCGTACTTGTCGAGGTGGCACCCCAGGCAGGCCTGCGAACCCACGTAGGCACCGACCTGGAAGTGGGCCCCCTCCTCTGGGCCCATGCCCAGAGCCGTCAACAGAATGTAAGTAGCCTCGCCACGCGTGACAATGCCTTGGGGATTGATGACCTTAAGCTGTGTGGATGTGCTCGGCAGGATGTTTTTCTCCAGGGCCAGGGCTACCGCGGCCTGGTCCGCTGGACTGACCGCCGCCCCGTCCGACCATCCCGCCAGGATGCTTTGGATCCCCTGGGGCTGCAGGGCCGCGAGTTCGCCCGGCCACAAGGCGTTCGCGATCAGGTTGCAGGCCATCTCGCGCGTCAGGGTGCTAGACGATGCGGAAACCGTCACCGGGTGGCCGCTATTGGCCATCATGACGGCAAAATCTTGCTGCAGAATGGGATCGTCGGGATGGAAAAGGCCGTCCGCGCTGGGCTTGATGATCCCCGCCGTCGCGGCGGCGTAGATGTAACCCTCGTAACTGTTTCCGGCCACATCGGTGAACGGAGCAAGGGCATACACCGTCAGGGTGCCCATGAGGATTACGCCTGCTGCCAATACCACCCCGATTGCCCATCTGCGGCCCCGCAGGTTGGTAGACATTGAACACCGCCTCCTTCGTACTGAGATAGAGGCCCGGCGTTACACAGGACGCACCTCCGTGCGTAGCGCTCGGGAGGCCGACTTTTCCCCCTCCGACCCCAGGGGGAAAAGCACGCCGGGGCTCTTCAACCAGCGCTCCGGCCTCCGCCTCCACGGGTACGCGACCACGGGCACATGCGCTACAACGCTATTTGTCGCGCGTTTGCGGCTACTCCAGCGTCAGTATAGCCTCACCCCTGTTTGGAGCCATTACGTCGGAAATCGTATTCTCAAGACCACCCTAAACACATAACGGAGTAGGGTGAAAGCCCTGCTGGCATGGGTATGTTCCCTATACCGATGTGTGGAGGTCAAACCAGGATGGTATGCCGAGCGCCCCGCGGGCGCTGCGGACGGCATCGATGACTGCCTGTGCCAGTGCCTCGGCCGCTGCCGTCCCGATCACACTCACGTCGCCGGGCACTTGGCCTGTGCTGAGACAAAATACGGTATCGCCGTCCCACATCGTGTGCACAGGCCTAATGGTGCGGGCCAGCCCGTCGTGTGCCATCTGGGCAATTTTGTTGGCCTGGGCTTTCGTAAGGGCAGCATTGGTAGCCACCACTGCGATCGTAGTGTTCTGACCAGCAGCCGGCGGCTGGTGCTCCCCATGGAATGCGGCACCGGTGAGAATGGCGACCGAATCGGCTAGCCTGGTGCCGCCCGGTGCTCGGGTGCCGGCCAGGATCTGTCCATTCGCGGGATCGATCACATCGCCCAAGGCGTTCACGGCCACTACCGCACCCACCACGGCTTCCCCCACCCGGAGAGAAGCGGTGCCAAGCCCGCTCTTCATCGCCTGCGCCGGCCCGAGCACCTTGCCGACGGTGGCGCCGGTACCGGCCCCGACGTTGCCCCGGGGGAAACCTCCTGCCGTGGCAAAGACACAAGCCTGGTAGCCGGCCGCGGGCCCAGGGTAGGCAAAAGGCCCGAATGAAAGGTCGAACAGCACCGCCGCCGGCACAATTGGTACCTTGATGCCGCCGGCATCGAATCCGTAGCCGTGTTCCGCCAGCCAGTCGGAAACACCACATGCAGCAGCAAGCCCGTAAGCGCTCCCGCCGACCAGAACCACTGCCTGCACCTTGTCCACTAGGTTTTCAGGGCGCAGAAGGTCGGTCTCGCGTGTGCCAGGCGCAGATCCCCGCACATCCACGCCGCCGACCGCCCCCGCCGGCGTGAGGACAACCGTGCAGCCTGTATAACGTTCTTCGTCCGTGTAATGCCCGATCAGCACACCCGGTACATCTGTGATGGTCCCCGACACGCCGCCCACCTCCCACCTGTCGGCCCTCCGCGCCGGTGACGAACAGAAACCCCGCAGGCGGGCTCAGACCGGTCGCAGCATGGTGATCTCGCCCGCCCACAGACGTTGCGTGCGGGCCACGCCTTCTTCCTCGACCTCCAAAATCAGGGCCCCGTGGTCGTCGATATCGACGGCAACGCCTTCCAGGACATCCTGGTCGACCGCCACCCGCACCCGCTGCCCGAGGGTGACACTGTACCGCCGCCAGTCATCAAGGATGCTACTGAGCGCCCCGCCCAGAAACGCACCGTAAAGTGCCTCAAGATGCTGCAGCAAAGCCACCGCAATGGCGGCACGGTCCACCGGGTGGCCTGTGGCTAGTAATAAAGAAGTGGCTTTGTTTTTTAGCTCCGCGGGGAATTCCGTTTGGTTCGCATTGATGCCGATGCCGATGATGACCTGACCGCCACTTGTGTTTTCGGTGAGAATGCCACCGACCTTTGCTCCTTCATACAAAAGGTCGTTCGGCCATTTCAATCCGAGACGCACGCCGGTGGTCGCCTCCACCGCTTCCACTACCGCCACGCCGGCCACGAGGGTGAGCCGTGCCACCTCCAGGGCGTCACCCGGCGGGCGGAGGAGAACAGAAAGGAATATCCCCTCGCCGCGTGGCGAATGCCACACGCGCCCTTTGCGGCCCCGGCCCGAAGTCTGTTCTTCGGCCAGTACCACCGTCCCCTCGGGCCAGCCGGCCGCTGCCAAGGCACGGGCCTGCTCGTTCGTGGAACCGATACTGGCGTGGTAGTCGAGCACCCGTCCGAGCACCCCATAACGAAGGCCGTGTTGCCGGAGGCTGCGCGGCGAGATATCTTGCGACAGCAACGGCGCGCCTACAGATGCTGGTGGCTCCATCACCTCATGTGTGCACCTCCGGAGAAAAACCGAGGTTCCGCCACAGCGAAATAGCCTCTTCGCGGTGCGTGCGGGCCGCCTGGTGGTCGCCAAGCGCGTCCTCCAGCCTGGCCATGAGGCTAAAAACGTAGGCGACCTGGTAGGTGAGTTCCCCGCCCTCATGCCGAGAGTAGAAATCCAAGGCCTCCTGCAGGAAATCCCGCGCCCCGTCAAGGTTTTTGCCCATGCGGATATAGGTCTCCGCAAGCCCCAAGCGTGCCAGCACCTGGCCGTCCCGGTCGTCCTGGGTGGCCAGCTCATCTGCCTTGCCGTACAGGCCGGCGGCCACCTGCAGGTGTTCGTCCTGCCGCTCGCGGTCGGCATCCGCCAGCATGAGGCAGAGGTCACCGAGGTAGGTCGACCCTGCTACCATGGCGCTGCGAAGATCAAGTTCGCTCGCGCGGCGCAGGGCTTCCTCGCCGGCCTTCAGCCCCTCGTACACGTGCGCGAGACTGTGGGCAGGGTCCACGGTCGCCAGGTCGCGGTACAGAGCTGGCAGGCTCACCATGGCCTCGGCCGCTGCACGAGACCGTCCAGTCGCGTCGAGAAGCTCCACCTGTTGCCGGACGTAGTCGACCGCCTGGGCGATGGCCTCCGGCCCCGCTTCGGTGCGAAGCACGCTTGCCCATAAGCCATACACGCTGGCCAGCGCCTCGTCGTCCCCGGCCTCGCGGGCGGCCTTCTCGGCCGCCGCGAGTTCTTCCCGGGCCATGGCCAAAAAGGCTTTGCCGTGGGTGAATGCCATCTGGTAGTACACGGCCGCCTGTGCTAAGGCCCGGCGCTGTGCCGGGATCTCCTCAGAAGAGGCCATGAATCTTGCCGTCCCGGTCGATGTCGATTTTCTCTGCCGCCGGTTCCTTGGGCAGGCCCGGCATGGTCATGATCTCACCAGTGATGGGCACCACGTAGCCGGCACCAGCTGACACCCTCACCTCACGGACCGTGATCCGGAACCCGCGCGGCCGCCCCAAGAGCTTGGCGTCGTCCGAAAGTGAATACTGCGTTTTCGCCATGCAGATCGGCATGGTATCCGCACCAACCTTCTTGGCCCGGCGGATATCACGCTCGGCATCGCGGGTGTAATCAACGCCGTCCGCGCCATAGATCTCGCGGGCAATCGTCTCGATTTTCTCTTTGATCGGCCGGGCTGGATCGTAAAGGAACTTAATGTTTGCCGGCTTGGTCTTGATGGTGTCGAGCACCAGTTTCGCCAGGTCGACGCCACCCTCGCCGCCGCGTGCAAACACGTCGGACAAAGCCGCCGGCGTACCGCGGGCCTGCAAAAGCTCGAACAAGGCACCAAGTTCCGCGTCGGTGTCCTGCCCGAACCGGTTCACCGCTACCACCACGGGTGCCCCGTAGCGTTCCATGTTCTCAACCTGCTTTTCCAGGTTGGCAAAGCCGCGGCGTACCGCCTCCACATTTTCCTCGCCGAGGGCTTCTTTTTCGACCCCGCCGTGCATCTTCAGGGCACGTACCGTTGCCACCACTACCACGGCGTCAGGGGTGAAGCCACCGGCCCGGCAGGTAATGTCGAAGAATTTCTCGCCGCCGAGATCGGCACCAAAGCCTGCCTCGGTCACGACGTAGTCCGCCAGCTTAAGGGCCAGGCGGGTGGCGATAATGCTGTTGCAGCCATGAGCGATGTTACCGAACGGTCCGCCGTGTACGAACGCCGGCGTGTTCTCGAGCGTCTGCACCAAGTTCGGCTTGATGGCATCTTTCAAAAGGGCAGCCATGGCCCCGGCCGCCTTGAGGTCGCGGGCATAAACCGGCTTGTCGTCATATGTGTAGCCGATCACTATGCGCCCGATACGTTCCTTGAGGTCCTCCAGGTCGGAAGCCAGGGTGAGAATCGCCATGATCTCGGAAGCCGCCGTGATGACAAAGCCGTCCTCCCGCGGCACGCCCTGCGACTTGCCGCCCAGGCCGATGATGATCTGCCGCAGGGCACGCTCATTCATGTCCATGGCCCGCTTCCAGGTGATGCTGCGCGGATCGATGTTCAGTGCATTGCCTTGTTGCAGGTGGTTGTCAATCATGGCAGCCAGCAGGTTGTGGGCGGCAGTCACGGCGTGAATATCGCCGGTGAAATGAAGATTGATGTCCTCCATCGGCACGACCTGGGCGTAACCACCGCCGGCCGCACCGCCCTTGATGCCCATCACGGGTCCGAGAGAGGGCTCCCGGATGCAGATGGCCCCCTTGACCCCGAGGCGGCCGAGGGCCTGGCCCAGACCGACAGTGGTGGTTGTCTTGCCCTCGCCAGCCGGGGTGGGCGTGATCGCGGTCACCAGGATGAGCTTGCCGGATGGGCGGTCCTTGATCTGGTCCCACAGTGCCAGGTCAACCTTGGCCTTGTACTTGCCGTAGGGCTCAAGATACTCGTCCGGGATGCCGAGCTTGGCTGCGATCTCCCCAATGGGGGCCATGGTAGCACTCTGGGCAATTTCGATATCGGGCTTCAAGATATCACCTCGTACCTCTGAAGCAAGATTTTGTGGATTTCTACTTTCCAGTTTTTACTCCGTTGCCCCGTCCTTGATCCTGAGAACTTCAAATTCATGGCGCAGGGCGTTCACCGCGTCCGCCTTTTCGCCCGCAAACTGGTGGTCCTTGATGAGCAGTATATTGATGCTCGCATTTGCCAGACCACCCTCGAACGCCGTGGCCCCGAGTGTGAAGGCCACCGCGGCATCGCTGGCAGCGTTCTTGTTGCCCTTGGCCTTCACCTCTGTAGCCAGGCGCATCACTTCCATGGCCATGGTGGCCGTGCGGAGCGGTACAGTGGTTGCCTGCTTGAGGGCCTCCTCCAGTATCTGGCGGCGCGTGGCCTCCTGTTCGGGCGTGTCCTTGGGCAGTTTCATGGCCGCGATCACTTGCTCGTAGGCGGCCGCGTCGGCCTGGGCCTGCGCCATGAACTGCGGGCGGAGACGGTCCGCCTGCGCGAGCACCGCCTGCAGGTCGTTCTCATACTGCGCGTATTTTTTCCTGCCGATGGTGAGCCGGCACACCATCGACACCAGGGCTGCCCCCATGGCACCGGCCACTGCCGAGGCTGCCCCGCCCCCCGGGGTCGCATTGCCAGACGCCAGTTCGTCAAGGAACTGTGCTAGCGACATGCTAGCGTAGTCGTGCAGGTTCGCTTCATCCAATCAGCATCACTCCTTCTCTGGCCACCAGCCGGCCGCGGATATAGACCTCACGGGCCAAATTGGATCCGTAGTGATACGAAAGGTAACGATAATCCGCCGCGTCCCAGACGACAAAATCCGCCGGGCGCCCGGCCGCCAGCACGCCTCCCACCTCTCCGCGACCGGCTGCCCACGCCGCGTTCACGGTGGCGGCCGTGAGCACCTGCTCGGGGCTCAATCCCAGGGTGCGGGCCGCCAGCGGCACGACGGCCTGCAAGGATTCGGTGGGACTCGTGCCGGGATTGCCGTCCGTAGCCAGGGCGACCGGCACGCCAGCCGCAATGAGTTCGCGGGCCGGGGCAAAGCGGGAACCAAGCGTGAGGGAAGTCCCAGGCAAAAGGACGGCCACCACCCCTGCCCGGGCCAGGGCGGCCATGCCCTCCGGCGAAACCATGATCAGGTGATCCGCACTGGTGGCACCCAGTTCCGCCGCCAGTTCGGCCCCGCCCATCGCTGCGATCTCGTCGGCATGCACCTTCAGTCCAAGACCGGCCGCGCGGGCGTGGGTCAGGATCTGGCGGCTCTGATCAAGATCGAACACGCCTTCTTCGCAAAACACGTCGCAAAACTCGGCCAAATGCGCACCCGCGACGGCCGGAATCATCTCGTCAATGACAAGCTGCACGTAGTCATTCGCACGTCCCTGGAATTCCGGCGGAACGGCATGCGCACCCAGAAACGTGGCTACCACCCTGATCGGGTGTTCGCCCGCCGCCCGCCGGATGACCCGCAGCATTCGTAGCTCATCCACCGTGGAAAGCCCGTAACCAGATTTCACCTCGATGCCGGTGGTTCCGCTCGCCAAGGCCTGGGAAAACCGTTTGTGCAGCAGAGACACCAACATTTCGTCCGAGGCGGCCCGCGTCGCACGAACGGTGCTGAGAATGCCGCCGCCGGAGGCCAAAATCTCAAGATAACCGCGCCCAGCCAGCCGCCACGCGAACTCTTCCTCGCGGGAGCCGGCATAACAAAGGTGGGTATGGGGATCCCACAAGCCCGGGGTTACCACCCGCCCACCCGCGTCGACCGTGCGGGTGTCCTGGTCAGCCAGGGCTTGCACATCTTTCTCCGGTCCCACCGCGACGATCTTCCCGCCCGCGACCGCCATGGCCGCATGCCGCAAAAGGCCCACGTCGTCCATTTCGGCACCACGGCGCGGCCGGTCTGGCCCCTGCATCGTGCACAGCTGACCGATGTTGTAGACAAGAAGGTCGGCTCTGGTTTCCATGTGCATACCCGCGGTCAACCGGCGTTTTTGCCGTCGCGATCGGAAACGGCCGCCGATTTCACCCCGCCCGGCTTCTGTGCCTTTGCAAGACGGGCTTCGAGCACCTGGTCATCCTTGAATCCGGCCAAACCCAGGTAGTACCGCACCGTATCCACCAGGGCCCGCTCCGGCACCAGCCCCACAATCTCGCTGTCGAGGATGCCAACTCCGAAACGGCGGGCTTCCACGCGTACAAGCTCATAAGCCCGGTAGATCGGCGTGGCATCGAGGTCGACGAGGTTCATGGACACCTGCACACAACCGCGTTCCGTGATTTCGAACCCCAGTGCCTTCACACCGACCAGCCCACCGCTCGATCCCCGCACCGCCTTGGCAATAGCCTTCGCCACTTTTACATCCTTGGTGTCGAGGTAAACGTTGAAAGCCACGAGCGGTTTCCGCACCCCTACCACGGTCGCTCCTGCAGAGGGATGAGGCGACGCGGGTCCAAAGTCGGGTGCCCAGGCGGGATCAGCCATCTTGGCCGGCAAGCCTTCGAACTCGCCGCGGCGGATGTCCGCCAGGTTGCGGCGAGCCGGGGTGGTCGCCGCGTCCTCGTAGAGGTAGACCGGTATGCCAAGTTCCCGGGCGATGCGCTCCCCGAGGGCCCTCGCCAGCTCTACGCTTTTTTCTACCGTGATTCCTTCGATGGGTACAAGCGGTACGACGTCGGTCGCACCAATACGCGGGTGTTCCCCTTGGTGATGCCGCAGGTCAATCAGTCGCGCTGCTTCGGCGGTAGCGGCGAAGGCCGCCTCCAGAACCGCCTCCGGCTCACCGGCGATGGTAAACACGCTCCGATTGTGGTCCTTGTCCGCTTCCTGGTCAAGCAAATATACCCCCGGAACCCGCGTGAGGGCTTTGGCCAATGCCTCCAGTACCTCCGGCCGGCGCCCCTCACTGAAATTCGGAATACTCTCCAGTATCGCCAAAACGCTTCCCCCCACATGTCATCGCGGCCATTGGCGGCCGCGAAGGTGCAAACGCCACTTTGTCTCGCTACGCAAAAGCACGATCTGCCAGCCGCTTTCGTTCCCTGTGAGCACGGCCACCGTACTCCCGCGGGGATCCGCTTGTGCCGCCCACACCTGTTCGCCGGGGCGAGCCACCACCGCGTCCCAGACCCGGCGGCCTGCCGCCGTAATCTTGGACACCTGGTAGACCGGGCCTTGGTTCCACGTCAGAGTATATACCCCGCCTGGCCATCCCCCTACAATCCGAAAACCGCGTACTGCCTCCGGAAAGTTGACAGTAAACGACCCGGTGAGGCTTTGGCCTGACAGGGCAAAAACGGTGCGCCCGAAACCTTCGCCGCTTCTGGTTTCCACGTAAAGCGTGCCGGCCTGCCAAGCCCATGAGCCCACCGCACCTGGTCCGAGGCCCGGCGGCGTCCGCGTGCTGTCACCGCGCGCAGGCTGGTAGACCGAAAAAAGCGTCTGTCCGGGCGCGCCGTCGGCGAGCAGGACACAGGCACGATAGCTGCCAGCGCGGCCAAGCACCACGATGTCTGCCACCGCTTTTCCGTCTGCCGTCACGCCTAGCCCCTCGAGCTGGAGCCGCTCTATCTTGCCGACGTCAGGCAAACCTGGCAGGCTCGCCGGGTTCAAAGTCGCCACCGCTTCGTTCTTCCCGTCGCGGTAGACATAGACCACGCCCCCCGTGGTCGCTCCCCACAGGGTGCCATCGCTACCCGCTGCCAAAAAGGTGGGTGCCTCGCCCGCGGCACCTTTCCACATGATCTCCCAGGTGCCCGACCGCCAGCACTGCACCCGCGCGTTTTGCCTGTCCGCCACGCAGATGCTGCCGTCGGGGAAAACGGCCAGCCCACCCGGTCCCGCGAGGCCGCCGTTGCGAGCCTTGGCCAACCCAAGCTGGCCGGGGGCACTACCCCAGCCGGCATACACGGCAATGGTCGCCACTGCCTTTTCCGTGCGCTCCAGGCGGAGGCTCAGGACCAGGACCGCCATGACCACCACCAGCCCAAGCCCCACGAGCGCCATCCGCCGGTTCATAAACAGGTACACCCACGACCACCCACGGTTATCCCTACGGTGTGGGTGGGCTATTTATACAGGCAGAAGCCAAGCTGAAAACACCGCCAAGGCTAGTCCAGTGCTTCCCAGCCGGCATCGTCCATAAGCACCCGCTGGGCGACCTCGAAGTCGGGTGCCAGGATCCGGTCTTCGGCCATGAACGGGACCTTCGCCCTTACTGCCAAGTAGGCCCGCCGTGTCCCCGCCCCAAGATGCGAGGCCACCGCTTCCGGATCCGGCGCCTGCCGCCATTCCTGGCCGCGGAGCTTTGCCACCCGCAGGTCGGCGGCCTGGGCGGCCACGCACAGCTCGATGGCGAGCACCGCGGCAGTGTTTTCCACCACTTTTCTGGCCTTGCGAGCAGCAATCGTGCCCATACTGACGTGATCCTCTTGCCCGGCGGACGACGGGATGCTGTCCACACTGGCGGGGTGCGAAAGCACGCGGTTTTCCGCGACGAGGGACGCTGCCGTGTACTGGGCCAGCATGAATCCGGAATTGAGCCCGCCATCCACCGCCAGGAACGCCGGAAGCCCGCCGCTATACTGCGGGTTGACCAGACGTTCGATCCGCCGTTCCGCCATTGCGGCAAGATCGGTCATCACGATGGCCAGCAGGTCCATCACCTGGGCAATCGGCTGCCCATGGAAGTTTCCGCCCGAAATGATCTCGTCGGGATCGTTGAACACAAGCGGGTTGTCGGTCACCGCGTTGATCTCCCGGGCCAGCATCGACTCGATGTATGACAGAGCGTCATACGCGGCACCGTGCACCTGGGGAAGACAACGAAGCGAATAAGCATCCTGCACGCGGAGCTCCCCTGGACCGGTTACGAGCCGGCTTTCACGTACCGTCTCGCGCAGGGCACGGGCCGCCCATAACTGCCCCGGATGGGGCCGCAACGCCGCGATGCGTTCGTCAAAAGCAGCCGGGATGCCCTGCAGTGCTTCAAAACTCAACCCCGCCACCAGGTTCGCTCGCTGCAGAAGCCGCATGGCGTCGTACCACGCCAACACACCCAGTGCAGTCATGACTTGGGTACCATTGATGAGGGCCAAACCTTCCTTGGCTTCCAGCCTGAGGGGCGCCAGGCCGGCCGCCCGCAAGGCTTCGCGGCCCGGCATTACCCGGCCGCCAAACTCGGCCTCCCCCTCGCCGGTAAGCACGAGGGCCATGTGGGCCAGCGGGGCCAAATCCCCGCTCGCTCCGAGGGAGCCCTGCTCCGGCATGAGAGGATGCACCCCGGCATTCAGAAGCTCGCACAGCCGCTCGACAACCACTGGCCGCACGCCCGAGTAACCCCGCCCGAGCGAGTTCGCCCGCAATAACATGGCGGCCCTGGTGACCTCGCGGGGGAGCACCGCTCCGACGCCAGCGGCGTGGCTTTGCAACAGTTTCTGCTGCAACTCCTGTCGATGGCCGGCGGGAATAAAAACCTCTGCAAAACGCCCGAACCCAGTGGTGATGCCATAAATGGGAACTTCGCTGGTAATGAGCCTTTCCACGGCGGCGCGGTTTTTTGTAAGCTTTTCTCTTAATTCAGCGTCCAGCACCACGCGGCCAAAACCCCGCACTACCTGGACGACATCCGCAATACTCAGTCCTTTCTCACCTATGACGGTCGGCACACTAGAACCGGCGGCACGCGTCCCGGAACCGCCGGCCGCGTTCACTGCCAATGTTACCCCCTCCCGGCTTCAAACCTGTCGGTAATTCGCCAGGAGAAAACCCTTAACCTCCCACCACCATGCCCTGCTACTTTTGGGTCCCCGGCGGCGAACTCTTTTTTTGTGCCGCTTGTTTGGGGGTGACGCCGAACCCTCCCACATCGCCGCTCAATACGGCCTCAAGCTTGTACGCCAGCTCCTGGGTTTCCGTAATCACCTGCCGCAGCTTTGTCAGGTTTGCTTCCATTTCCTTGCTGAGTTGGGCTTGCACCTGGGCTTTGAAAACCCCCAGGTTTATCCCCGACAAGGCCAACCCGCTGCCGCCCCCCGGACCGGCGCCCTCGTCCTTGGTCGCTGTCTGCCCCTGGCCCGCCGGCCCCTGGGCGGAGCCGCCGTTGTCCTGCGATTGCATGGCTTTGTCGCCCTGGCTTGCACTGGCTTGTGCGGGCGCCGCCCCACCCGTCGCACCGGCAGCGTTTGTTTGTCCGGACTTGGCATTTTTGTCCTTCTCGCCGGACGGCTCTTGGCGCGCCGCCAAAAGTTCCTGGCGCAGTGCCTCACGCAACGCAGTCAGGATTTCCTCTTTTTGTTTTTCCAGTTGTGCCTGGACTTCGTGCATGATGTCGTCCTTGATGTCTTGCACCGATAATACGCGACTGCGAATCTGTCTTGGCATGCCCACTGCCACCCCCGGCGCTAGTTTGGCTGGCGCACAGGCAGATCATGATGGTGCGGGAGCCCCTCGACGGAAAAGAACGTTGGCAGGATGTTGATTCACATAGCCACGGTGGCATCCTGGGACGGGACCCGGCTCGCTTTTGCCCGCAGGGCGGGCACCCACCAAGTCACCGCTCCCGCCAGCACCGCCAGTATGGCCATGGTCCAGATCGCGGTTTTGACGCCCAACACCTGGGCAAACTGGCCGGCCCCCACCATGGTGAGCACCAAGGCACCGTTCATGACCATGTAGCGAACAGCCAATACGCGGCCGCGCACTTCGAGCGGAGTAGCCTCTTGGACCCAAGTGGTCATAGGGATGAAAAAGAGCATGTTGAAAAAGCCAAGCAATGCGAACACCAGGGTATCAACACTCAGGTCGGGGGAAAACGCTGTCACCCCCATTCCCACACCGCAGCCCATGAACCCGGTCCCGATCAACCACAGACGGGGCCACCTTTGTCCGTAGCGGCCAAGCCACAGTCCGCCCAGGAATGAGCCGAGTCCCATGGCCGTGGAAAAGAGTCCAAAAACCTTGCCGGCATCCACCGGCGACATGCCCAGTATGGCGGTGGCAATTACCACACCCACGGCGTCGAAGCCGCCAATCGCCAGGATGCCCAGCAGCAAAACGATTAAAAGCCAGAGTACGACCTTGTTTTCACGATGGTAGACGATCCCCACCCGCACGTCCTGCCAGAAACCCGCCAGGGACCCCTCGCTTTCCCCGGCCGCCCGGTACGATCCCGACAACCGCCAGGCAGCCCAGGCCGAATACAGGTAGCTGAAGAAATCCACCACAAAGGCCACCCGGAAGCCTACCAGGGCCACAAGCAGCCCGCCAATGCCGTATCCGGCAAACGAGGCGATTGAATTGACCGTGCTCATGAGGGAGTTGGCTACCAGAAGCTCCTCGGGAGCCACGGTTTCGGGCAAGGCCGCGTTGCGGGCCGGTTCGAAAAAAGTGCTGACGGTGGCTACCAGGAAGGTTACGATGTACACGGTCCAGACCGTGTGGACCGTGGTCAAGCTCAGGATGAGCCCGGCCCGGATAAGGTCGGAAACCATCATGGTTATCCTTTTGTCCCAGCGGTCCACAAATACACCGGCTCCCCACCCGAACAAAAACGAGGGCAGCCGCCCCAGCATCAGAACGATGGCCATCTGCAAAGGCTGCCCGCCCGTGAGTACAAGGGCCAAAGCCCCCAGGGCAACGTAGGTGATCTGGTCGCCGGTAAAGGAAACGCCATAGGCGGACCACAACAGGAAAAAATCGCGCCGACGTAAAACCTGACCAAAGGTCACATGACGGCTATTGGTGGGGGAAGACGCCTCAGACATGGGCTTTTCCTCCTCGCTCTTCGCACCGCAAAAGAAATGGTTTCATGATGGGTGAAAGCATAATTCGGCCAGAAAATCACTGGTTCCTGCTCCCGTATTTGTTAAAAGCATCGACATATTTCGACTGGCGGGCGGGTGAACCTTTCCGCCACGCGGCGGCACTCACATATGGAACGCCCATGCTGGGTCAGCGGGACCAAAACCTCGGCCGGCCGCAAGACCGGCAAACGGAAGGAGACCGATACGGGTGCCGGCGCGCGGCCATCCGGCGGATCATTACCAGCCTGAAAAGGATTTGCTCGCGGCTACCAGCCGCGGCGACCACACCGCCTTTGGGCAGCTTTACGATTTGTACGCCGCGCACATCTACCGGTACGCCCTTCTCAGCCTGGGCGACCGCCAACTGGCGGAAGACGCCGTCCAGGACACGATGCTGGCGGTTTGGCGGTCGGCCGCCTCGTACTCGGGCGCTGCCCCGGTGTCAACGTGGATATTCGGGATCACCCACCACGTGGTGGCAGCCATAATGCGCCGGGCAAAAGGAACCGGACCAGCTGGGCTTATGACCGACCCGGGCAGCCAGGACGATGCCCCCGCTCCCGAGGCGACCAGAATGGATGTGTTGGCGGCACTGCTCACCCTTCCCGTCCGGTACCGGCAAGCTATATTCCTCGTCTACTACCTCGACCTGGACCAGGAAACGGCCGCCCGGGTACTGGGGGTGCCAACCGGCACCCTGAAAAGCCGCCTACACAATGCCCGGCAGCGTCTGGCCAGCGTGCTGTCGTCGTACCGCACAGCGGCCGCCACCGGTCCCCGCCCGCACACGATCGCTGCGCCGCTTGGGCGTTCGCCAAAGGAGGTGGGGTAAGTGCTTCCAATACGGCGACCGCAACGAAAAGTGTTTTTGCGTGACCGGCCGCGGCCTGCCGCCATGCGGAGGTACGTTCGCGAGGCCATCGACCAACTGGAACCGGACGAGGCGACCTTAGACCGCATGTGGCAGGCGGTGGTGACGCAGGTGGAAGCCGCCCGGGGCAACGTCCCCCGCCGGCGGGCGTCCTTGCACACCGGCAGCATCCTCGCCGCACTCACCATCGCGGCCTTGAGGCCTGTCCTGTTTCCCATCGTGGCCTTGCGGACACTGGTCGGTCACCTGCGGTCCGCCCGGCAGGCCCTTTCGGGCGGAAAGCCGGCGGCGCGCCTGGAGCAATGGCTAGTGCATGCGGCAACGCAGCCGGTGATTGGCGGCGTACGGCTGGCAATGGCCTGGGCAGCGGGACACCCGCGCCGGCAGGCCTGACGGTGGCAACCCCAATTTGGCAGGAGGAGGCAACGACCATGTCGGACGACAGTGATATCCGGGAACTCGAGGCCGTCGCGGAAACTTTACCGAAGATCATGGACGCGATAGTGCCCAAAATCGGACAGCTCATCCGCGACCTGCTCCGCGGGCTTTACTCCGAGGTCATCGGCCGCGAGCTCGGGGGCTCCGTGGCCGCATTCTACCGGAGCCTGGTGGATGCGGGAGTACCGCAGCAGATGGCAGAATCGATGACGGAGGAGTTCATGCACGCCCAGAAAAACCTGATTGCGGACGCGATCAGGGCGATACAGGAGCAAACGCAAGGGCCCGCGTTCGTCCACCATGACACGCATCGTAACGACTAGGCCGGGAACAAAGCCGCACCGCACGCGCGGGCATGCCTTGCTGATCCTTGTTTGGCAGGGGCTACGGGCATTGGCGGTGCTCGTAGCCCTTCTGGCCAGTAGCGGGCTTTGGCTCGTAACCGCCGGTATTTGGCAACACTGGCGGGCCAGAAAGGCGTGCTACCGGGCCATGGTGGCCAAAGGCGTACCGTCGGGACTGGCCCGCCGCTTGGCAAAAGAATTGCCGGGACTGAAGACCGTGCTGCGTCCCTTCTGGAGCCGGCTAAAACACGAAAAACGCAGCTAGACGCCGCGATCGCCATTTCAATTGGACTTTGTACCATGCCCGCCTTGTTGGGCGCGTTCCAAAATCCTGGCCACGGCGTCGTGATAGGCGTCGGGGTCCATTTCGGGACCCCGGCTCAGAAGGTCCAGCATCGCATCCACCTGGTCCTGGTCCAGCCGGCCCTCGTGCGACAGCTCCAGCAGGTACGACGTGATGCGGTACTGCAAGCGGGCAACTATCCTGGCGAGCCTCTCCATGCTGGGTCACGCCCCGGGCGCGGCCCGCCGCAGTCCCTGGAGTTCGCGGATGGTCAGCGTACTCTTGTGGAACTGGACCGGGATCTTGAAATTCGCTTCTCCCGAACGGTTTTTGTCCACCCAGATCCAATAGTTGGCCTTGCCGTACAGGCCTTCTTTTTCCAGTTCCTTCAGTTGCGTTTTATCGTCGTAGTCGATGGGGTAGATCTTGAGAAGCACATCGGCTTCGTTTTTTATGCGTTTAGAACCAGCCAAGTCGCCCATGTCGTTCAGCTGGGCAAGCACCAGCACGGCGATCTTGAGCTGCTGGGCCACCCTTTTGAGTCCCTTGGCGATTTGTTCCAGTATCTGGTATTCCTGCTGGTAGCGCCGGTCACCGGGCTCCTCCAGGCGTCCGATGTAGTCCACCACCAGCAGCTCGAGGTTAAACTGCAGCTTGTATTTGCGGGCCAGACTTGCGATCTTGGCCAGGTTCAGGTCCACCATGGCATCCGACATGTATAGTTTTCCCTGGTAAAGCAGGTTGGCAGCCGCGGCGATACGTTCCCAGGCCTCCTCCGCCGGCATGCCGGCCAAGTCCAGCGTGCCCGTCCGGATGGCATTCAGGTCAACCCCGGAAAGCATGGCGAGGGCGCGGTCACCCATCTGCTCCTCGCTCATCTCGGTATTGCAATAAAGCACCGTCCGCCGTTGGTCCAGGGCAATCCGCTTCACCAGGTTCATGGCAAAGGTGGTTTTGCCCTGGCCGGTCTCGGCCGAGACCACCACGAGGTCCCCAGGCTGGAGCCCGGCCGTCGCTTCGTTTAGGCGTGTGAACCCGGTGTCAAGTCCCTGTACGATGCTCGGGTGCTGCATCCGCTCCCACACCCGCTGGTGGGCGCGCTGTGCGAACTCCTCCGGGCTGAATATCTTTTTTACTTCCTCCTCCGCCCCCAGCCCGAGGATGCCCTGCTCCGCCAGGGCCAGGATGTCCTTCGCCGTCAACGTCGGGTCACCCAAAGCAGCGTAAAGCTGGTCCAGGATCCGCCGCAGCTGCCGCAGTTTGCTCTTTTCCTTGACCTGTTCTATCCAGTAGGTGACACTGGTAGTAGGCACGTACGAGTCAGCCAAAAGCTCAAGATAAGAAGCCTCCTCGACCCCCAGCGTGATCCCCCGCTTTTGGAGTTCACGCATGACCTCGATAATGCCCACTTTTTGGCCTTCGACGAAACGAGCCGTAGCGATTTCGAAGACCTGCCGGTGCAGCAAATGCGAAAAGTCTTCCGGCACCAACGATCCCTGCGCCTCTGCCAAGGCCTCCTCGCTCTGGAGGGCGCACGCCAGCAGCCGGCGTTCAGCCTCCAGATCCTCCAGCAATACTTCACCATCCGTTGGCCTTTGTGGCGACGGCACGACACCAGCCATCCGGGACCCTCCCCCACAAACCCAGGGCTAGTATTTGGTAGGGATTTTGGACAAGTCGACGCCTTTCGAGCGACGGGCGGTACCGCTTTCCTTGCCGGCAGCGATCTCTGCCATCGCCTTTTCGGCGTCTTCGACCGTGCGGACGCCTTCCTGATACCACCGCTGCAACACGCGGTCGATGTAAGCGAAATTGGGGCGGTTGGTATTCACGACCGTGGAGCAGGCCTTCATGATGACCTCGTCGGAAAATCCCCATTCCTGGCTCCACTTCTGCAAAAGCTCCTGCTCGGGCACCGTCAGAAGACGGTCGAGGCTCAAATAGCGGATGATCTTTCCATAACGGTTCATGACCTGCTGGTGCTCGCGCAGGACCCGATCGACATCGTCCATGGTGCGGACACCCCGGTCGTACCACGACCGGGCGATGGTCTCGACGTAGCTGAGATGTTTTTTCTCGCGTTTCACGTAGGCCTCTTCCAACAGGGCGACGATCACCGGCAACGGTAGCTCGTATTCTTCATGCCACCGCCGGTACGCCTCGATTTCCGATATCGTAAGCGGCCGGCCGAGTAACTTCTCGGCATACCGGTAGACCTTTTCGAGGTGGTCGACCGCCGGTGCCACCACGGTGGACCGCGGCCGCCGGCTGGAGCGACTCCACATGGTGGCAATGGCAGCCAAAAGCGGCCCCAGATCGACGGCCGCTGCGGTGTCGTTAACCAATCGCGCTACTCCCTGCCTGTCCAGGCTTTCCACCACGAGGAGGGTCTCCTGATCGTACCCGCCCGCTTCGGGTGCGGTCAGGGGTACGACCCATTCCTGTCCTGGCGTCGCCGCTGCCCGTGAGACCAGATCGGCCAAGACGGCGATCTGCACGCTGTCCAGTCCCGCCTGGGCGGCGATGGTGCCCAGGCGCGCGAGGATAAAGCCGGCCAGGGCAGCCTTGCCGCCCACGAGCCACTCGATGAAGTCCCAAGTCGTCGCGGTTACAGGCCCGGTTTCGTGGGAGTCTTCCGGTTCGCGGTCAAGAGGGGTGGTCATGGACGTCCATTTCGGCACTTACCCGATCGTTTCCTGCCGTATTGGCAACTGATGCCAGCTCCGATTTGAGCGCCACGATCCGGGGCAGGAGATATTCGCGCGTGTTGTGGTGCGGGTTTTCCAGCACATCATCGAACAGGGCACGCAGGATCCTGCCCACGGTTGGCCCCGGACCAATGCCGGCCACTGCCATGACATCGTGGCCGTCGACGGCTAGGTCCTTGAGGCTGAAGGCCGCCTCTTCCGCCAGCACTGCCTGTATGCGGTCTAACAGGAGCTCGGTGCCGCTCGAAAGCTCTCCTTCCTTTTTCCCGGAGGCAATCCGGTCCGCCCGGCGCAGCGTGATAAGGTCCGGCATGTTCTCAAGCCCCACCCGCCTGATCAAGCGCCGGATGGCGGCATCGGTCATGTCGTTCTGGTAATGCAACGCCATGTGATTCCGGACGAGGTGGGTCACTTTTTCCACGGTCTTCTGGTCGAACCGCAGCCGGTGCAGGATGTTCTCCGCCATGCTCGCGCCCACATACTCGTGGTTGAAAAAATGCCTCTCCCCATCAACTATTGACGCCGTACGCGGCTTGCCGACGTCGTGGAGAAGGCCTGCCCACCGCAAGTGCAACACCGGCGGCATCTCTTCCAGGGCGATCAGGCTGTGCTCCCAGACGGGATAGGCGTGGTGCTCGTTCTGGGGGAAACCGTAACCCTCGAGAAGCTCAGGTATGACATATTTCAAGAGTCCCGTCTCGCGCATGAGTTCCATGGCAAACCCAGGTTTAGGCGATACCAGTGCCCGGGCGACCTCTTCGCCGATCCGTTCCGCGGACACATTGCGGATGAGGCTCGCCTTGGCCTTGATGGCCTCATAGGTCTTTTCATCCATGTCGAAGACGAGTTCCGCCGCCAGACGGATAGCCCGCAGCATACGGAGGGGATCCTCGTCGAACCGTGCCAGGGGATCGCCGACTGCCCGCACCAGGCGGCGTTTCAGATCGTCGACACCGCGGTACGGATCGACGATACGGCCGCCGGGGTGCAAGGCAATGGCGTTGATCGTCAGGTCCCGCCGCCCGAGATCGTCCTCGAGCCGGCGCACGAACCGCACCACGTCGGGATGCCGGCGGTCGGTGTACCGGCCTTCGACGCGGTAGGTGGTCACTTCGACGGGCATGCCGCGCATGATCACCGTCACGGTGCCGTGTTTCACGCCCGTGGGTCGCACGTCTGGAAATACACTCATCACCGCGGCCGGAGGGGCATCGGTGGCCACGTCCCAATCGTGCGGCGTGCGCCCCAAGACGAGATCACGCACGCAGCCGCCCACCACGTAAGCCTCATGGCCATGGGAGGACAGGGTGCGGGCAATCTCCCGCACCGGCCCCGGAATCATGAACCTGGCCCCAAGCCGCACCAGGTATAACCGCAGCGTAACCGGTAGTTTCATCCACCATCACACCAGAGTCAAAAATAGGACCGCGAGCGCCTCGCCCGCGGCCCTGGTCTTTTCCCCGCCCCGTCAGGCACCCGCTCCCACCAGCCCGGGTTTTTCCTGCGGCGGCAGGGACTTCTGGGCCGCCTTGGGCCCCGTCCCGGGCTGCCCTACGAGGGGAGGCTCCGGTGCCTTGGCCCCCGCCAAGTCCGCGAGCAGGTTCTGGAGCTCTTCCCCTTCCAGCGTCTCTTTCTCCAGAAGCGTCGTGGCCAGCTTTTCCAGCTGGTCGCGATGCTCCGAGACGATGGCTTTGGCCCGCTCGTAGCAACTTGACACCACGTTGCTGACCTCGTGGTCGATCCGGGCCGCCACTTCCTCACTGTAATCGCGTTCGCGAGCGATGTCCCGGCCCAGGAATACAAGCTCCTGCTTGCGGCCGTAGGTCAGCGGCCCGAGCTCGTCGCTCATGCCATACTCCATGATCATGCGGCGGGCCATTTTGGTGGACTTTTCGAGGTCGTCTTCCGCACCAGTGCTGATTTCGTGGAAGATGATCTCCTCTGCCGCCCGTCCAGCGAGCGCCGTCGTGATCATGTCCATGATTTCGGCTTTCGTGACGAGATAGCGGTCGCCGGCTGGTAGCTGCAGCATGTACCCCAGGGCCGCTCCCCGCGAAATGATGGAGACCTTATGCACCGGGTCCGCATGTGGCAGCAGGTGAGCGGCCAGGGTGTGCGCCGACTCGTGCCAAGCCACAATGGTACGCTCGCGTTCCGAAAGAATACGCGACTTGCGTTCGGGGCCGCCGATCACCCGGTCGATGGCCTCCTCGAGCTCGGCCATGCCGATGCGCTTTTTCCGCTGCCGGGCCGCCAGCAGGGCAGCCTCGTTCATCAGGTTGGCCAGGTCGGCACCGGTGAATCCAGGCGTGCGCCTTGCCAGCACGCTGAGGTCCACGTCTTTGTCAAGCGGCTTGCCGCGGGCGTGCACCTTGAGGATGGCCTCCCGGCCGCGCACATCCGGCCTGTCAATGACGATCTGGCGATCGAACCGCCCCGGCCGCAAAAGAGCAGGATCCAGTACGTCCGGCCGGTTCGTGGCCGCCATCACAATAATACCCTCATTGATGCCGAACCCATCCATCTCCACCAGGAGCTGGTTGAGGGTCTGCTCGCGTTCATCGTGGCCGCCGCCGTAACCGGCACCACGCTGGCGACCCACGGCGTCGATCTCGTCGATAAAGACGATGCAGGGGCTATTTTTCTTCGCCTGGTCAAACAGGTCCCGGACACGCGAGGCACCTACACCCACAAACATCTCCACGAAGTTGGAGCCGCTCTCGGAGAAGAACGGCACCCCGGCCTCGCCAGCCACCGCCCGTGCCACCAGCGTCTTGCCGGTACCGGGTGGCCCCATGAGCAGCACGCCTTTCGGTATGCGCGCACCGAGTTCCATGTACTTCTTGGGATGCTTCAGGAAATCAACGATTTCTTGCAGCTCCTGCAGCACTTCATCAATGCCGGCGACATCCTGGAAAGTCACCTGCTGCCGGTCGTTGGTCACCAGGCGCGCCCGGCTGCGCCCGAACTGCATTACCCGGCTTCCGCCGCCCTGGGTCTGCTGCATGATAAAGAACAGAGCCGCAATGATGATGATGGTCGGGATCAAGCTGCTGAGCAGAGTCGGCCAAATGGACTCCCGCGGCGGGTCGTACCGCCACGGTATATTTTTCTGGGTAAGCATGTTCCCGGCGGTACTCGCATCAGGGAAATAGGCAAATACCTGGGAACCGTCTGTCAAGGTAAGCGTGACCTTGTTGCTGCTCACCACGGCATTTTTTACTTTGCCTTGGTCGACCAGGCTGTACACCTGGCTGGCTTCCACTTCCTGTACCGGCGAGGTGCGCGAGCCCAGCAGCTGGGCGAAAGCGATGGCGGCGAACAGGAGCAACAGGTAAAACGCTATACTCCTGATGTATCTGGTATTCACGTGTTACCCTCCTTTCTCCCGGACTGCTGTGCGCCATAAATCAACCTATTGTATCATGAAGCCGGTACGTCCTCGACCCAGACATTGCCAGTCCTGGTCGCTGGCACTAACAGATATCTTGCCGGTCCGCGTTGATTCTCGCGCTAAAAGCTACGCCGCTCATTATATCGTTTCCTACACGCCCGGCGCCGCTTCCGCCCAGATGACCATGATGCGCCTTGTGCCTTCTGTCACCTTATATGCATCGTCGGGACGAAAACCCACGACACCCAAGATCGCCCCGGAAGAAACCACCACCGGGATCAGGCTCCGCTCAGACGCTGGCACGCCCGCAGCGATGAAGAAATCCTTCAGTTTTTTTGCACCCGGCGCGCCGAGGGGCCGGAAGCGATCGCCCGGTTTCCGGGAACGAATCGACACGGGCCCTGGGACACGATCAGCGTCCAGCACGAGCACCGGCCCAGCGTAAGCCCGGGCGAGCTGACGGGGATCTCCCCCCGCCCACGGTCTTTCTTCCACGTGGAACACCTTGCCCCACTCCGGCGCCGCGGTCACCCCCGGCACCACCAGTGACACCTCTGGCAGCGCTGCGACTCCCGTGCCCTGCCGCCACAACCGGATTTCGGCTTTGTCGCGTTCCGCCAGGATCGCCCCGGTCAGGCTCAGGCGCTTCGCTTGTTGGCCTTGCAAGAGCTCCTCCAGTCGGCTGACCGCCGCGAACCCAAATGCCACGCCCAGCTCGCGGCCGGCATGCCGCCACAGCCGGCGACGAATGGCCTGCGGCACCGTTAACATCGCTGCCACCGGGAATATTATCGCTTTGCGGCCGTTCGATACCTGAACGATGTGTAAGTCGCAAAGTTTTTGCCAGGTTTCGCCAGTTTCGTTTTCCAGCCAGGCGTTTTCGACCCGCGCCTGCTCGGCCAGGTTGCCCAGCAGTACGCGGATACGCGGGTTCAGCTCTTTTTCGAGAAACGGCAACACCCGGTGCCGGATACGATTTCTGAGAAAACGTTCGTCCCGGTTGGAGAGATCTTCCCGCCACTGCAAGCCCTGCTCGTCCAGGTAAACCAGGATCTCGCGGCGAGATACAAATAGTAGCGGCCGGATTACCCAAACGCTGCTTGCATCCGGCCCGCCGGTGCCGTCTGCGCCAGCACGTGCGCCTGGCCAGGGACGGTCACCGACCAGCTCCGCCACCGGTGCCATGCCGCCCAGGCCCTGCAAGCCGGTGCCCCGCGCGAGCCGCATCAACACCGTCTCCGCCTGGTCGTCGCTCGTATGGGCCAAGGCCACCGCACTGGCAGCAGCTTTTTTCGCTACCTCCCGCAGAAACCGGTGCCGGGCCGCCCGCAGCACTGCCTCCAGCGAGGCACCGCGGGCACGGTGCGAAGCCCGTCCCCCGTGAAAAGGTAGGCCCCAGCTGGCACACAGCGACTGCACAAATGCCAAGTCAGCGTCCGCGTCCTCGCCCCTGATGCCATGATGGAAGTGGGCAACCTGCAGCCGAAAACCGAGCTCGTCCTGCAGCTGCCACAGAATGTGCATCATGGCCACGGAGTCGGGACCGCCAGAGACACCAGCCACCACCACCGCCCCGGGGCGGATCATGTCATAGGCACGTATGGTGTCTTTTACCCGACCGACCAGATCCGACACCGGACGGCCTCCTCCTCTAGAGACGATTCCGGCCAGCCCATTATAACTTTATCCCAGGTGCTGACAGAAAAAAGGGGGAGCATGACGTCGATCATGCTCCCCAAAAGGGGTTAGGGGAGGTCACTGCCGGAGCCCGGAAATAGACCCCGGCAAGGGTCACGTCACTTTTCAGCCGCCTTTTCCACCCGCCCGACGAGCACGGTAATGTCGTCCCTGCCGCCATTGCGCTCCCGGCCGATGGCCACCAAAAGCTCTGCCAGCGCCTGCGGATCTTGGCCGGCCGCCCGGGAAAGAATGGTCTTGACCCAAGCGTCCTTCTGTTCGTCGCCGTTCCACAAGCCGTCGGACGCCATGACGAGCACGTCCCCGGGGGAGATCCGCAGCGTCTTTACCGAAGCTTCCAGGTTCGACACCACCCCGAGGGGCAGCCCGGCACCAGCCATCAACTCCACCTTCCCGTCCCGCACAAGATAGGTGGGAGGAGCAGCAATTTTCGCACATTCCGCAAGGCCTGTGTACGTGTCGATCAGGATCAAGTCGAGAGTGGCAAACGTGTCGCCCCCGGCTTCACCAAGGATGAGAAGGTTGTTGACAGCCTGCAGGCTCGCCTTGACATCCAACCCGGCCGCCAAAAGCCGCTGTGCAAGAGTAACGGCTGCCCTGCTTTCCCTGGCGGCCGCCGGGCCGATACCCATGCCGTCGCTGACCACTATCAGGGCCCTTCCTGGATCCAACTCGCCACAAACAAAGCTGTCCCCGGGAGTATGGCCGTCTGCTGCCACCTGGCAGGCACCGTACTGCAGCTGCCATCGCGGCGCCGGACTGAACGCAAATTCACAGTCGCGATTGACGCCAGGTAGCGTACACCGCCGCGAGGTCAACTGAAGCCCGACGCCGATCCTGGCCTCCAACGCTGGCAATACCACCCGCCGGCAAAGGGCGTAATCCTTACACCCGCGGCCGCGCACCTGCACCACCCACGAAGGCCGGCTGTTGCCATCTAGGCTCACGTCCCCAGGTGCGATGCCGAAATCGGCCAGGACGGCACGCGACTGGTCCAGGACTTTTTTCTTGAGCTCCTTGTGCCTTTGCACCGAGCCCTGCATGCTTTCAAGCACCGCCGCCAGACCTTTCATCTGGCCGAGCACCATCCGCCGCGTGGCGAACGCCGTACTCGCAAGGGCATGCCCGTCGTCCTTGAAAAAGGTTTCCTCGAAGGCGGCGGCCAGCTCCGAAAACGTGTGCCCGAAGTCACCGAGGCGAAGAGTGGCTCTATCCCAAACGCCGGTGTCCTCTCGGGAGGGCTGCGCCCCGTCGCGGGAGCCGCCCGACCGGCGTCTGGCTCCCCAGTGCCACATGGCCACGCCGAGGTAACCCGCCGCTCCCGCCGTCACGGCGTCGAGCGGGAACTCGCCGGCTGAAAAAGTGAAAAGCACCACGATCTCAGCCAGCACGTAACCAAAACCGCCCGACCACCAGCCGAGCTCCTGCAAAAAGCCCGCCGCCACTCCCGCCGCCGCCTGTGCGATCGCCC
>CADDZV010000010.1 GCA_902812875.1 Clostridiales bacterium
TCCATCCACCGGGGCGATATCCTGGCCAGGAAAATGGCCCCCGCCAAGCCAAGGCCGCCGCCCAGTACCAAAGCGAGAAGGCTGGCAGCCATCGTCCCGGCCACCAACACAACAATGCCAAGCTGGCCCGGCGGGCTCCAGCGGAGGCCGCCAAAAAACTCGCGGGGCGAAACTTCGGCAAAAACGCCCAGCCCCTCACGGGCAAGGTAAGCCGCAATGACGAGCACCGCCAGTGCTGCCAGAACAGCACTGGCGGCAAACAACGAGGCCGTCACGCGATCCCACAGCTGATGCCAGTTGGCACCCTTGGCCGACCTGCCAGCCCCGCTGCTAAACCTCCGTGCGAGCACCGGACCTATTTACCTCCTACCGCACTCACCGGCAAGAACCCCGCCTTGGCGACGCTCTTGTTCTGAAAATCCGCACTCATGATGTACTCGAGGAAAGCGGCGGTAGCCCCCGTGGGCTCTCCCTTCGTGTACATATGTTCGTAGGCAAATATCGGGTAGCTGCCGTTGGCCACGTTCTCCGGGCTGTACGCCACCCCGTTGTACTTGAGTGCCTTCACGGAGCTATCGAGGTAGGCAGCATCGATGTATCCGATCGCACCAGGCGTCTGGCGGATGGCCTGCCGCACGTCACCGTTGGAATTCAAGATGGTCGCCTTGTCAGTAAAATGGGCACCGTGCAGCACGATCGCCGTGATGGTCGCCCGCGAACCGGACGACATTGCCCTGTGGATGATAGCAATGGGCTTGTCCGGCCCGCCGACTTCCTTCCAGTTAGTGATCTTACCAGTGAATATGTCGGCCGCCTGCTGCGGGGTAAGGTTGTCGATGGTGACGTCCGGGTTCACCACGATGAGAAACGGAGCCACCGCCACCTGGTGGTCAACCAGGCCCGCGCTCGCGTAGTCGCTGGGTGCAGCCACATCAGAATCGCCGATGTTGACGCTCCCGGCGGCTACCTGCTGCAGGCCGGTGAACGAGCCGCCGCCGGACACCACGACGTTCACATTCGGATGAAGGTTCATGAAGTCTTCGGCGGCCTGTTGGACAAGAGGCAATAGCGCCGTTGATCCGGAGACGGTGACGGTACCGCTCAGTGTGTCCGCCGACCTGGCTGGGCCGCAGCCCGCCGCCGCGACCACAACCGCCGCAACCAATACCGCGAACAGGCTGAATACCAGTCGTCTGGATGCCTTTGCATTCCGCACCTTCGTACGCCTCCCGCAGCTCAGATTTGTCTGCCGGTATTACGATAACCGTTCTGCGTAAAGGCACGAGCGCGGCCACGTTAAGTTTCGGTTAAGGAACCTTGATGGCCGGTACGGACCAGTGCCGTCTGGTCCGGGCTATTCCCCGCCGGCACCGGCGATTCGTCCGGCCCGATCAGTACACGCCGGCCAACAGTTTGCATTTCCGACTTATGCCTTGGAATGAGGCCGTATAGTCGGCCTAGCATACTCATGGGGCCGCATTACGTAAACCTGCCGCCTCAAAAGTATGAAATCCACACTTTTCAACGTGCGCTTTGAGCACGGTTTCACTCAATCGCCGGCGACGCCCGCACCCGCGGCCGGCTGTCGCGGCGCAAGCGGCGACGAGGCGATTTCCTCATCCGTAAGGTAGCAGGCGGGATCGGACGCCCAATAATCGCCGGTGGCAGCTTCCGCTCGCACGCGAAGGTTGCCGTTGCACACTGGGAGCCATTGGCAGGTGGCACACCGCCCATGCAGAAGCTCCTTCCGCCGGCGCAGGTCCGCCAGCAAAGGTACGTCGGACCGCCAGATTTCCGAGAATGGCTTCTCGCGAATATTGCCGACGGTGTGGTTCATCGAGAACTGGTCGGGATGTACGTTGCCCGTAAAGTCCACATCGGCGATGGCGATCCCCGAGCGGTTGCCGCCGTTGCGGCGCACCAGCTCGAGGATGCGCGGCGCCCGCTCCGGCATGTGCTCCTTGGCCCACAGGTAGGCATAGATAGGATCGGCGTGGTTGTCCACCGTCAGGATTTCTTTGGTCATGCCCCGCTCGTGCCAGTCGATCGTCCGCCGGATCAAAAGATCCAGGGCGGCACGGGTTTCGGCCCGACCCAGGTCATCGCCCATGATGCCGCGGCCGCGCCCGCTGTAGGCCAGATGATAAAAACACGCCCGGTCGATGTGTTCTTTTTCGATCACGTCCAGGATGCCGGGCAGGGACTCGTAGTTGTGCCGGTTGAGCGTGAACCGTAGCCCCGCCCGCTGGCCGGCATCCACACAGTTGCGTATGCCGCGGAGGGCACGTTCGAATGCCCCGGGCTGGCCGCGGAAATAGTCGTTTACCTCACCGATGCCATCGAGGCTGATGCCCACATAGCTGACCCCGTACTGCTGGAACTTTTTTGCCACGTCCGGCGTGATCAAGGTGCCGTTGGTGGAGATCGTCACCCGCAGCCCCAGCCGCTGCGCCTCCGCCAGCAGGTCGAAAAAATCCCGCCGCATGAGGGGCTCGCCACCGGAGATCAAAAGCGCAGGCACGTGGAAGCCCGCCAAATCCTGCAAAAAGGCCACGGCCTCCTCCGTGGTCAGCTCCCCCGCGTAATGCACGGAATCCGAATCCGAATAGCAGTGGATGCAATGGAGGTTACAGGTGCGGGTAATATTCCAGACCACCACTGGCCCGTGGCCAGCCGTGGTACCGTGCCGCTGGGCATGGGCATCCTCGGTGTAACGGATGCTGTCGCCGAAATATTCGGTCTCGCAGAACAGCTTGGTCAGACTGTTCATGCCGTTCCCTCCCCTTCTTCCCCGGCCGTCCCCTCGCGGACCGCGACTGCCTGGGTGGCTGGCTGTGGCAAGTAAAATGCTAGCTGCTCCATTTCCAAGGCAACGTCGGAATAGTGCAAGCGCACGTCCGGCGGCACCTTGAGTTTAACCGGAGCAAAATTAAGAATTGCTTTGATCCCGGCCCGCACTATGGTATCGGCCACCGCCTGGGCCGCACTGGCCGGAACCGTGATGATGGCCATCGCTGCCTGCATCTCCGCTACCACCTGCCCGAGCTCCTCCACCGGCCTGATCTCCACTTTGTTTTCGACGCGGCGGCCGATCTTGGCCGGGTCGTTGTCAAAGATGGCAACCAGCCGGAACGGATAGTTCCGCTCCCGCGCAAAGCGGCGGAGGTTATAACGCGAGATGGCTACCCCGAGGTCGCCGGCACCCACCAACACGATGTTGATGGCACGGTTGACGTGCAGGATGTCCCGCAACTCCTCGCGGAGATAATCGATGTCATAGCCGACGCCCTGCTTGCCAAACTCTCCGAACACTGCCAAATCTTTCCGTACCTGCGGCGGGCTGATACCGGCCAGTTCGCCAAGCTCCTTCGACGATATGTAAGGCCGGTCTTTGGCATCGATATCCTGCAGTATGCGGAGGTACAGGACCAGCCGCCTTACCACCACGTCCGGGACAGTGCCCCTGACGGCGGCGGCGTCGCGCCGTCTGCTCATAGGTCACCTCGCCGCAGCCATTCTGCGGCGTCAACGGCATGGTAGGTGATGATGAGGTCGGCACCGGCACGTTTTATGCCCGTAAGGATCTCGCCCACCACCGCCCGCTCGTCCACCCAGCCGGTCGCGGCCGCCGCCTTGACCATGGCGTACTCTCCGCTCACGTTGTAAGCGGCCAGCGGCACCTCGAAGCGGTCCCGCACTTCCCTGATGACATCAAGGTAAGCAAGGGCCGGCTTTACCATGACGACGTCCGCCCCTTCCTCGATGTCCAGGGTCACCTCGCGGATGGCTTGCCGGCGGCTGGCCGGATCCATCTGGTAGGTCCGCCGGTCACCAAACTGGGGAGCCGAGTGGGCGGCTTCGCGGAAAGGTCCATAAAATGCGGAAGCGTATTTGGCCGAGTAGGCCATAATGACAGTCTCCGAGAAGCCCTCGCTGTCCAGGGCTTTGCGGATCGCCCTCACCCGCCCGTCCATCATGTCGGACGGAGCCACCACATCGGCCCCGGCCCGGGCGTGTGACAAAGCCACATCCGCCAAAACCTCCAGGGTACTGTCGTTGTCTATCTTGCCATCGACCACCAGGCCGCAGTGCCCGTGGTCCGTGTAGCCGCATAGACAGACATCGGTCATGACTACCAGGTCCGGGAACTGTGCCTTCAAGGCCCGGATGGCTGTTTGCACGATGCCCTCGTCGTCCCAGGCTTCGTGGGCCTCTGGGTCCTTGTGCGCAGCCACGCCGAAAAGAAGCACCGCCTTGATACCGGCCTCGGTGGCCTTGCCGACTTCTTCGAGGAGGGTGTCCGTAGAAAGATGGTAGACACCCGGCATGGCTTCGATGGGTTCGCGCACGCCGTGCCCGTGCACCACGAACAACGGGTAGATGAAGTCCGCCGGGTCGATAACGGTCTCGCGGAGCATCTCACGCCAGGCTCGGGTGGTCCGGAGCCGGCGCAGGCGCACAGTCGGAAAGCCCATATGCCCATACCTCCTATACGACGCCAGTTCTCGTTACCGCGGGCTATCTTCGTGGGTCGCAAGCCGCCTTCCTGCCCGCGTGGACCAGTGCTCGCCCAGGGCCTCCACCAACGCCTGGATGGTGGCACGCGCGGGCATGACGTCCACGCGCAGACCGGACTGCGTGACACTGGCCGCCGTGACCGGGCCGATGGCGGCCACCACCACCCTCGCCATCCAACGGGCCAGTTCCGCCCGGCTGACGCCGGCCTGGTCCAGTGCAGAAAGAAAGCCAGTCACAGTCGACCCGCTGGTAAACGTAATGGCGTCAACTTCGCCATCTCGCAACATTTCCGCCAGGACGGCACCGTCCCGGGCATTGGGTAACGTCTGATAAACTCCGGCCTCGTCCACCTGCCAGCCCGCCGCTTTGAGCGTGTCGGCAAGCTCCCGCGAGGCCGTGGCCGCCCGCAACAAAAGGGCCCGCCTCGGCACGTCGGTGCTGGCCACGAGAGCCTGTCCCAGATTGCTGGTATCGTACGTACCCGGCAGGAGGTCGGCCCGCAAACCAAAGCGCCCCAAGGCATCACCGGTGCCAGGCCCCACGGCGGCGATCCGCGGGCCCGCCAAGGCCCGGACGTCGCGTCCAGTCTCCAAAAGCCGGTTTACCACGAACTCCACTCCGTTGGCGCTGGTAAATACTAGCCAGTCGTAGCGGCCTACCACCGCCAGGCGGTTGTCCAAAGGCCCCCAGTCGGCCGGGGGCACGATCTCGATGGTGGGGAAAGGCCATGCTTCCCCGCCCCTGGCCTCGATCGCCCGTTCCATGGCGCCCGCCTGCCGGGTGGCCCGGGTGACCACCACCCGGCAGCCAAAAAGCGGCAGCTTCTCTACCCAAGCCAGCTCGGCACGCAGTGACACTACCTCACCGACCACCAATAGGCCGGGCGGTACCAAGCCTTCGGCCTTGGCAATTGCGGCTATGTTGTCCACGGTCCCGGCCACCGCCCGCTGCCGGGCGGTGGTACCCCACTGGATCACGGCTGCGGGCGTGCTGCCAGGCCACTCCGCGGCACGTAAACGCTCACAGATCTCTGGCAGCGTTTCCATACCCATAAAAAAAACGGCGGTATCCACAGATCCGGCTGCCGGCACTGGGATATCGCGCTCCCCCGCCCGGCGGTGTCCAGTGAAAAACCCCACAGAAGAGGCGATGCCACGGTGCGTGACCGGAATGCCAGCATAACCGGGCACAGCGGCTCCGGCACTGACGCCCGGTACCACCACAAAAGGAATCCCGGCTGCTGCCAACGCGAGGGCCTCCTCGCCGCCGCGGCCGAAGACAAAGGGGTCGCCCCCTTTCAGGCGCACCACCACACCGCCTTGCCTCGCCTTTGACACCAGAAGCTGGTTGATTTCTTCCTGTTCGAGCGTATGTCTGGAGGCCGACTTGCCCGCATTGATAAGCTCCGCGCCCGGCCGGCAGTACCGCAAAAGCCCGGGATTGGCCAGGTGGTCATATACCACCACGTCGGCTTCCTGCAATAGCTCGCGCCCTTTGACCGTGATCAGTCCAGGCTCGCCCGGACCCGCTCCCACGAGATAGACAGTACCTACCGCCGGCATCGCGTCACCCCAACCGCATAAAGGTCAATCCTGGCCGGTTTTGTCCGCCTGGCGCGCCGTCGCGGCCAGGACCACGTCCGCCCCCGCAGCGCGCAAGCGGGTGGCCAGAAGCTCCCCGACCAAGCGCGGCTTGACGGCGTCCCCCGTAGCCTCGGCCCTGATGACTGCATTGCCATCCGGGCTGGCCACCAGGCCTTGCAGGTAGAGCTCATTGTCGTTTACAGAACCGTAAACCCCCAGAGGCAGGCTGCAACCGCCACCCAGGGCAGAAAGGCACGCCCGCTCGGCCTCTACAGCCGTGCGTGTTGGCAGGTCGTCAACCGCCGACAAAAGCGTCTCCCACCCTGCCCGGGCTTCGATGGCCACGGCGCCTTGGCCGGGGGCTGGCACAAAATCACGCAGCGGAAGCCATTCGGTGATGCGGTCCTGCCAGCCAAGGCGCACGAGCGCCGCCCCCGCCAGCACCACGGCATCCACCTCACCGGCCGCCAATTTGCGGAGCCGCGTGTCCACGTTCCCCCGCAGCTCCACCACCACCAGATCCGGGCGTACAGATTTGATCTCAGCACGGCGCCGCACCGAGCTGGTGCCTACACGTGCCCCGGCCGGCAGTGCGCCAAGCCCTTTCCCGTCCCGGCTCACGAGGACATCGCGCGGGTCGTCCCGCGGCAGTACCGCCGCGAGGCAAAGTCCCGCCGGCAGCTCCACCGGCAGATCCTTGAGGCTGTGGACAGCCAGATCAACCTCACCCGCCAGAAGGGCGTTTTCGATCTCGCGCACGAAAATCCCGGTGGTATCAAAACGGGCCCCGCGGTCGCCGGTGGTTTTGATCACGACGGTCTCGGTGCCGGTGCCGATGCCGTGTGCCGCCAGCACCCGGGCCGCCGTTTCAGCCTGAGCCAAAGCCAGGGTGCTGCCGCGCGTGCCCAACCGCAGACGCCCGTACCGCCCAAGCAGCATGGCCAGCTTCTCCTCAAATCCCGCCGGCCCGCGGGAGCGCAAGGCAGCGAGGACTTCGTCATCGGCCAAAGCGGCAAAAACCCGCCGCCGGTCGCCGGGATCGGGCACCGACCCCTTCACCAGCGGACGGACGGCGGCCAGCCGGGTGGCCCATTCCCCGTATTCCGCCCCGAACTGTTGTCCGAGCTGATCGCGCACACGTTGGCCCAGCGACGGACTCGCACCCCCGGTGAGAACAGCAATCTGAAACTGACCACGTGACAGCACGGCCGGAAAGATGAAATCAGAGCGGGAAGCATCGTCTACCACATTGACGAGTACACCACGGTTGCGGGCTTCCTCGCCGACCTGCTGGTTGACTTTTTCGTCATCGGCCGCCGCAACCACTAGGAAAACCCCCGAAAGATCTGCGGGGCTAAATGTCTTCTCCAAAAGCAAAAACTTGCCGCCGGCGTCTTTAAACTCATCGGAAAAATGCGGGCTGACCACCTTGACGACGGCCCCAGCGGCCAAAAGATCCTGTGCCTTCCGCCAGCCCACCTGCCCGCCGCCCACCACCAGACAAAGCTTGCCGCTCACATCCAATCCGACCGGCAGGTAGGTTCCGGAGGGCTCTGTGCTATTCACTGTATCCCTCCGCCGTGCCGGCGACGCTCTGCGGCCGCGTGCCACCCGCGGCGGGAGCCGGGCTGCGGTGGGTCGCCTCGGCAAAAACGTCGTCCAGGTTGAACAGATCCTTCGCCAAAAGAAGCCCCTCTTCTGCGTGCTCGCCACAGGCCAACTGCTTGATGGCCTTTACCGGGTCGTGCAGGAGCTTTTGGACAATGCCCCTGCTAAGAGCTTGGATGATTTCCTCTTCCCGGGGGCTTACCGGCCCGAGCCGCCGCAGGGCACGTTCCACCTCGGCCTGGCGGACGGCTTCGGCACGCGCGTACAAGGTCTTGATGAGGGGAATGGCCTGCAGTTCTTTGAACCAGGCGGAAAAAGAAGCTACTTCCTGTTCGATCAAGGCCTCGGCCGCTGACACCGCCGCCTCGCGTTCCCTGAGGTTGCTGGCCACGACATTCTGGAGGTCGTCAATGTCGTAAAGAAACACGCCCGGCAACTTGCCGGCCGCGGGATCGATGTTGCGCGGCACCGCAATGTCCACCATGAAAAGCGGACGGCCGCGGCGGGCGGGCATGACGGCCCGCACCATGGCTTCGGTAATGACCGGTGCCGTTGAACTGATTGAGGCGATGACCACATCGGTCTGGCCGAGGTACGTAGGCAGATCCGCGAGGTCTACGGGCAGGCCGCCAAGCATCGCAGCCACTTCTTCTGCTCGGGCAAGGGTGCGGTTCGCCACCAGAAGCCGGGCAGGCTTTTGCTCGGCAAAATACTGGGCCGCAAGCGTGCCCATCTTGCCGGCGCCGAGCACCAACACCGTGCGCCCGGCAAAACCGTCATAGATTTTGCGGGCCAGCGCCACCGCGGCATACGAGACCGAAACTGCGTTGTGGCTGATGCTGGTCTCGGTCCGCACCAGCTTGCCGATCCGCAGTGCCCGCTCCCACAATGCATTCATGACCTTGCCGGTGGCACCAGCACGTTTTGCTTCCAGATAAGCGTCTTTTACCTGGCCGAGGATCTGGGTCTCCCCCAATATCATGGAGTCCAGCCCAGAGGCAACGCGGAAGAGATGACGGGCCGTGCGCTCGCCGGTGCGGACGAAAAGATGCTGGGAAAGCTCCGCCGCACCGAGCCCGGCCTGGTTGGCCAGATATCCGGTTAACGCGTCGACGGTGTTGTCCCGCTCGGTGGCAGCGTAAATTTCAGTCCGGTTGCAAGTGGAAAGGATGACGCACTCGTCGACGCCCGGCAAATCTAGCACCCGCCGGTGGACGATGAGATCGCGGGGATCGATCGCGAGGCGTTCGCGAATTTCTACCGGAGCGGTTTTGTGACTCAGGCCTACCAGCAAAACCTCCACTAGTTGCGGCCTCCCGGCACAGCTTCCGAAGGGCTCTGGGGCCTACACTGATGCTAGCCTTTTCAAGCCCTCATTCACATACATCAATAATAGCATTTTGAAGCTGGCAATCCGGTACTGTGGATGTGCCGGTTACTGTCAAAAGCCGTAGTACCATCGGGCGCCGTTTCTAAATGCAAGTAAGGTAAAGTCAGGCTTTGTCGCCGGCCAACGGTTTTTCGCCCCAGTGCACCGCCACAATGCCACCCGTCAAGTAACGGAAACCCACGTTGGCCAGACCCTCGACCCGCATGACCTCGGCCAGTGCCGGTGCACCGGGAAATCCCTTGAGTGACGTGGCAAGCCAAGCATAGGGAGTCATGCCGCCAGGCTTTCCCCAAGTGCGCTCCGCCACCCGGCCGACCCAAGGCACGACATGGAAGAAATAGAATTCGTAAGGCAACGCCAAGAAGGGGTTCACCGGCTGCGAGAGCTCGAGGGTGGTCACACGCCCGCCCGGCCTTGTTACTCTTACCATTTCCCGGATGGCCTGCGCGAGGTCAGCAAAGTTGCGCAGGGCAAAGCCGCTCATGACCAGGTCAAATTCCCCATCGGCGAAGGGCATGTGTAACGCGTTGCCTTCTACGAATTGCACCCGCCGCCCCTCCGGCCGCCGGTCCGCCTTCTCCCGGGCCACTGCCAGCATTCCTTGCGACAGGTCAAGACCCACCACCTCGCCCCGGTCGCCCATGAGCCTTGCGACTGCGAACGACAGCTCCCCGGTCCCGCAGGCCACATCCAGCACGCGCATGCCGGGCCGCACGCCGAGGCTCTGGACGAAAAACCGCTCCCAGCGCCGGAACACGCCGGCTGTAATGATGAGGTTCATGCGGTCATACGGGCGCGCGATCGCATCGAACACGTCCCGCACATAATTCTCCTTGCCCCGTCCCCCGAAGGGATCAGCCTCTTTCGTGGTACCCACCCCCCGATTGCAAACTGCCGTCTCTAGCCCCGCAGACCGTTGATGATAAAACGGGCCAAGTCAGGTACGACTTTTTCGAGCTCTTTTGGCCGCCCGCTTTCCAGCCAGTGCACCACCACCTCGTTGATGGCACCAAGCCAGGCATAAGCCATCACCTCGGTATCGATGGCAGGAATATCCTTTTCCGCCACGGCCCTGTCAAGGTAAGACTGGATGAGGGCGGCAAACCGGGCGTAGATCTCCCGCCGCTTGTTTTCGAAAGCCGGGTTCAGCCCCACCGCCTCCACCAGCATGATCTTGCTCAAGGCCCGGTCGCGCCCGAAGGCGCGCGCTCCCGCTTCGATTGCGGCCTCCACCTTGGCCATGGCACCCGACGCCTGGGAAACAGCTCCGGCAATGGCACTGGCAAGACTGGTGGCGAAATCCTCGACGATGGCCAAAAACAGGCCTTCTTTGTTGGGAAAATAGAAATAAAAGGCACCTTTGGAGCTGCCGGCCGCGGCCACGATGTCGTCCACGGTGGTACCGTTGTAGCCACGTTCCGCAAAGACCTCGATGGCAGCCTGGATGATCCGTTCCCGCAATGGAATTCCTGGTGAGTTCATCGCCTACTCCTTTTGACTGATTGACTGACGCGTCGGTTTACGGTCCCCACTATATCACAGACACCGGGCAGCCGGTCAAAGGCCAAGTCCAGGTGACCGGCCTAGACCAAACGGCCCGACAAGCCGCGGATACGCTTCCAAACTTGGGCACCGGCCAGGGCCAGTCCGCGCACCACGATCCACAGGCACTGGACCTTGGTACGCCAGCTGACCTGGGCAAGGCCGCGCGGCGGATCGCCCGGCCACGCCGCGTTGGACTCGTAAGTGATCCCGTGTTCCTGCAGCCAGCGGTTCATGTACCAGCGACCAAGCATGAAATCGTGCTCGCGGAAGCGCCGCTCGAGAAAGCCGCCAAAGTGGCCAAAGAATATGCCTGCCAGTTCGTTGGCAGGATCGGCTGGTGAAACCCGGCTGGCCTCGAAGGCCTCTTTGCTTTCCAATCCCGCCGCCATGTCCACGAGGAGCCGCATCACCGCAAGCGACTCCATCATCTTGCTTCCTTGGTTTTGCACGGACGGCAGCGACATGGCCACCCGCCGCCGGCTGCGGACCAAAGCCTGGCTGACCCAGGTCTGTACGTCGATCCCCGCTGTCCGGGCAGCGCGGGCCCCAACGGCAGCAAGCCGCGGCTGGAGTTCGTCGTAAAACAACTGTGCGGCCTCCGGACCCGCAGCCGCCAGGGCCCGTGCCATCGCCTTGGTGAGTTCGTCTGCAATCGCCAGCCGGTCATTCACGCGCACGAAATTGACAAAATCCTCGTAGAGGCTGTCGTGGCGAAAGGCGGTCGCGAAGGCCGCGACCCCCACATCAACCATGTCGTAAGAAGACGGGTGCGGCTTTGGCGGTCGCAACTCCGGGGGGTCGGGCTCGATGAGCACGAAAGTATGTGGAGCGACTGGCCCCCCGGGCGGTGCCAGGTCGAGCACAGCGTCGACCGCAAGGCCGAAGGGCCGGTTATTGATCACGCCTCCGTCGTAGTACGTGAGCGTCACCTCGCCATTTTCGCTCCCGGTGTCCTGGATGACGAAGTCCTCCGGCTTCCGCGTCATTGGCACCGGCGGCAAAGCGACTGGGAACGCCCCCGAGGCGATGGCTGCCTTTTTGATGCGGTCCCACAGCTCCGGGTCGTAAGACTGCGGCGCCAGCCGGAAGGTCATGGCATCGGCGTAACTCCACACCGGCAGGCGGCTCTTGTCGCGCCGGGTTACGTAGTACTGGGCTCCCTCGATGCTCGTGAGCGTCACCACCAGCCGGATGGGCCACGTAACAGCGGGCGCCCCCGGACTCGAGCCCGGTGGAACGAACACCTGGTCGGCCAGCTCCTGCACCGCCCGCCCGGACAAAAGCGAATTTCCGCGCCACGTCTCCTGGCCGCGCGGCATCAGGCGATCCAGGCTGGCCAAGTCCACCCACGCCGTATACAGGCTCTGGGGGTCGGTGCCCGTCTGCAGACAATACGCCGCCTGGCTTGCGGTCATCGCTCCCGCGGAGCTTCCTACCAGCACGTCTATCCGCAGGGCATTTTGGCCCGATCGCAGCCCCGCCTGTTCGGCCAACACGAGCTCGTAGACCGCACCGGCCTCGAAGGCCCCGAGGCTCACAGCTCCTGACAGGACCACTGCCAAGTTCAGCATAGTCTCCCACCTTTTCGCTTCTAGTTATCCAAGTGCATAATCTTTGGGAAGGGGTGCTCACCGTGTACGAATATCAAGGTGTCATTCACGTACATACACGCTATTCCGACGGCAACCGCGTTGCCACGGCCGTCATCCAAGCGGCAATGGACGCTGACCTCGATTTTCTTGTCATCACCGACCACAACTCGCTCGGAGCACGGGAGGCGGGTCTGGAAGGGTGGCACGGCCATACCCTGGTCATCGTGGGGGAAGAAATCACGCCGCCGGGTAACGCAAACCACTTCCTGGCACTGGCCACCGGGAGCCACATTCCGGAAACCATGGCACCCGAGGACTACGCCCCGGCGGTGCAAGGACACGGCGGCATCGGGTTCATTGCTCATCCTGACGACGTGGCCAAGCCGTTTTTGCACCTGGATGCGTATCCGTGGACAGCCTGGAATACGTCCGGATACGACGGGTTCGAGATCTGGAACTACACCACCGACTGGGCCAGCCGCGACTATAACCTATGGCAATTCATCCGTGCCCTTTGTTTTCCGCTCGAATGGATACAGGGTCCCCCGGCGGAAACCTTGCACCGCTGGGATCGCATGAACAAAGAAGCCACGACCCTTTTGGCCGGCATCGTCGGTGCCGATGCCCACGGCTACGGCTACACATACAAGCGAATGTTCCGGCATGTGCGCAATCATGTCTGGCTAGAGAAGCCTCTTTCCGGCCGCGATCCCGTCGAAGATACCCAAGCGATCCTGAAGGCGATCGCCCGCGGCCGCCTGTTCGGAGCCCTGGACGGTTGGAAGCCGGCCGCTGGTTTGTCGTTCACGGCCACGGCCGGCGATACCACCTTCCTGCCCGGCGACATCCTCGCCGGCAGCGGCACCGTGCAGTTCACGTGCCGGCTCCCACATCCCGCCGCGATAACCCTTCTGCGTGACGGTGACGTGGTGGCACGCCAAGAAGGCACCACTCTTACCTATATCACCGATTCCCCGGGCGTATATCGGGTCGAAGTGTACGGCCGTTACCATGGACGCGTTATCCCTTGGATCTTCACCAATCCCATCCGCCTGGACAATGGAAGCATGGATGGAAACATGTGACTGACAAAAAGCTGTTGCCGGCCGCAACCCCACGGACGTATACTGCCGGTGGCGTCAAGCGCTTGACCAACCTAAAACAGCATACAAGCAACCTTCCTGCGGGGCAGGGTGAAATTCCCTACCGGCGGTAAATGTGGGGCCATGAGGCCCTCCAAAGCCCGCTAACCGCGGCGGCAAGTTTGCGGTGCCGGCCAGGCACCCCAAGCGTGCTGCGGCGGCCGATCCGGTGCGAATCCGGAGCCGACGGTCACAGTCCGGATGGGAGCAAGGAAGGCCTTTTGCGTGGCTCTGCCCGGCGTCAGCATGGTCATGCCGGTTGTGCAGCCTCCATAAGTGCGCCTTCACCTGCCCGCGCCATCCAATCGTGGTGCGGGCATCAATGTTCCTGCCTCCCCGGGGAAGGCCAATCTGGTAACCGGGAGGTATGTAGGATTGAGTTCGTCCGCCACCAAAATCTCAACCAAGCTCATGCTACGCCTGGCACTGCTTTCTGCCATGGCCTTTGTGCTGATGCTGTTCGAAGTACAACTGACGCCCGTGTTTCCGTTCTTGCCGGGTTTTCTCAAATACGACGCTGGTGAGCTGCCCGTCTTGATCGCCGGCTCGGCTTTCGGCCCCTGGCCGGGCGTCATGGTCGAAGTCCTGAAGAATCTTCTGTTTTTGGCTTCCGGGAAGAGCAGCGCCGGACTGGTGGGCGTGAGTGCCAACCTCTTGGCCGGCATTGCCCTGGTCGTGCCACAAGGATATCTTTACCGCCGCTTGCAGGGTCACCTGACGCCGGCAGGACGGCTTGCCGTCTCGCTGGCGGGCGGTGTCGTGGCCACCACCGTGGTGATGGGCGTGGCCAACTATTACGTTTTTCTTCCCTTGTGGGGCATCCCGGCCGCCCAGACCGGCAGCATGACCATGTCAGCCATTGTGCCGTTCAACCTGATCAAGGGTGTGCTCACCGGTATTTTGGCGATGGTCATCTACCCACGCGTGGCCTTCAGCCTTGGGGACCCGTTCCGGGACGAAACCAGCAGGACGCCGCCGGTGCGGGCAGAATAACGAAAAAGGCGGGGCGGTGTCCCGCGGCACCGCCCCGAAAACTCTCGGGCGCCCTTCGGCCATTCTGAGTAACGCCCAGTCCGCGAAAGGAAGTGCACTCTTGTACCCATTCGATTTCAGCCAGCCCTACCCGTCACGCCGTAGCCCGGTCATGGCCCGCCGCGGCATGGTCGCCACCAGCCACCCCCTGGCCGCCCAGGCGGGCCTCCAAATGCTCGTCCAAGGCGGCAATGCGGTGGACGCGATCGTCGCCACCGCCGCGGCTCTTACCGTCGTGGAACCGACCTCCAACGGCCTCGGCAGCGATGCGTTCGCCCTGGTCTGGCACCAGGGTCGCCTGTACGGGCTGAACGCGTCTGGCCGCGCCCCCATGGCCCTGACGGCCGACCTGGTGCGCGGTCTTGGCTATACCAGCATGCCGGCGGACGGCTGGCTGCCGGTGACCGTGCCCGGCGCCGTTTCGGCCTGGGCCGAGCTCCTGCACCGGTTTGGCTCGATGCCCATGACAGAAGTGCTGAAACCAGCCATAACTTACGCCGAAGAGGGATACCCCGTACCGCCCGTAATCGCTGGTTACTGGCGGGCGGCAGAAATGCGCTTTGCCCGGCCGGAGGCCGGCCCGGCGGAAAAGCGCCTGGCGGAAGACTTCCGCAAGGCCTTCCTGCCGGAGGGCCGGGCACCGCGTCCCGGCGAGGTTTTCCGTTTTCCCGAACAGGTGGAATCCCTGCGGATCATCGCCGAATCGGACGGCGAGGCCTTCTATCGCGGAGCGCTGGCGGACGCGATCGCACGTTACGCGGCGGAGACCGGCGGCTATATCGCCCGCGAAGACCTGGCTGCCCACCGGCCCGAGTGGGTTGAGCCCATCAGCACCAACTACCGCGGCTACGATGTCTGGGAGATCCCGCCCAACGGCCAAGGCCTTGCGGCCCTGATCGCCCTCAACATCCTGGAGGGCTACGACATTGCGTCGCTCAAGCACCTGTCGGCGCCCCAAGTGCACCTCGTGATCGAGGCCCTGCGGCTGGCCTTCGCGGACGCCCATGCGTATATTGCCGACCCGGCCGCCGTGCCGGTGCCAACGTTTGCGTTGCTGGAAAAGTCGTACGCGGCGGAACGCCGCAGCCTGATCGCGCCCGGCCGGGCCATGACCCCGCCCCCGCCGGGGTTGGGCCACAGCGATACGGTGTACCTGTGCGCCGCCGACGGCAACGGCACAATGGTCTCCTACATCCAGTCGAACTTCCGCGGCTTCGGGGCAGGCATCGTTGTCCCGGGAACCGGCATCTCCCTCCAGGATCGCGGCAACGGTTTCAGCCTGGAGCCAGGCCACCCAAACGAACTGGCCCCCGGCAAACGGCCGTACCACACCATCATCCCGTCCTTCCTCACGAAAGACGGCGTACCACTGGCGGCATACGGGGTCATGGGCGGTGACATGCAGCCGCAGGGCCATGTACAGGTGGTGCTCGGTATAGTCGACTACCATCTCAACCCGCAGGCGGCGATCGACGCTGCCCGTGTGCACGTGGCTGAGGACGGGGCCGTCGAACTGGAGCCGGGCTTTGCCCCCGAAGTGGCACAGGAACTGGCGGCGTACGGGCACCAGGTGCGTAATCAGCACCCGATGTGGTTCGGGGGCGGACAGATGATCTGGCGCGATCCGGAGACCGGAGTGCTGGTAGGGGCCTCGGAACCGCGTAAGGACGGACAGGCGGTGGGATGGTAAAGGACACCATCACGCTTGACATCACGGACTTGAACCACGAGGGTGACGGCACGGGCCGGCACGGCGGCCTGGTGGTCTTTGTCCCCGGGGCCATCCCCGGGGACCGCGTGAAAGCAACCATCGTCGAAGAGAAGTCACGCTTCGCCCGTGCCCGGCTGGAAGAAACGCTGGTGCCGTCACCCGACCGCGTGGTCCCGCCCTGCCCTGTGCACATCCGGTGCGGCGGCTGCCAGCTGCAGCACATGGACTACCGTGCTCAGTTGCGGGTGAAACAAGAGCTCGTATCAAACGCCCTGCGGCGCGTCGGTGGTCTGGACACAGTGCCGGTGCTCCCCACTATTGGGGCCGCCGATCCCTGGCATTACCGCAACAAGGCCCAGTTCCCCATCGGCGCTGCCAACGGTGCCCGGCGGCGCATAGTCGGCGGCCTTTACGCCCGCGGCACGCACGAAATCATCGACTTCAACGACTGTCTCATCCAGCACCCGGTCAACAACGCCATTCTCGCCACCGCCAAGGACCTCATAGCCCGCTACGGTATACCGCCGTATGACGAGCGGACCGGCACAGGCGTGGTACGCCATGTGCTCGCCCGCGTGACAAGCGGCACGGGCCAGGCGATGGCCGTGCTGGTGACCAACGGCCCCGGCCTGCCGCGCGCCCGCGAACTGGCCCGCGACCTGATGGCGGCAGTCCCGACTGTCAAAAGCGTCCAGCAGAATATCAACCCGCACCGCACAAACGTGATCCTGGGCGATACCACGCGCCTTTTGGCCGGCGACCCTTACATTATCGACACCATCGGCGATCTCCGCTTCCGCATCTCGCCGCGTTCGTTCTTCCAGGTGAATCCCGCCCAGACCGTGCGACTGTACCAGCAGGCCTTGGCGTACGCTGAACTCCAGCCGGGGGATACAGTATTGGATGCCTTCTGCGGCACCGGTACGATCACGCTTTTCCTCGCCCGGCACGCCGGCCGCGCGATCGGCATCGAGGAGGTACGCGAGGCCGTTGCCGACGCCCGTGCGAACGCTGTTCTAAACCACATCGAAAACGTCGAGTTTATGACCGGCAAGGTGGAAGAGGAACTCCCGCGCCTGGCCGCGTCGGGGTCCCGGCCGGATGTGATCGTAGTCGATCCGCCCCGGGCGGGCGTGGACCGCCGCGCTCTGGAAGCCATGTCCGCCATGGGCCCTCGCCGCCTGGTTTACATTTCGTGCCACCCCGCCACGCTGGCCCGGGACCTGGCGGTGCTGGCCACCGCTGGCTACCGCACCGCTGAAGTCCAGCCGGTAGACATGTTCCCGCATACCCGTCACATTGAAGCAGTGGCACTCCTGGTGCGGTAACCGTGTCTATAGTTCCGGCCTACTTGGGTATACGCTGCAGGCCATAACGGTGCCCAGCCTGGATTTGCCAAACGTCCACGTAGAGTTGCCCGTGCTCGAATCCGAGCCGCGCCGCGGGTGCACGCAGCTGCGATTCCGTGGTTATTCCGTCCGGCAGGGGTTCGAGGTGATGAACCCAGAGGTGGTCGCCGTACGCAATCGCCAGCGCACTGGCATCTGGTGACCAGGCCATGCGGCCGGTGGCGTTGGCAATGGTCTGCCGTACGGATCCGTCGAAAGCGGTGATCACCACGGCCGGGGGGTTAGGATCGCGGTCACGATATATTGAGGAAGCGGAAACATACGCAACGTACCTGCCGTCCGGCGATACGAGCGGCCACAGAGCGGCGTCCGCAAATTGGCTCACCACGTCAGTATTGGGGTCGTAGACCATGATCGCGGGTTTTTCTGTACGTGCCATGTCAAAGTACAGTTTGCCATCTGCACCCCAGGACACCCCACTCAGGGGTGATCCTGTGGGCTCAGTGGTGGTATACTCGAACACCTTTCGGAAGGAGTCGCTGGCCAAGTCATAGACGAGCGTGGTGAGGAGTACTTGCTTACGCTCAAGGTCGTCTTTTTTCCCCACGATACCGATCTTGGTCTTGTCAGAATTGATAGCATAACCAAAAAGGTTATCCAGGGGAACCTGGAGATCTTTCACCGACCCGCTCACCACGTTCACCAGCGTGAGCCTGAGCGCCTGCCCGGGTGGTGCCAGGGCTGCCACTGCCGTATCCGCGGACAACCACTGTACCGGACTATCAAGAATGGACACGCCGGAAGCTTCTCCCTCGGGACCAAACAGGCCTTCCCAGCCCACGATTTCCTGGCGGGACTTGCCGGGAATCCTAAAAAAGACTCTGTAGAAGATTTCGCCGGTGATGGTCGGTTGGTCCGCCCCTTCGAACTCGACGGCGCCGGCTCCACTTGGCGAGGGGAAGTCCACCACATAGGCCGGTGGCTGGCCTGGCGTTGCCGGCGATGCATATGCCGGTGGATTGACTGGCCCGGGCGCTATTACATCAGGACTGCGGCGAAACCACACTGCGAAGACGGCGGCGGCCGCTGCCAGTACGCTTATCCCGACGACAAACCCTATAATCAAGTTTCGCTTCACAGGGGTCACCTCCATCAACGATAGAGAATCATTGCAGGCGCGTACACGATTGCACCTGCATAGAAACCGACTACCTGTGATCCGGGCTGATATCCCGCTGTCGACCACATGTAGCTTACCGTGTACTGATAATAACTTTGTCCGTACAGGTACACCCGCGGAATGCAATAGTTTACACCAAAAACGGCTTCATCCGGGAAGGGTTGAAGTTGATCAGTGTCCATATAGCCGTACGTATAGACGTAACCCGGATAGTTGTACATATCCGAGCCTTGAACCACCTGCACGCCCGATATCGCCGGCTGATTATCGGGAGCCAGCGAACGTAACCAGTACGGAGTACCTCCGGCGCTCCCTTTAAGAGCGCCTTCCAGGCTTGATGTTCCGGAGGCGGTCGAAAGAGCGAGAAAGCGTGATGTCCCCTCGATGGGTTCTGAGCAGCGTAGGATCCCAATAGGTATCCTCCGTTCACCTGAGCAGCCGCAGGTTTGGGCAACCCTTTCGCTATTGCGTGTGCGGCGCCGGAAGAGCCCAGAGTAGCTGAAAGTAGCAGAAACAGGACCGCCGATAATCGTCTCACCGTCGTTCCCTCCTCTGCAAGGTGCTTCAGCTCATTCAGCTATTTGCTTCGTGAGGTCAAATTCCTACCCATTTTATACCTAAATACCCACAAACTTTTTCGACAGGAAATCTGACGGGATGCCAGGTGGCAGCCATTAACCCTGCACACGGAATCACGAGCGGAGCTGGGATGAGAAGCGAATTCCCGGCGGGGGTGCAATCATGAATGTGAAGCGGTCGATTTGGAGCCGTACGTTGCGAGTAAAATTTGTGGGAGGGATGACGGGCACGGCCTTTGTCACACCGGCTCAAACCGCGCCGTGAAATGCCGCAGAAGCGGCGGCTCGTACGTGAACCGCACCCCGCGTACCTCCTCCCGCCGTGCAAGCACCCGCGCCGCCGCGTCGGCCACCACGTCCATGTGCCGGTCCGTGTACACCCGGCGGGGGATGGCCAGCCGCACCATATCCAGTTCCGGGTATACGTTTTCCCCCGTCGCCGGGTCGCGTCCGGCCAGTACCGTACCAACTTCCACGGTGCGGATGCCCGCCTCCAGGTACAGCTCGCCGGTCAAAGCCCACGCCGGGAACTGGTCGCGTGGGATGTGCGGCAAAAAGCGCCGGGCGTCGATGTATACGCCGTGGCCCCCGGGCGGTTCGATGATGGGCACGCCGGCCTCTTTGAGCCGCTGGCCGAGGTAGGCCACCTGCCCGACGCGATAAGCCAGGTAGCCCTCGTCCGCCGCCTCGTAAAGCCCGCGGGCCATGGCCTCCAGATCGCGGCCCGCCAGACCGCCATAGGTCGGGAAGCCCTCGAACAGCACCGCCCATACGGTGGCCTGCCGGTAGAGCTCCCCGTCCCGCAAGGCCAAAAACCCGCCAATGTTCATGAGGGCATCCTTTTTGCCGCTCATGGTGATGCCATCCGCCGTATCCATCATTTCACGGATGATCTGCCGGATGGATTTGTCCTGGTAGCCGGGTTCGCGTTTTTTGATGAAATATGCGTTTTCCGCCACCCGGCAGGCATCGATGAAAAACGGAAGCCCGTACCGGTCCGCGATCTTTCGTATACCACGCAGGTTCGCCAGGCTGACAGGCTGGCCGCCGGCCGAGTTGTTGGTAACCGTGGCCATGATCATGGCAATCCGGTCACGCCCGTGGGTGCGGATAAACTCGTCCAGCCGGTCCAGGTCCATGTTGCCCTTGAACGGGCTTTGGTCAGTGGGTACCAAAGCCTCCGGCACCGGCAGGTCGACGGCGATGCCGTTTTTGTGCTGCACATGGGCCTTCGTGGTGTCGAAGTGCATGTTGTTGATGACAAACTGGCCGGGCTTCACCATGACGGTGAATAGAATGTTCTCGGCCGCCCGGCCCTGGTGGGTGGGGATCACCAGCGAGAAGCCGAAGAGGTCCGCCACCGCTTCTTGCAAGTGGTAGAAACTGCGGCTTCCCGCGTAAGCTTCGTCGCCTTGCATGATCCCTGCCCACTGCCAGTCCGACATGGCCGCAGTGCCGCTGTCTGTGAGGAGGTCAATGTACACGTCCTCGCTGCGAAGCAAAAACGTGTTGTAGCCCGCCTCCCGGAGCTTCTGTTCCCGCTCAGCCCGGCTTATACGCCGTATGGGCTCCACGACCTTGATCCGGAAGGGTTCTGCCTGCGACCAGTCGTCCTCCATTACCTCTTTCCCCCCAACGCCTTCCGCAGAAGATCCGGTACCTCCCACGGCAGCTTGGCCACGAGCGCACCAGCCGCCTCCAGGGCCTGCACCTTGCTTTCGAAGGTGCCACGTCCCCGCTCGATGATGGCGCCGGCATGCCCCATACGCTTTCCCGGCGGGGCCGCCCGGCCAGCCAAAAACGCCACTACCGGCTTTTGCATGCCCTTGATGAATTCTGCCGCCTCCTCCTCCGCGGTACCGCCGATTTCGCCTACCAGCGTCACCGCTTCGGTCTCGGCGTCGCGCTCGAACATCTTCAGCACATCGATGAACGTAAGCCCTACGACGCGGTCGCCGCCCATGCCGACCACCGTGGATTCACCGAAACCAGCGTTGGAGATGGCCGCCGTGATTTCGTAACTCAAGGTACCGCTGCGAGCCACCACACCCACGTGCCCGGGCTTGAAGATCACGTTTGGCGGAATGCCGATCTTGCACTTGCCCGGCGAGCAGATGCCGTACGTGTTCGGGCCGATGACCGTGACCCCGCGTTCGCCAGCGTACGCCACAATGGCCATCGCGTCCTGAACCGGCACGTGCTCCGTGACGATCACCAGGGTCTTGATCCCGCTGCCGATGGCCTCAAAGGCCGCGTCCCGCACACCCGGGGCCGGTACGAATATGACGGAGGCGTTGGCACCGTGCTTGTCTACGGCCTCCTGCACCGTGTCGTATACCGGCACCCCGTGCACCTCGGCGCCGCCGCGCCCGGGCGTGACACCGGCCACCACCCGCGTTCCGTAATCGAGCATCTGGCGAGTGTGAAAGTTCCCCTGGTTACCGGTAATGCCCTGGACCACGAGTTTGGTCTTCTCGTCTACGATAATGGCCATATCAGGATCTCCCCTCCCCCGCCAGTTCCACTACTTTCCTGGCTGCCTCGCCCATGTCGCGGTAGGCAGTGAGCCCGTGCTCCTGCAGGATTTGCAGCCCCTCTTTCTCGTTTGTGCCCACGAGGCGGATGACCACCGGCACCGGGAATCCGCCCATCTTTTCCTGCACCTGCACGAGGGCGTTGGCCACGTCATCGCAGCGCGTGATGCCACCGAAGATGTTGATCAGCATGGCCTTGGGATTGGTGGAGAGGAGCACCTCGATGGCCCTGGCGGTGGGTTCGACGGCCGCCCCGCCACCGGCGTCGAGGAAGTTAGCCGGCCGCCCGCCATAATACTGCAAGACGTCCAGCGTCGCCATCGTAATGCCAGCCCCGTTGGCCATGACCGCAATGTCGCCGTCCAGCTGCACAAACGCGAGGCCAAGCTCGTGCACCCGCCGTTCGAGCGGCGTGCCTTCCTCCACGCGTGGCAAATCCTGGTGCCGGAAAAGGCTGTCATCATCGACGTTCAGCCTCGCATCGGCCGCGATCACGTTCTCGCCAGATATGACGAGCGGGTTCGATTCGATGAGCTCGGCGTCATAAGCCCGGAAAAGCTTGTACATCTTCTGCAATATGTCTGCCAGTTGGCTGCCAATTTTCCCACCGAGGCCAAGCCGCCTGGCCACCTGCCACCCGTGGTACGGCAATAGCCCCCACACGATGTCCACCGGTAGGCGCACGATCGATTTCTCCGGCACGTCCTCGATGTTGATGCCGCCCTCGGCGGTGGCAATGACCACCGGCCGCTTCAGGGCCTTATCGATCGTGATGCCGAGGTAAAGCTCCTTGTCGATGGAGAGCTTTTCTTCCACCAACACCTTTTCCACCCGCAGGTCGCGAATCTCGGACCCGAGGAGTTCACTGGCCCGGGCCGCCGCCTCCGCAGGCGTATCGGCGAACTTGATGCCGCCCGCCTTTCCCCGGGCCCCCGCCAAGATCTGCGATTTGATCGCCACGGGACGGCCGAGTTCACGGGCGATGGCCTCCGCCTCCTCCGGGGTGCTGGCGACCCGGCCCTGGGGGATACGGATGCCCGCCGACGCAAACGTGCTTTTCGCCATATACTCGTATAACTTCAAATAGCTCCCCCCTTCCAACATTCGGGGCCGCGGGCTCACCGCCGCGGCCCCGTAACATTTCTAGGTATTGACCGCTTAACCTGCTATGACAGACCTACACCCCACCGATGGGCGGCACGCTGCGGATACGCTCCACCAGGCGCCGTGTCCGCTCGGCGACGATCTCCGGATCCACCACCAGCCGGGCCGCACCCGTCACAACCGCCGTGCCAGCCACCGCGGCCGCGACCGCCGGGGCCACGCGTGGATCGAACGCAGTCGGAATCACGTAGTCCGGACGGAGCTCGCTGTCCGAAACCAATGACGCGATCGCCCTTGCCGCCGCCAGTTTCATCTCTTCGTTGATTTCCTTCGCCCGCACGTCCAAGGCACCGCGGAAGATACCCGGGAAGGCCAGGACGTTGTTGATCTGGTTCGGGAAATCCGACCGGCCCGTGCACACCACTTTGGCACCGGCTGCCTGGGCGTCGTCCGGGAAGATCTCTGGCGTCGGGTTGGCCATGGCCATGACAATGCCGTCCTTGTTCATGCTGGCCACCATATCGTGTGTGAACGCACCAGCCGCCGACAGGCCGATGAGCACATCCGCACCGCGGGCCGCTGCCGCCAGGTCGCCCTTGATGCCCTCGGGGTTGCTCATGCGAGCAATCTCCTCTTTCCACGGGTTCATGCCGACTTGCCGGCCCTCGTAGATGGCCCCCTTGGTGTCGCACAGGACGACATTTTTGACCCCGACCATCATGAGCAGCTTGGCCGTGGCGATGCCGGAGGCACCCGCTCCGTTCACGACGACCTTGATCTTGTCAATATCCTTGCCCACGATCTTGAGAGCATTCAAAAGCCCGGCAGTGCTCACGATGGCAGTGGCATGCTGGTCATCGTGCATGACCGGGATCTGCAGCTGCGACTTGAGTCCCTGTTCGATCTCGAAGCAACGCGGAGCGGAGATATCCTCCATGTTGATACCGCCAAACGACGGCTCGAGAGCCTTGCCGATACCGATGATCTCCTGCGGGTCGCGGGCGCGGATCACGATGGGGAAGGCGTCCACACCGCCGAAATACTTGAACAGCACCGACTTGCCTTCCATGACCGGCAGGCCGGCTTCGGGACCAATGTCACCAAGCCCCAGCACCGCCGAACCGTCCGACAACACCGCGATGGTGTTGCCCTTCGACGTGTATTCGTACACGGCCTCGAGATCCTTCTCGATCACCTTGCACGGCTCCGCGACGCCCGGCGTGTACGCGAGCGACAGATCGTCCGCATCCCGCAGGGGCACTTTGCTGATGATTTCGGTCTTGCCGCGGTGCTCCTTGTGCATGAGCAACGCACGTTCCCGCAGGGTGCGCACTGCTTCTTCACTTAAGGCCATGCTAACTTCTCCTTTTCGGAAAGATTTCACGGCCGGCCCGTGTCAGGTGCCGGCCGCCATCTATGGCAACTCAATAGTTCGATACTTGGCCGTACCTTCCTCGTAAGCGTCGGCGCCGTAGATGTCGTTCACCACGATGGCGGGGAAATTCTCTACGCGCAACCGCCGGACCGCCTCTGTGCCGAGGTCCTCCCACGCCACTAGCTCAACCTCGCGTATGCTGCGGGCAATGAGAGCACCGGCCCCTCCCACGGCGGCCATGTATACGGCCTTGTAGGTTTTGATAGCTTCCTTGACCTCCCGCGACCGCAACCCCTTGCCGATCATGCCCTTCAGCCCTGCCGCCAGGAGGGCAGGCGTGAACTTGTCCATGCGCCCGCTGGTGGTCGGGCCGGCAGAACCAATCACCCGGCCTGGCTTGGCCGGCGCCGGGCCCACGTAGTAAATCACTTGGCCCACGATGTCAAAAGGCAGCGGTTTGCCTTCGGAAAGTAGCTCAAACATGCGCTGGTGGGCAGAGTCTCTGGCCGTATACACATACCCGGTGAGATAGACCCGGTCGCCGGCACGAAGCGCGGCCACGGCTTCGTCATTAAGAGGCGTCGTCAGGTAATGCTCTTTCATATTACCGCCTCCTTGTGCCGCGCCGCATGGCACTGGATGTTCACCGCGACCGGGAAGGAGGCAATGTGACGCGGCGCCACTTCTACCGCACACCACAGGGCAGTGACCTTGCCCCCGAGGCCCATCGGACCGATGCCCAACTGGTTAATCTTCCCGAGCAGCTCTTTTTCAAGGTCTGCAATCTCCGGCAGGGCGTTGTACTGGCCCACCGGCCGCAGGAGAGCCTTTTTGGCCAAGTACGCCACATGCTCAAAGTTCCCGCCAATGCCCACGCCCACAATTACGGGCGGGCAAGGGTTGGAACCACCCTTGGACACTGTCTCCAGCACGAACCGGCGTACACCATCGAGCCCGTCCGCAGGCACCATCATCTTCAGGGCGGACATGTTCTCGCTGCCGCCGCCCTTTGGGGCCACCACGATGTGGATCTTGTCTCCAGGCACAATGTTGAGGTGCAGGATCGCCGGCGTATTATCGTTGGTGTTCTTGCCCCTGACGGGTGGAAAAACCACCGACTTCCGCAGGTAGCCTTCCGTGTAGCCTTTACGCACCCCCTCGTTGACCGCCTCCCGCAAGTCGCCCCCCACGAGGTGCACGTCCTGGCCGATATCGATAAAAACGACGGCCAAGCCCGTGTCCTGGCAGATAGGTGCCTGCTCGGTGCGGGCGATCTGTTGGTTTTCCAGGATTTCGTCCAGGATAGCCTGTCCGGTGGCCGACTCCTCAGCCTGCCGGCCGGATTGTAACGCGGCCAGGACATCCTCCGGCAAGAAGTAGTTGGCTTCTTGGGAGAGCCTGGCGATCGTCTCGGAGATTTCGCTGACGTTAACTTCCCGCAAGGTCTTCGCCTCGCTTGTCACAGGCCCAGTTTAAGCGTGGGGCCGCGCACGGCCTCGGCGGATATATCAAAGGCCTTCTTTTCCTCCGGCGTAAGGTCAAGTTCGATGACCTTCTCGACGCCGTTGGCACCAATGATCGCCGGCACGCCCATGAAAATGCCGCTCTGGCCGTACTCCCCTTCCAGGTAGGCGGCCACCGGCAGGATCCGCTTCTCGTCGTGCAGCACGGCCTTCACCATGGTAGCGATCGAGGCACCCGGAGCATACCACGCGCTCGTCCCGAGGAGATCGACGATCTCGCCGCCGCCCTTGCGGGTGCGCTCCACAATCTGGTCAATGGTCTCCTTGGGCAGAAGCTTTTCGATCGGGATGCCGCCGGCGTACGAGTAGCGGACGAGCGGGACCATCGTATCCCCGTGCCCGCCCAGCACGAAGGCAGACGTATCTTCCACGGAAATCCCCAGGGCCTGGGCGATGAACAGGCGGAAACGGGTGGAATCGAGCACCCCGGAAAGTCCCATGACGCGGTTCTTCGGGAACCCGGAGTTCTTCAAGGCCACGTAGCACATGACGTCGAGAGGGTTCGTTACCACGATGATGACGGCATCGGGAGAATACTTGACTGCTTCCCGGGTCACTGCCCCCACGATCCCGGAGTTGACGTTCACGAGGTCATCCCGGCTCATTCCTGGTTTGCGGGCCGAACCGGCCGTGATGACGATGACATCCGAGCCGGCGCTGGGAGCGTAATCATTGGTTCCAGTGATCTTGCTGTTGATGCCTTCCACCGGGTTAAGCTCCATGAGGTCCAGCGCCTTGCCCTGGGGAAGCCCCTGAATCACATCGACTAGTACCACATCGCCGAGTTCCTTGGCGGCCACGTATTGGGCCACGGTCGCCCCTACCGCCCCGGCACCTACAACAGTGATCTTGGGACGCTTGACCGGCATATCACGATGCCCCCTTCGGTTATGGATAATTTGAAACGGCACTTACCCGGGACTAACCGTATTTGTAGCTGACGCCAAAGCCGCCCCGCGGGTACCGCCAGGAGATGTTCCCGGGCGGGCAGCCGATGCGGCAAGCACCGCACTCCACGCAGCCTTCGTAACTCACCGTGATGCGGTTGTCTTCCCATTCGTACACGTGCGCCGGGCAGAAAGTGGTGCACGGCTTGGTCTCGCAGTCCAGGCACACCTGGGGATCCTTGATTACCAGGTGGGACTCCTTGTCCGCCTTGAACCGTATGAGATACAGCCTGTCTTCTATCGTCATCCTGGGGATAGTGGCCGCAGCCATGAACTCAACTCCTCTATTTCATGTTCTTGTACAAACCGTAAAAGTCCCGGCCAATCCTCCACAGCGACCGCTTTTGCTTCACCCGGTCCATAATGCGGCGGATCTTTTCGCGCTTGGACGCCCCGTCTACGAGGAAAAACTCGTGCAGGGCCATGTCCGCGAGCTCAGGATAAAGCGAAAGGAAATGCTGGTTGTGCTCGAGGTATTTGGTCGTGTTACGGAACTGGTGCAAGTCCTGCAACACAAACGACTTCTCGAGACGACGCTGGTATTCGCTCAGGGTATTCACCGAGAAGTCGTTGCGGTCTTTGGCCAGCTTGGCCACCTCGCCGGCGATCCGTCCGGACTCCATAGCCATGTTGGAACCTTCCCGGGTAAGAGCGTTTACCATCTGGGCCGCGTCGCCGCAGATCATGAAGCCATTGCCATAGAGCGGCGGCATCGCGTCCACACCGCCCTCGGGAATGAGGTGGGCCATATACTCTTTGGTCTCGCCGCCCTTGAGTAGGGCCGCTACCATGGGGTGGCTCTTGAATTCGTCCAGGAGATCATACGGGTGCAAACCGGACTTGACCAGGTCGGCCAGCATCACGCCCAGTCCCACGGACAGCGATTCGTTGTTAGTGTAGACAAAGGCGTTGCCCACCATGCCGTTGGTCACCTGGCCAAAGAACTCATAGGTGACACCCTGCCCGGATTCGATGTTGAACCGGTCTTCGATGACTTCCTTCGGCAGGGCGATGATCTCTTTCACCGCCAGGGCGACCTGGTCGGGCTTCCATTCGGGGTGGAAACCGGCCTGCTTCGCCAAAAGCGAGTTCACACCGTCTGCAATGATGACCACGTCCGCATACAGATCACCCTCTTCGCGGTCCGTGCGGATACCGATGACCTTACCGTTTTCGCGGATGAGCTCGCGCGCCACGGTCTCCGTGATGATAAAGGCCCCCGCGGCTTCCGCCTGCTCGGCGAACCATTTGTCAAACTTGGCCCGCAGCACGGTGAAGTTGTTGGGAGGATCATTGGCGTACTGGGGATTGCGGTAACCGATCGAGACGGCACTTTCGCCGTGGACAAGGAAATATCGCTGCTCGATGATGCGGCGCTCGAGGGGGGCGTTCTTCCAGAACTCGGGGATCAAGGAAGACATCATGTCCGCGTAAAGAACACCGCCCATGACGTTTTTGGCCCCCGGGTAGTCTCCCCGCTCGACCACTACCACATCGAGCCCAGCCTTCGCCGCCGTAAGGGCGGCCGCCGTACCGGCTGGACCTGCACCTACCACAATGACGTCAAACTTCTCCTCTGCCAAGCCTCGGGCCTCCTCTCGGACCCTTGTACTATTCTCCTGCCGCGGCGCCGCGGTCCTGCGCCCCGGTTTGTGCTTTTAAGGCCCCGACGAGCTCTGCCGCCGTGGGCTTGCGGTTGCCGAAAATCTGGCGGAAAGCCTTGGTCAACGCCGGCACGACTTCAAAAAGGTCCCCCACAATGCCGTAGTCTGCCACTTTGAAGATGGGAGCATTGGGATCCCGGTTAATGGCCACGATCACATCGGACGTTTGCATACCGGCCAAATGCTGGATGGCCCCCGAGATGCCTACGGCAAAATAAATCTTGGGGCGCACGGTGGTGCCGGTCTGACCCACCTGCCGTTCCCGCGGCATCCATCCGGCGTCCACAGCCGCCCGGGACGCCCCGACCGTGCCGCCCAGCACCTCCGCCAGTTCCTCCAGGATGCGGAAATTCTCCGGCCCGCCCATGCCGCGGCCGCCGGACACGATGATGTCCGCGTCTTCGAGACGGATGCGGGTACCGGTCGCCGGGATAAATTCCACCAGCTTGGCCTTGATCTCCTCTTCACCGAAGGAGGGGGCTTCTTCCACGATGTCTCCCTGCCGCGCCGGGTCAGGTTTGGGCAGCTCGAATACCCGCGGCCGCACAGTGGCCATTTGCGGGCGCCGCGTCTTGCAGAGAATGGTGGCCATCTGCTTGCCGTTGAATGCAGGCCGCGTGGCCAAAAGAAGCCGCTGCGAGACATCCACGTCCAGCACCGTGCAGTCCGCCGTGAGACCAGTCTTGAGGGTCGTCGCCACGGAACCGGCCAGGTCGCGGCCGAGGTTGGTGGCGCCGATCAGCACAATTTCCGGATGATGCCGCTCGATGAGCTCGGTGAGGGCACGGGCATAAGGTTCTGTGCGGTACTCGGCCAGCACTTCCGCGTCGACCAGGTACACGAGGTCGGCCCCGTAGGTGATGGCCTCTTGGGCAATGTGCCGGACCTGGTGGCCCAGCACCACGGCGACAAGCTGCGTCTGCAGCGCGTCGGCCAGCTGCCGACCGCGGCCCATGAGCTCCCACGCCACGCGATTCGGCTTGCCACGCCGCTGCTCAACGAACACCCACAACCCGCGCGCTTCTTCTTGTTCGGCCATTACCCCAACCTCCCCGCGAACACATCCAGGTGGCTGAGTTTCTCAGCCAAGGCGGCCGCCTGTGCGGCCACATCACCTTCGAACAGCTGCAGGTGCCGGTCTGGGGGCGAAGGCACGAAGCTCTTGGATACCACGGTTGGCGAGCCCTTCAAGCCGCACTGGTTCGGGTCCGCTCCAATCGTGTCTTTCGTCCACACCTCAATCTCCTGCCGCGCCGCCCGCAGCAAATCAGGCATGGTCGCGTAACGCACTTCGTTGATTTCTTTTTCGACCGTCAAAAGGGCGGGCAGCTTCGTGCGGACGACCTCGATACCGTCTTCCACGACGCGGCGGACTTGGATCTCACCCTTCTCCGGGTCGATCTCATCCACCTTGATGACGTAGGTGAGCTGCTCGAAGCCAAGCCGCCGCGCGACACCCGGCCCTACCTGGCCGGTGTCGCCATCGATAGCCTGGCGGCCGCAGAAGACCAGGTCGACCGGTTCTGTCTCCATGATCTTCTGAATCGTCGTCGCCAGGGCGTAAGACGTGGCCAAGGTATCGGCGCCGGCAAAGGCACGGTCCGTGAGGAGGATGGCTCGATCGGCGCCAAACGACAGGCATTTTCGCAGGGCTTCTTTGGCCTGGGGAGGACCCATGGTGATGACCGTAACCTTGCCGCCGAGGCGTTCACGCCAGCGCACGGCTTCTTCTACCGCGTTGGCGTCGTAGGGGTTGAGAATGGAGGGAACCCCGGCACGAATCATGGTGTTGGTCTTGGGGTCGATCCGTACCTCGGTGGTGTCGGGGACTTGCTTGATCAGAACAACTGCATGCACAAGATCTGCCCCCCGCGTTTTGCTCCGAAATTCACAAACACCACGGGAAATTATATGCAGCGACCGGTTTGCTGTCAAAATGCGTGGACTCTATTTGGCCGTACAGTCGCGGGCGATTTCTCAGAGATGCCGCCATGGGCAGGCACTGGTCTCGACAAAGTCCAATATTACATACAGTACAAGTCCCAGAAGTCCCATACCAATAATCCCGCCAAAAAGGTCTTTGTAAGCCAGGCGCGACCAGGCGTCAATGAGATAGTAGCCGATGCCACGTTCAGTCACAAACGTTTCGGTGAGAAACAATACTGACACCGCGGTTCCTACGCTGATCCGTAGCGCGGTGAAGATATCGGGGAGCGAACCGGGGATGATGACATGCCGGTATATATCCCATTCGCTTGCTCCCAGGGAGCGCACCGAATCCACTAGCTGGCTCGGAACGGCCCGGGCGGCATCCCGCGCCGACACGAGGATCTGGAAAAACACGATGATGCCGATCAAAAAAACCTTGGAAAGGTCCCCAACGCCGAGGATGATAATGACAACCGGCAAAAATGCCACCTTTGGCAGTGGATAAAGTATGTATAGGAGCGGGGCCAATAGCCTGTCCAGGGCCGGCTGACGGCCGAGCCACAGTCCGAGCGGTACGCCGAGCACAAACGCCCACCCAATGGACAACAAGACCCGCATCGTGCTGACTGCCAGGTGGGTTGCCATCCCGTGCCGGAAGGCGGTGAAAAACGACCACACCGCCGGCAGCGGGGGGGGAAGTGCCGGGCTGTGGACGGCCCAGGACAAAAGCTGCCACCCGCCTCCCAATACCGCGGCGGCCACCGCGAACGGAATCAACCCATCTACTAACGCGGGCTTGCGCTTGGCTGTCATGGCAAGACTCACCGCTCTTTCAATTCATCCGGCTTGCGCCCGTGTGTGGCCGTTCTGCTCATAAAAAAGCTGCCGTACAGCCGAACAGCGTTGGTGGAAGACCGGGTGTTGCCTGTAGGCGTCCATGGTCATTTCCGGATTGTCGATGAATGCCACCGGCCGGCCGGGCCGCGGCGACATCACCAGTATGTGACGTCCAAGAAACACCGCTTCCTCGATGCTGTGCGTCACGAGTACCATGGTCAGGCCGTCATGCTGCCAGATCTGCCGCACAAGGTCCTGCATGTTCTCCCTGGTGAGGGCATCGAGCGCAGAAAAAGGCTCGTCCATCAGCAGCACGTCCGGTGCGGTCGCCAGCGACCTGGCAATGGCCACGCGCTGCCGCTGCCCCCCGGAAAGCGCGGCCGGAAAGGCCCGGCGGAACTCCCACAGGCCCATGGTTTCCAGCACCGTGCGCGTGCGGCGGGCCACCTCGTCCGGCGGATAGTGCCGCAGCTGCAGGCCCAGTGCCACGTTGTCCCACACCCGCTTCCATGGCAAAAGGCCGTAGTCTTGCAGGATGAGGCTCGTGGCCGCCCGGCCGCGACGGGGGTCTTGGCCCCCGACCTCAACGCTCCCGGCCGTGGGCGCCAAAAGCCCCGCCAGGACGTACATGAGTGTCGTCTTGCCGCAGCCGGACGGCCCGATGATGCACAAGGAGTCTCCCCGGTCAAGCTCAAAACTTACCCGGTCCAGTGCTGCCACGGGCCGATCCTCTTGCCGGTAAACCACCGAGAGGTCGTGCACCCGAATCATGGCGTTGGTTTCCGCGTCATTTGGTTGCAAACTCCGTGTCCACCAGCGTGTCGTAGGTGATGGCATTACCAATCAGCCCACGCCCCCGCATCCATTCCAACACCGGGTTCACCATGTCCGGTGTCGGCGGAGCGGCCTCAGGATATTGCTCTACCTGGTAGGTATTTGCCAGCTCAGCGGGCAGGGCCCCTTTGTCAACCAGGAGCGAGCGGTACGCGTTGGGATCACGGTTGATATCCTGTACCGCCTGGTTGTAGGCCCGGAGCATCCGCACGATCGCTTCTTTCTTGTTGGCAATCGCGTCGGCGCGTACCAGCACGATGGTCTGCGACAGGTTTTCGCCGTGCGTGTCGTCAATGACCAAATGTGCACCCTGCATCTGTGCCAGCGTTGCCACCGGGTCTGGCAGGGCTGCTGCCTGGACCTGCCCAGACATGAGGGCCTGCAACCGTTCCGGGATGGCGGCAATCAGCGTGGTGGCGATGTCCTGCGTACCGAACCCCTGGGACCGCAAAAGCCGATCCACGACGTAGTCCATGAGCGAATTGCGGGAAATGGCGATCGGCACGCCCTTGAGCTGGCTCACCGTGGTGATATTCGACTTCGGACTCGAGAGAATCGCAACCCGCCCCTGTGCGGGCGTGGCCCCGAGCACGACCGAGATAATCTTCACATCAAGCCCGCTCTGGGCCAGCTGGGCAGCGGCAACGATATCGCCCATGTAGCCGTCGATGGCCCCCGCTTGCAAAGCCGCATCGCGTTCCACCGCCGACCGGTAGGTCTGGAGGTTTACCGTTACACCTTGTTGCTGGAAATACCCTTTCTCGGCCGCCACATAAAACGGAAGCGAATCCTCTACCGGCAAAAGGCCAATGTTCAACGGCGTCGTGACCACCGCCTGGCGTCCGCATGCCGCCACTGCCACGGCCATTCCCAGGACCAACAAAATAACTACTGCCAGTTTTTTGCTTTTCACACCGCATCCCCCCTAGGCGATTTCAATGCACCAACACGTCAAGAAGCGTGCCGGCGAACATTACCACGCTGATCCAGCCGTTCATATCGAAGAAAGCCCGGTTTACACGGGAAAGGTCGTCCGGACTGACCAGACGATGCTCGCTCCACAATAGCCAGGCCGCAGCCGCGAGACCAAGCCCGTAGAACCACCCAAGCCCAAGCCACCAGTACAGCGAAACAAACAAAAGCAGCACCACCGCGTGCACCGCACGTGCCAGCGTAAGGGTGGCTTTTACTCCGAACCGGGCCGGAAAGGAGTACACGCCGTGCTGGCGATCAAAGTCGATGTCCATCAAGGCATAAAGAAGGTCGAACCCGCCGATCCACAGGCCGACCGCCACTCCGAGTATGACCGCCGGCAGATCCAGCCGCCCCCGCGCGGCGATCCACCCGCCCATCGGACCAAACGACTGTGCCAGGCCCAAAAAGGCATGGCACGCCCAAGTGAAACGTTTGGTGTAGGGGTAGATCACAAAAGCCGCCACCGGAATAGGCGAAAGGTAAAGAGCCAGCCGGTTCAGCCCGGCTGCGGCCAACGCCAGGACAACCGTCGAGACAACGGCGAGGCCCACCGCCTGCCCAAGTTTCACTTTGCCAGTCACCAGGGACCTGTCCCTGGTGCGCGGGTTGAGGGCATCGAGCTGCCGGTCAACGATGCGGTTGATCGACATGGCGCTGGTACGGGCCGCGAACGCGGCAATGGTGACCAGCACCATCACCCGCCATCCGGGCAGCCCACCGGCCGCAAGGATTGCACCCATGTACACGAAAGGCAGGGCAAAGATGCTGTGCTCCCATCGCACGAATTCACCCAATGTGCGAAGAGACCCCAAGCCTTTCACCCGCCTTCCCCTCATCTCCCTGCCGAAAACACTAGCTGCGGAACCCGTATTCCTGCCACCGCCGGTCGACCAGCGCCTTGATTTCGGGCGGCATGACGATGTCGTCCGGCCATACCCGCGTGTGACCTTCCTCGGGCAGTTTGCGGGTAGCATCTATACCCATCTTCCCGCCGAAGTGGGCCCGCGGCGAAGCATGGTCCAGATCATCCAGGGGCCCCTCAACAATAACCACATCCCTGGCCGCATCGATGTTGTTGGTTACCCGCCAGATCACTTCATCCATGTCGTGTACGTTTACGTCTTTGTCCACTACCACAATGTGCTTGGCGTTTGCCATCTGGCCCATACCCCACAGGGCGTACATGGTCTGCCGGGCTTGGCCCGGGTAGTGCTTAGCGATGCTTACGATGACGAGGTTATGGAACACACCGGCAGGCGGCATACTGATATCGACGACATCGGGTACCAGCATCTGGATCAAAGGCAAAAACAGGCGTTCCGTTACTTTTCCGAGATAGGCGTCCTCCTTGATCGGCCGGCCGACTACCGTGGCCGGGTAGATCGGGTCCCGGCGCCGGGTGATGGCCGTGACATGAAATACCGGATACAGATCGGCCAGGGAGTAATAACCCGTGTGATCGCCAAACGGTCCTTCCATCCGCAGCTCATCTACGTCTACATACCCCTCGAGTACAAACTCGGCATGAGCGGGCACTTCCACGTCCACGGTTTTGGCCCGCACAAGCTCGACCGGCGCCCGCCGCAGAAAACCGGCCAGAATAAACTCATCGATGTCGCGGGGCAGCGGCGCCGTGGCGGCATATATCGTCGCGGGGTCCGCACCCAGGGCCACTGCCACCGGCAGCCGGCGCTCACCCTGGTTTTTCGCCGCGATCTGGTGATACCGGCCGCCCTTGTGCAAGTGCCAGTGCATGCCGGCCGTTTTGCCGTCAAAAACCTGCATGCGATACATGCCGAGATTCCGCCGCCCGGTGGCCGGGTCGCGCGTGCATACCAGCGGCAGCGTGATGAACGGCCCGCCGTCCTGCGGCCACGTCGTCAGCACCGGCAGCTTGGTGAGATCGGGATCGTTGTCCACCACCTCCTGGCAAGGGGCATCGTGTACAAGTTTGGGGAAGTACGACGACAGCTCGGCGAGCTTGGGCAGGGCTCGCAGTTTGTCCCAGAAACCACCCACCTCGGGCGGCTGGATGAGGGTTCGCAGCGTCTGGCCGACCCGGTCCGGGTCGTCGAGCCCGAGGGCGAAGTTCGTGCGGGCCTGGGTGCCAAAAAGGTTCATGGCCACCGGAAACTGCGAGCCTTTTACGTTGGTAAAAAGAAGGGCCGGACCGCCGCGAGCTACCATGCGGTCGGCAATCTCCGCCATCTCCAGGTACGGATCAACCGGCACCGTCACCCGTTGCAGCTCGCCCCGCGCTTCCAGGGCACGCAGGTACTCATGCAAGTCGCGAAAAGCCATTCTGCTCGCCTCCGACTGACGCGTCGGTCTAATTATAAAAAAAGCACAGGCACAAATCCACTCTTCCCCACCAAGCAATTCGCTAGCCCCTGGTGCCGATGAAGACCAACAAAACCCCGGCCAGAATGACCAAAAGCCGGTACCATGGCATCTGGTCCGCCAAATGCACAAGGCCGATGGCGCTGACCGTTATGAAAAGAATGGGACCGAAAAGGCCAAGGGCCGCATTAATACGCAAGGCCTGCGCCACCGTGCGCCACCGCAACATCAAAAGGGCCGCCGTGACCTCCACAGACGCCGACAAAAAGCGCAAAAGCACCATGCTTGCAAGGACCTTGAATTCGGACACCCGGTACCACCCCCGCACCGTCTACTTGCCGCCGGCTGACAAAAGAGTGGAAACCGTGACCAGTTGAAAGTTGCGGCTGCGGAGGTCGTCAATGATGCCCCCCAAAACCTGTTGCATGGCAGGCGATCCCCAGCAGCGGTCGTGCATCAGGATGATGTCACCCGGCGAGACATTCTTCCTGATGGCATCGCGGATGGCAGGAGTGCAGGAACGCCAGTCACTCGTGTCCAGGCTCCAGAGGATGACCTCGGACCCTTGTGCCCGCACCACGGCCACCATGTTTTCGTCGTACCGCCGCGGCGGACGGAACAATACCGGTACCCGTCCGGTTACCCGGGCGATGGCGGCCGCCCCTTTCTGCACCTCGTCGATGATTACCGCTTTGTTGCCGTTGAGATTGGTCAAAAGCCGGTGGGAATAGCTGTGATTTCCGATCTCGTGGCCGTTTGCCTGGATGGAGCGGACCAGGTCAGGGTACATCTCCACTTGTTCGCCGATCAGGAAAAACGTCGCCGGCACGTGATGGTTGCGCAGGACAGCAAGCACCGCTTCCGTAGCGTGGGGGTCTGGTCCGTCGTCAAAGGTGAGGGCTACCAGTGGCAACTCGGTCTCGACATACCGGACGGCACCGTAGACCTTGGCCTCCCAACGGGCCTGGGCTGGCAAGGCCAGACTGCCCGGCACCAGGATGACGCCCAGCAAAAAAATACTCGTGACGAGCCAAAAAACGCCCCGGCGGTCGACGCCTGCCATGCCCAATCCCCCCGCAGCGGAAATCGCAAATATATATGCGCGGCGGGGCTTTTCCTACGAAAAGAGGGTGGTGATCCGACTGAAAAGGTTGAAATAGACCAGAAGCCCGAGGGCGATGAGGAGCAAGCCCGTGATTACCCGCAAGCGGTCGGCGTAGCGGGCCAGGGTCATCACCCGCCGCCGGAACGCCGTCAGAAATACCGCAGCAAGGACAAACGGTACCCCAAGTCCCAAGGAATAGGCTCCCAGAAGCGCCACCGCTTTGGCTGCGGTGGCAAAGGACTGGGCCAAGACCAGGATAGAGGCCAAGGCCGGCCCGGCGCACGGCGTCCAGGCTACCCCAAAGACGATACCGAACATAAATGAAACCAACACGTTCGCCCGGTCGCCCGGGTCATACTGGAACCGGGCTTCGCGCCCGGTCAAAAATGAAAGCGGCAGCCACCCGGCCGTGGCCAGACCCATTGCTACCACAAAGACGCCGCCCAGTCGCCGGACAAGCGGCATATACCCGGACAAGACACTGCCGGCAGCGCCTACGGCCATGCCCATCAGGATGAACATGCTGGAAAATCCGAGCACAAACGAAAGAGCATTCACCACCAGCCGCAGCCGGCTGCGACCAGCCAGCTCACCGGAAACACCGGTATCACCAGCCAGAAAGGCTATGTACGCCGGGATAAGAGGCAAGACGCAAGGGGAAGCAAACGAGGCCAACCCCGCTATGAATGCCACGCCCACTGCCACAATGGTGCCAGCCAAGATATCGGCCTCCGCGCCTAGGTGGTCACAGGGAGCCAACCATTACACCCTGGTGCCATAACACGACCATTGTACAGCAGGCTCATAAACCAGCGGGATCGGGACGTCACATTAACTTGCGGTCGTCATGGACGGTAGTGCTTCCGCCTCACCCAGCAGCATGAGACGCGATTCCAGGTCGTCCTGGCTGATGAGACCTTTGTCCCAAAGGTCCCGGAGGCTATCGGCCATGCCCAGCATGCCGTAGCGGCTGCCGCTATGAATCGCCGCGTCCACTTGGTCAATACGTCCTTCCCGGAGAAGGGCCCTGACCGCCGGCGTGTTCACCAGCACGTCGACCGCTACGACCCGCCCGGGCTGGTCCTGCCGCGGTACGAGCTGCTGGGCCACCACCCCCACGAGGGTGGAGGAAATCTGGATGCGCACGGGGTCCTGCCTGTGCGGCGGAAACTGCTCAATGAGTTTTCGGATCGCGTGCGAGGCGGTGTTGGCATAAAAGCCGGCCAGCACGAGCTGGCGGGTTTCAGCAGCCACTAGTACGTCGGAAATCACGTCCGGATCGGAAAGCTCGCTGAGCATGATCACGTCTGGGTCTTCGCGCAACGCTGCCCGCAGGGCAGCGGAAAAGGTCGCAACGTCAAGCCCGACTTCGCGCTGGTTGACGAGACTGCGTTTGTGCTTGTGCAGGTATTCGATCGGCGCCTCCAGGGTAAGAATGTGTACCGCCCGCTCCTCGTTGATCCGGTCGACGAGGCTCGCCAGGGTGGTGGAGCGGCCGCTGCCCGACGGCCCCGCGACAATCACCAGGCCGCGCGGCGCCTGGGCAAACGTCCCCAGGACAGCCGGCAGCCGCAGTTCCTCCAGGGTGGGGATGACGGACGGCAAGACCCGCACCACAATGCCCACGCTGCCCCGCTGACGAAAGCCATGGACGCGGAATCTGCCTGCGCCGGGAATACTGTAGGTAAAATCGATGTCTCCTGCATTGGCAAAGCGTTCACGTTGGGAAGGATTCATCAGGGCATCGAGAAGGGCGGCGGCTTCCGTCGGGGTGATTTTCTCGTCCCCTGCCCTGGCGAGCACACCGTCCACGCGGACAAGCGGGGTGGCCCCCACGGTGACGTGCAGGTCGGAAGCTCCGCTGGAAGCGGCAAATTTGAGAAGTGCCTCCGCCTGATAAGGCAAAACGACACCCCCAACAGTTGAACTACGTTTAGGGGTATCGTCAAATGCCCAAAAAACTTTAGGACGAGCTGTACACCCGCACGACAGACCCGCCATCTTTTTTGCCCTGGTACATGGCGGCATCTGCCCGCTGCCACAGTTCCTCGAAACTGTCGGCATCTGCCGGGAAAGAGGCCACTCCCATGCTGGCCGACAGCCGCACCGCCATGTCGCCGTAAGGCCCGAACGTCCGCTCCAGAATGGCAGCCTCAAGCCTGGCTCCCAAGGCGGCTGCCCCCTCGCGGGCAGTGCCGCGGCATATGATGGCAAACTCGTCACCGCCCACGCGGGCCGCGGTGTCAGACCGACGTACGTGCTCGCGGACCAGCCCGGCAAATTCGGCCAGTACCCGGTCGCCCGTCTGGTGGCCGAGGCGGTCGTTGACGTGCTTGAAGTTGTCAAGATCGATCATCAGGAGGGAAACCGGCTCCGGCACCAGCCTGGCAGCCTCAATGGCCTCCTGCAGGTATTTCTTGAAATAGCGGTAGTTCACAAGGCCCGTGAGACCGTCGGTCATGGCCATTGCCCGCGTCTCCCCAAACAGGCGGGCATTGTCGAGAGCTATGGCCACGAGATCAGCCAGTGACACAAGAAGGGCGACGTCCTCGCCCGTAAACGTTTGATCCCGGCTTTCGATGTTGATTACCCCGGCGACATCGCCGCGGAGGTACACTGGCACCGCCACCTCTGCCCGTGCCCCCGGCAGGCCGGGGATATAGGCCGGGTTGTGGGTGACATCGTTTTCGACCACCGGCTGCCCGGTCTTGGCCGCCAGGCCGGTGATGCCTTGTCCGAAAGCGATGCGCATGCCCAGTGCGTCCTGGTAGCCCTGCGCTGCCCGCACCACGAGATACCCTTCGTCGTCCACCAACAAGATGGCGAAATATGGGTAGTTGAATGTGCGCTCGAGAACATCGCCCAGCCGGCTCAAAATGTTGTCGATATCGAGGGTGGACGATAGAATCTGGGCCGCCTCATACAGCGCCTGCAGCCGCCGTTCCGTTACCTGGGCGCGGCGTTCGACGCGGTCTGCCCACAGGATAAGGGCAGCAAGATCGGCCACATCCTGGCACATAG
>CADDZV010000011.1 GCA_902812875.1 Clostridiales bacterium
GGCCTGTGCAACACTACTGCGTCTCCTCCTCGGTCTGGGGACTCCCAAGCTCAGATCTCGTATGTTTCTCCCTCACGGGCCAGGGCCACGGCAGAAAACACGCTCTCCGCCTCTTGCTCCAGCTCTGTCAGGGAATTCTCCTCTGAAAAATGGGTCAGCAAAAGCCTTTTCGCACCGGCCTTGGCCGCCGCCCGGCCCGCGTCCGCGGCCGTCATGTGCACCAGGTTGGGATACGGCGCCTGCCCGGTGCGGAAGGTGGCCTCGCACAAGAATAGGTCCGAGTCGGCAGCCAGTGCGACCACGCCCTCATCGTACGCCGTATCGGCAGAATATGTAAGTGTGCGTCCCCCGGCCTCGATTCTGACGGCGTATGTTTCTATTGGGTGGACCGTGCGCCGGAAGCGAAGGTGGAAAGGACCGATCTCAAGCTGCTGCCCGGCGTCAACGCCATGGGCAAGTGTAGCCTGGCGGAAACTGAGGGCGGAAAACTCGCCCGCCGGCGTGGGCGGGGCATACACAGGAAGCGGCAACCGCCAGCCGTAAGCCGGTCCGTGGGCATCCGCCAGGTACTTGAGCACCAGCAGGTCGGACATGTGATCGCCATGCAGGTGGGAAATGACGACGCCTGCCAACCGGGGTACAGGCTGTAGCTTGCGCAAGCCCTTCACTACCCCGCTGCCGCAGTCAAGCAGAAGGCTTGTCCCCTCATGTTCCACCAGATACCCCGGACATGATCCCGTACCGGCCGGCGGAAAAGGAGAGTATACCCCCAGCACTGTCAAACGCATGATCATCAGACCCTTGCAGAAATATGACCTTACTTAATTCTTCCAAACGGGAGTAGTCTCCTGCGAACAAAAGCCGGGACCAAACGGTCCCGGCGTGACTTTTTTCCTGTCCCTCTAGCCCTATGGGCGGGCCGCCTCGCCACCCGCTCCTTGGTCCGCCCCTTGTGCCTTCTTCCGCATCCGGTGGGTCATGAGCCCGCCGATGCGCCCGGTCTCTGCGGCCGTAAGCATGCCCCAGCCGCTGCTCCGCACCTTGTCGAGCAGGCCCAGTTCTTGTGCCACCTCCAGTTTCAAAGTGTCCATTGGTGTGGGAGGTTTTTCCTTTCGCGGGCCGGACCTACCACGGTTGGCATTTTCTCTGGCCATGTCGCCAAGCCTCCTTGTACGCGTTTCGGAGGCTAGTCTGCCACCGCGGTGCCTTTCCAAACCGGTCAGCCGCGCTGGTCCATGATGTGCGGACGGGTGCTCTGTCCGCTCCCGGCATAGGCCGCCAGCCGCTGGCGCTCCTTTTCCAACGTGTCCATGGCTTCCATCAACGCCTCGCGGCGCGACTCCAACAGGGCAAGCACCCGGGCACTCGCCGCGGCCAGCTCGCGCACAGCCTCTGGCGGCAGCTCACCTTCGGCCAAGAGAGAGCCTTGCTCGCTCAAAAGATTTTGGGCCTTTTCCACGTCCCCTTGCTCCAGGGCCGCTTCCAGGCTACGGCTGATCGCCATCAGGCGTGCCACCCGTCCCCGCGGATCCATGCCCCTACCCCGCCAGGCGGCTCGCCTGTACCCAGGCGTCCCGCAGGTTGTCCATCAAGCGGCGGATCTCCTCCACGATGGCAGCGTCTTTCTTGACATTCGCTTCCACCAGCCGGCGATACATGTAGTCGTAAATGGCATCAAGGCGTGCGGCCAGTTCCCCTACCCGTCGGTCGAGAGCTCCCTGCAGAGCGAGCACGATTTCCTGGGCCTTGGTAAGGGAATCATGGGCATGGTCCCATTTTTGGGCCTCGATCGCCTGCCGGGCCCGGTCAAGCTCTTTCAGGAAAGCGTCCATGGTCATGGTCACAAGCGTAGGGGCCGTGGCGGTCATGATCATCGTCTGGCGGTATTGTTGGTACGGATTCGGCACGCTCATTGGCTACTCACCCCCAGACCCGTCGGGACAGGCATTTGGCTAAGGGCTGACATCTGCCCTTTCAAAAGGCTGATCATGCTTTCCATGGCAATGAACTGCTGCTGCAAGGCTGCCTTTCGCATCGCCAAGAAGCTCTGCAGCTGGGCAATTTGGTTGTCGGCATCCTTGATCTGGGCTTCGTAGCTATCATTCACGGTCTTGATGACGCCTGTTGCCGGGTCAGTGTACATCGTCAGGAGGTTGTTGAATTGCACCCCGAGCGGAGCGACGCCAGACTGCGTCGACGCAAAGAGGTTTTGCACCCCCGGTAGGTTCGCCGTGATGGCACTGGTGAGCTTGCTCGTATCCAGGGAGAGCGAGCCGTCCTTGCCGGAAGTAGTAACCCCGATGTCGGAAAGATCGTTGTAGGCCGTGGGCAAGCCCGACACGGTGGTGCTCACCAGCTGCCGGAGCTTCACCTGAAGCTGCATGAGCGTGGCGTCCCCCTGCAGGGCAGCCCCCTTTGCCAGGTTCGTGGTAATGGCACTCCAGGCCGTGTTGTATTTGTTGACGAAGTCCTGCACGGCCTGGACGATCTTCTGGGTGTCCTGACTCACAGTCACCGTGGCGGTGCCCGTGCCTACCAGGTTCAGCGTCACCCCGGCGATCGCCGTGCTAGTGTTGGTGGGGCTTTGCACGGAGATCCGACCGTCGACGGTAAACTGGGCCGGTTGCGGGACGACGAGCTGGTTTTTCACGGTACCGGTGCTCGTGAGTACCCCCAGGGTCTGGAGAATGTTCCCCGACACGTCGCTATACGTGATCGGGGCGTCCGTGTTCAAGGCGGCTATGACGAGCTGGGAACCGACGATGGTGGCCTGCACACCAGACTGTGCCGACGCCGCCGTGATGTGGGAGGCGATGTCGGTCAGCGTGTCCGTAGAAGCCACCTGGATCTGAATGCCGTTGATGGTGAAACTGCCCTGCAACCCAAGGGCCGTGGTAGTCGACGCCTGGGCATCGGAAGCGTCTTTTTCGGCTTGGGCCAAAGCGGTGACATTGATCTGGTAGGTGCCGGGAATTGCACCGCTTTGGACAGAACCGGTGACGACGCTGGTGTTTGAGCTCGTAAATGCTACCCCGTTCCAGGTGCTCACGTTCTGGAGGGCCTGGATGGCAGCGTCCAGATCGCCCAGCTTGGTGCCGATATCGGTCCAGATGCCTTCGTCCGACTTCCACATGGATTCGCGGGCCTGCAAATCGGTCACTGGCTTTTGCTCAATCGCCATCATCTGGTCCACAATGCTCTGCCAGTCCAGTCCAGACACTGCCCCGCTAATGGATACCGGTCCCATGATGTTCGCCTCCCGTCCGTTCCCACGACCGTATATCGGCCGCCGCGCCGCCCGGGTTCAGATGTGCCGGTTGAGCAGCTTGCCTATCATGCTGTGGAGGGCCGCGGCCAGGTGCATCTCGGCGTCCGGCGGAATTTTGCGGATAACCTCCCCGGTCTGTGGATCGATGAGGATCACCTGTGTACGCCCGCTGGCGGGATCGACCTCGTGCTTCATGTAGACCAGCCAGTGCCTGATCTCTTGTTTCACGAGCATCGGAACATCCGTGCCCTTATGGCCGGCATGCTCCTTCATAGACCCGTCGCGGGCACGCCGGTCAGCTTCATGACCTGGCCTAGGTTCGCCACCCCCGCCGCGCTCGAGCGGGGTTTCCCCTTGCAGCATCGAGGCCCCTATGTCGATCCGGCCAACGGTGCTCATGCGTCCGCCTCCCTAAAAAGCCAGGGCCGGTAAAACCGGCCCCCTTCTGGAAGTGGACATGGTGCCGACGCCCCCGACACCGGCACCATGTCCCGCAGTCACACCCGTGTCATCTCCGCCGACTCTTAACCGAGCAGCTTCAGTACCGCCTGCGGCGCCAGGTTGGCCTGGGCCAGTACTGCGGTGCCAGCCTGCTGCAGGATCTGCAACCGGGTGAAGTTCGTCATCTCCTCCGCCATATCCACGTCGCGGATACGGGAGTTGGCCTCGGTCAGGTTCTCCACCGCGGTGCTCAGGTTGTTGATGGTGTGCTGGATGCGGTTCTGGTAGGCACCGAGCTGGGACCGCTGGTTCAGCACCGTGGCGATGGCAGAGTCGATAGTCGTGATGGCCTGAGACGCAGTCAGCTGCGAGGAGATGTCCACCCCCTCCACGGTGTACTGCGTGCCGGCAGTAGGTGCCGTGTTGACCGTGAACAGGATCTTGCCGCTGGTCGCATCCTTAAAGGACTTGGACGCGGAATCATAAGTACCTACGGTTTTGCCGCTGGAGTCGACCAAAGACAACGTCGTGGTGCCGGTTACCGTGTACGTGCCGGCCTGCAACCCGCTGTTTTGAACCGTAGCGGTGGAAGCGGTGGCATTAGCGCCGTTCACAGTCACTGTTCCGGATATTACTGGATCAGCGAATACGATTGTCGAGGAAGTACCCCACGAATACGTCTTACCGTCCGAGCTCGTGGCCACGGTGGTGCCAGAAGCATTTTGCAGAGCATATCCGCTGGTCGTCTTGACCACGCTGTAAGTGGCATTAGGCAGTGCAGTGTCGCCCGTGCCGACCGTCACGGTGCCCGTCTCGTTAGCGTACTGGACACCTCCGACCACTCCCAGAGCGAGACCGCGCATGTCGCCAATACCGATTACCATGGACTGGCCGCTGTTGGCACCGATCTGGATGGTCTTGTCCGTAAACGTGCCATCGAGAAGGTTCATGCTGTTGAACTGCGTGGTGTTGCCGATGCGGCCAAGTTCCTGGGCCAGCTGGTCCACTTCGAGCTGGAGCTGCTGGCGGTCAGACGGGGTGTTGGTGTCGCTGGAGGCCTGCACAGCCAGCTCACGCATACGCTGCAGGATGCTCGTGCTTTCGTTCAGGGCTCCTTCTGCCGTCTGGATGAGGCTGATGGCGTCTTGCCCGTTCCGCTGTGCCTGGTTGAGACCGTTGATCTGGGCCGTCATGCGTTCGGAAATCGCGAGGCCAGCGGCGTCGTCGGCCGCCCGGTTGATGCGAAGCCCGGACGACAACCGTTCCATCGAACGTGCCAGGGCATCAGACGTAAACTGCAGGTTGCGGTGGGCGTTCAAGGCCTCGATGTTGGTGTTGATGCGAAGACTCATCGGTTTGGTTCCCCCTCTCGCGCCGGTGTTACCGGTCTTTGTGTGGCTCCGTGGCAGCCCTGCCGTTCATCCGGCCGGTACTGAGCGTCAGGGATGTTCCGGACAAAGCCTTACACGCCTTGTATCGTGAGCCGGGGGGCCGAACTTAACGGCCCGCCGGAAAACTAGCGTAGGAAGTCCAAAAGACTTGGCACCAGCACGCGGGCCGTGGCACCCAGGGCGGCCGTGTACATGTTCTGCTGGGCCTGGAGAGTAACGATCACCTGCGACAGGTCGGCGTCTTCGATGCCGGAAAGCGTCGTACCGAGGTCGGTCTGGCTGTCACGCAGGTACGTACGCATGCGCTCGATCCGGTTCATGCGGGCGCCGATCTCCGAGCGCTGCACGAGCACGTTTTCTTCGGCATTGCCGATGTCATCCAGCACGGAACCGGACAGGCTAGCGGTGTCGTTCTGGGCGAGGGCCTGCACGAGGTTGATCATGGCCGTGAAGGCGGGCATGAAGGCCTGGTCCCCCACGATGTTTATACCCATGGTCACCTGGGGGCCGATTTCCCGTTCGATTGCCCCCTGGTCGCCCTGGTAGGTCACCACCGAGCTCCCACCGGTCTGGGAGAGCACAAACGGTGCGGTGGTGGTTTTCTGACCGGCAAAAAGGTAGCGCCCGTTGTAATTCGCATTCGCCACCGTGACAAGCTCTTTGAGCAGCTCGTTTGCCTCCGTCGTCAGGGCCTGGCGGGAGTTGTTGTCGAGCGTGCCGTTTGCCCCTTGCACCGCCAGCTCACGCCCACGCTGCAGTATGTCCTCAGCGGCTGCAAGCGAGCTTTCCGAGTTTTGCAACCAGGCCGTGGCGTCGTCCGCGGTCTTGAGGTACCGGTCGGCCTCGGCCAGTGAAGTGCGGAGCGACAGGTCCTTGGTAACGTTGACCGGATCGTCGGAAGGTTTCGTGAGCACCTTGCCGGTGGCGAGCTGCTGCTGGGAGGTCAGAAGTCTTTCCTGGGCTGCCGCCAGGTCCTGCAGCATGCGGTTGACCATGAGGTTTTCCGTGATACGCATGAGCCGTCTCCCTCCGTGTGCCGGCACCGCCGCCGGGCTTCTGTGATTAACCGCTGGCGGTAGCGTTGATCAGCGTGTTGAGCATGTCATCCACGGTGCTGATCACGCGGGCCAGGGCCGCGTAGGCATGCTGGTAGCGAATGAGGTTCGTGCTCTCTTCATCCAGGCTGACCCCCGAAACCTGTTCGCGTTCGTTGGTGATTTGCTGCACCAGGGCAGTCTGGTTGGCCTCCATGTTCTGAGCTTCCTGGCTTTGGGCTCCGAGCTGGCCGATGATGGACTGCAAAAATTGGTCGAGGCTGGCGCCGTTAATCACCGGCTGGTTTTTCACGTTTGCCAAAGCCAGGGCATTCGATCCGTCGCCCGGCGCCCCGGAGGCGGAAGCGGCAATGGTGTTGAGGTCGTTCAGGACATTGTCGGACAGCCGCATGGCGGCCGCGGTGCTTTGCGGATCGAAGAAGGGGCGTCCGGTCTGGCCATCGAGCCCGTACCCGGCCATGTGCACCTGGTTGAACCCTGCCACAATGGCATTGGCGAACTGGTCGAGCCGGGAAAGGATGCCCGGCACGATCTGGTCACGGACCTCCAGCTGCCCCGCCAACGTCCCGCCAAGGTCCGCAGCCGTGCCGGAGTCCTGCCAGCGCGGGATGTAGTTGCCCGTCGTAGGATCAGGAACCGCCGACAAGGGAATGGCCCGGCTCCCGTCCACGAGGGCGACGCCGCCCAGGAATACCGTCACCGTGTGATCGGGGGCCTCGGAAGTACGCGCCCCGGTGAGACCGGCCAGCTCGTCCAGAAGCACGTCGCGCCTGTCCTCGAGGTCGTTCGCTTCGCCGCCTGCCGCCCGCCCCGTGAGCACCTGCCGGTTGAGATCGGCGATCTGGGTGGCCAAGTCATTGACGTGGCTCAGGGTGTCCCGGACAGACTGGTTTATGTTCGACTGCACGGCCAAAAGCCGCTGGTAGGTGTTGCTGATGGCGTCCGCAAGGCTTTGCCCGGCTTCGCGCACGGAGGCGCGGGCCGCCTGGTTCTCGGGATCGTTGGCCAGTGCCTGCCATGAGTCCCAAAACTGGTCGAGCAAGGATCGCAGTGCGGTGTCGGACGGTTCGTTGAAAATGCCCTCGATCTGGCTCAAGGCGGTCGCCCGCACCTGCCAGCGGTTTTGTTCACCAGATTCCTGGCGGAACTGGGCATCGAGGAACGTGTCGCGCACGCGCCGGATGTCGGTCACCGTGACACCGGTGCCGACCTCGATGTAATGCCCGGTTCCCGACGCCAGGGTGATCGGCGGTGTGGGAATCATGTCCACCGCCTGCCGCCGGTAACCGGGCGTGTTCGCATTGGCGATGTTGTGGCTGGCCACTTCCAGGGCCTGCTGTTGTGTCTGCAGGCCGCGAAGTGCGATGTCAAGCCCCAAAAAAGCGATCATGTGCATTCCTCCTGCCGGTGGCGGAGCCGGAGCCGAGTCCCCCGGCTGCGGGATCCAGTAGCAAAAATGTCTTAAAGCTTGCGATCAAGCCGCCGGCCGCGTGCAGGCGGCAGGGGGGAGTCCCCATTGGGCCCGTATTGATGCGATTTTTGCAAGGACGTCAGGATGCGGAGATAAAAGTTCGTGTATTCCAGTCGCTGCTTCAGCAACGTGGCGTTGATGGCGTTGGAACGGGCAATCCGCCCGATCACTGGTTCCAGTGCCGCCTGGATGCGGCGGACCTCGTTTTGTTCCGCTGGTGCCAGATGCGGAATAATAGCGGAAATTGCCAGGCGGGCAGGGTCCATGCCCAGCGCGCTGGCAAGCTTTTGTTGGATCAGTTTTTGGCGGCCTTCGAGCTGCCGCGCCTGGGTACTCAGGGCCTCCTCGACGCCCACCGCCGCCTCCAGGCGGGCCAGATCGGCGCCGTTGACAGCTTCCTGGACATCCTGGCTGGCGGCTGCCAGCCGCGGCAAAAGCGCCTCCAGGTCGTGGAGCCAATCCAAAAGCTCCTGGATGTACTCCGGATGGTCGCGAAGCCCGGCTTCGCTGGGCAGCCGAGTCTCTGAGTGCTGGTTCAAGGTTTTTGCCACCCGCGGCTTCCGCCTACTTGATGCGGTCAGCCAAGTTACGGCCAATCATCTGCTCGGCGATGTCGGCGGCCGGCACGTGGTAGCGGCCAGCGGCCACCTGTTCTTTCAAGGCCGCAACCTTGTCAGCCCGCACGTCCGGGAGGCTCTTGATGGCTTCTTTTACCTTGGCTACCTCGTGTGCCAAGCTTGAAACGTCTACCTGGTCGGACTGGGGCTTCACGGCGGTGGCCTTGTTCCGTGGGCGTTTATCTGTGCCCACGTTTTCGGCCGCGCCCGTGCGCCCCGCCGCGTCTACCGTTGTCTGGCGGCTGTACTCGCGGATGACCTGGTTGATCTCGGTCTTGGAAATCATCATTTCGTTCTGGCACCTCCTTGCGGTGCACTCCCAGCCGTTCTATCGGCAACAGGCCCTGTTACGTTAAGCCGCCGGGCTATCATCGGCCTCCGCAGAAATGATACACGTAAAATTCAGCGCCCGAGCTCGTTGGCCTTCTGGATCATCTCGTCCGCCACGCCGAGCGCGCGGGCTGATATCTGGTAAGCCCGTTCGGCCATGAGAGCGGAAACCATCTCCTCACCCATATCGACGTTGGACTGCTCGAGCTGGCCCTGTACGACGGTGGTGGCAGGAGCGGTGGCAGCCGTAGGTGCCCCGGAAGCCTGGGTCGCGTGCCACAAGCCGTCGGCTCCCATCGAAAGACCCTGCTCGTTGACAAACTGGACGAGGGCGAGCTGCCCCGCATTGTGGACTTGACCCTGGGCGTCGGTGTACGTAATGGTGCCATCCGTACCCACCGTGGGAGCGCCCACGATACCTGCGAGCGTGACCGGAGCCGGTGCGGCACCAGGGGCCGCAAGCCCGAGAACGAGATGGCCGTTGCCGTCGGTGAGCTGGTAGTTCCCGTCGATGGCGAAATTGCCGGCGCGGGTGTAGGCCGGCTGGCCCTGGGCGTCCTGGACGACAAAATAGCCCAAACCGACGATGGCAAAGTCGTACGGTTCGCCAGTAGGCACCAGGGAACCCGGCAAAAAGACCCGGCTTGGAACGGCCGGCGGTGCGCCCGGGCCGACCGCCAGGGCCGCTGCGCCGGTGGGGTCGTTCCCAAGATTATTCATGTAGTCGGCAACCGCAAAGGCGGCGCGCGCTTTCTTGAAGGCCGGTGTGGACAGGTTCGCCACGTTGTCGGCCACGACGTCAAGCACCCGCTGCTGTGCTTCCAGCCCCGACTGGGCATTCCATAGTGCTACCTGCACGGCGACCACTCCTTATACCCGGCCAACGTCGTTGGTGGCCTTTTGCAGAGTCTCGTTTTCCGCCTGGACGGCCTGGGCGCTGGCCTCGTAAGCCCGCAGGGCGGTGAGAAGGTCAACCATGCCGGCGGTTTCGTCCACGTTGGAGGACTCCAGCATCCCCTGCCGGACCTGGGCCCCGGCCAGCGGCGGCAGTGGCACGGTACTCTGGAACATGGTGCCGGCCAGCTGGTGCAAGGTGGCACCGTTGCCGGGGTCGACCACGAGGAGCCGGCCGGCCGGCTTGCCGTTACTGGTGATGGTGCCATCCGGGGCAACGTCAAAGTTTTCGCCGCCGACGGTAATGGGGCCGTTTTCCCCCTGGACGAGGTAGCCGTCCTGGGTGACGAGGCGGCCCTCGGCATCGACACCAAAGTTGCCTTGGCGGGTGTAGGCCATGCCCTGGGGCGTTTGTACCGCGAAAAACCCGTCCCCGAGGATCGCCAGGTCGGTGGGGACGCCGGTGTTCTGGTAGGGCCCCGGGCTGAGGTCGAAAACGGTGGCCGCGGCGGCCACACCCGTACCCATGAGGCCGGTGAAGGTCCCGGGAGCGGTCGTGCCGTAAACGCTCTGGCTTACCAGGACCTCCGGGAACGACATCGCCTCCGGGTCGGCTGCCCGGAAACCCGGGGTGTTGATGTTAGCCAGGTTATTCGTGAGCACGTCGGCCCGGAACTGGTTCACCCACAGCCCAGATGCCGCTGTATAAAGTCCGCGGATCACGATGCCACCTCCTTTTGGTTCTCATTCCACGATGATGTCGAGATGCCCGCCCACCGGCCCGGGCGGTGGTGATGCCGCCGGCTGGTTTTGTCCGGACGCGGGCGAAGCCGCCGCCTTTGGCGGAGACTTGACGGGGTGGCGCTTTCTGCCCCGGGCATCCGCCTGCGGTTTTTTGCCGTTGACCGGTTTTTCGGGGCGAGCCTCCTGGCGCACTCGCTCGGTGCGCTCGGTGACTTCCGCCTGCTCCCGGCCTGCCTGTACTGGGGCCACCAGTTGATTTTCCGAGGCCGGCCGTACACGATTCACTTCGGGTGCGTTCTTGATGATGCCCTGCCAGTCCAGCGGAGTGACCACCACAAGTCACCTCCTAGGCGTAGACTTCCTTGTGTTTCGTGAGTTTTCCCCGTAGACGCATGATCGCCTTGGTATGAAGTTGCGATACCCGCGACTGCGAGACCCCCATCACTTCCGCGATCTCCTTGCCGGTGAGCCCTTCGTAGTAATACAGGCTCACGACCAGACGTTCTTTTTCCGGCAGGGTATCGATCGCTTCCGCCAACAGGCGCTTGAGGTCGTGCTCTTCGGCCACGGCCACCGGGTCCGGAGACGAGGTGTCCTCCACGGTTTCCATCAGATGCACCGGCTCGGAGCCGTCCTCACTGCCTACCCAGACCTCGTCCAGGGAGACCATGGCAAACGAAGCCATCTGCAGATGCAAGTGTTCGAGCTCCTCGCGGGAGATGCCCAGGTATCCTGCCACCTCGTCTTCGGTGCCGGGGCGGCCGAGCGCGGCCTCGACCGCCGCATAGGCCTCCTCAACCTCACGCGCCCGCCGCCGCAGGGAATGCGGTATCCAGTCGAGTGACCGCAACCCGTCAAGCATGGCCCCGCGGATGCGGGCAAGGGCATAGGTTTCGAACTTGATGCCCCGCTCGGGCTCAAACCGCTCCACGGCGTCGATCAGTCCGAGGATGCCCCAGTTGTAAAGGTCGTCCGGGTCGACGTGCGGGGGTAAGCCCACGGCCAGGCGGCCAGCCACGTACTTGACCAGGGGTGCATAACGCATGATGAGGTCTTCTCTCGCCTGCGGGGACCGATGTTTTTTGTACTCGACCCACAGGTCGGGGTGATGTTCTGGCATGGCCATCGTCCGTACCCCCTTTTGCTTACAGCCGCCCGGACCGGCGCCGGGCCTGTTGCTCTTGCCAGACAAGGCGCACAATCGCTTCCAGGTCACGCGAGCTGACCTGGGCAAAACGCACGCCATACTGTGTGCCCTGCTTGGCCAGCGGCCGCACCGCCCGTACCACTTCCCCGGTCGCGTGCACGAACCTTCCGGCCGGCAAGGCAATTTCCAAGTCGATCCGGGTGCCGGAGCCGAGGTGGTGGTCTGTCTGGAGCAGGATTCCGCCACCGCTCATGTCGACGGTAACCCCGGATAGCAGGCGACTCCCGCTGGCATACGCCACTCCCAGGCCCGGAATCGCTGGCCCCGGCGGCAGCCCCGTTGAGTCCAGCACCGCAAATACAACCGGCAGGCTGATCGCAAGGCGGAAGAAAAGCCGCCGCTGGCCGCGCCAGTGCCTCGCCGGTCGTGCCAGTGCCAAAAGTGGCACGCCGGACACCCGCCGGTCCTTGACCGTGGTTTCCCAGCGGTAGATGCCAAGCCTGTCCGGCTGTTCTACGGTTACCGCTTCGCCCTGGTCCAAAACAACCAGCTGGCCCCGCCGTATGGGCATGGCCACCCACACCAGGCCTTCGGTCATGTCCTCCACATGGGTGACAAACGTTCCCTGATGGCGGCCGGCCGCCACGTTTAAAAACATGCGAGTGCCAATGCTCACCGGGGGACTACCCGCGACCCAGGCACCACCCTCATCCATGGGAGTCACCTGCCGTAATGGCCGCCAAAAGGCGGCGCCAGAAACCCCCGGTCCCGCCGCTCTTGGCGGGCTCCGGAGGCAGCGCCGGGCTTTTCGCACCGGCCAGGAAATGACTCCACAGCCAGCTGCCAGCCAACCCGGCCGCCAGTGCGGCGATGGCACGGGCGGCGGGCGCCTGGGGAGCGAACTCGACCAGGGGTGCGTGGGCCCGTACCGCCTGCGGTACCGCCGGGTCTGCCGGTATATGCCCCAAATAGACAGGCTTCGTGCCGAGATAACGGCTGCAAACGCTGGACAGGTGGGAGTAGGACTGCTCCGCCTCCTCGCGGGACCGCGCCTGGTTCATGACCAGGCCGACCAGGCGGTCCTGTAGCCCGACCGCCTTCATGAGAGCGTAGGCGTCGGTCATGGCCGTGGGCTCCGGGGTGGTGACCACCACCACGTAATCTGCCGACCGGACGAACGTGAGCACCTGCGGATGAATCCCGGCCCCGGTATCGACCAGGACCAAATCGAACCCCTGGCTGAGCTTTTCCAGGCTGTGCATCACCCGCCGCACCGCCGCGGGGCCAAACGCCGCCAGGTCGGACAGGCCAGCGCCCCCGCTGACAAGCCCGAGGCCGGCTGGGCCGTAATACACCGCCTCCTCCAGCGTGCATTCTCCGGACAGCACATGCCCGAGATGGAAGCGCGGGGAACTCCCGATGAGTACTTCCACGTTGGCAAGCCCCAGGTCCGCGTCCAGAAGAAGGATGCGACGGCCCTGGCGTGCCAGGCTGATTCCTAAGTTGAGCGAAACGTTGCTTTTGCCCACGCCGCCTTTGCCGCCCGTGACGGCCAACACCGGCGTGCGGGAGCCGCGGAGGCGGCCGCGGCCTTCTTCGGCCGCTTTGCGGACAGCCTCCTGTGCCCGGACCAAAGCCTCCTCAAGATGGGTTTCCTGCAAACTCATGCCCCATCACCACTTTCTGGCCAGATCCTCCGCAAAAACCATTGGGCATCTGCCAGCTCGAGGTCTTCCGGTACGTCCTGACCGGTGCAGAGATAATGCACCGGCCGTCTCACCGTAAAGAGAACGTCCAGGAGTCCACCATAGCGGGAAACCTCGTCAAGCTTCGTAAAGCAAAAACCGTTGAAATTGACCCGGTCATATGCCTTGCACTGGGCCAAAAGTTCTTCGCGGTCCGTGGGAGCCGCCAGCACCAAAAGCGTCATGTCGGGCTGGGCGGCTGCGAGCAGCGATTTCAGGGCCGCCATCGCCCGCACGTCCCGGTGGTTGTGGCCGGCCGTATCGATTACCAAAAGCTCTGCCACTGCCAGCTCGCGGACGGCACGGCCCATCTCGTCGGGTGAGGAGGCCGCCAAGGCAGGCACCCCGAGGACGCCGGCATAAGCCTGCAGCTGTTCCTGGCCGTAAACGCGGAAGTTGTCTGCCGTTATAAAGGCGGCCCGCCGTCCTTCCAGCACGGCCTGTGCCGCGAGTTTGGCTGCTGTGGTAGTTTTGCCGGCCCCGGTCGGCCCGACCAAAGCCACCACCCGGCGGTGGCCGGGCGCCACCGGAGCAGGCGGCAGGCAGAGGTTTCGGAGGGCCTGTCCCATACCTTTTACGGAGGCATCCCCCAGGGCTACCGCCGCGTCCACCCAGGCGGAAGCCGCGGCGGAAGACATGCCTGCGGCGACGAGCCTGTCCTGCAGACCATTGGTGGGCCGGGGAGCCGCACCAGTGCCGGGAATCCCGGCCTCGAGTGTGGTGAGGCGGCGGCGGAGACGACCGGCCCCGAGGACGGGGTGAGAAAACGCCGGCACCGCATCGGCCGCCACCGGGGTCGCAACGGCGGCACTCACAGGAGCAGCCGGGGCCTTGATACTGACTGGCGGGGCCCTCCCGGGCGTGGGAGCAGGCGTAAAAGCCGTCTTCACCGCGGGAGCGGGCTCGTCCGCCGCCGCAAGCACCTCCACCCACGGCCGGCCAAACCAGCCGCGGATCCCCGGTCCCCGTACACGGCGGGTGTGCAGGATCACGGCCTCCTGTCCCATGGCCCTGCGTATCATCTCCACCGCCTCCGGCATTCCTTTTGCCAAAAACTTCTGTACCTTCACGCCCCGACCTTCCTTCCGCCTTCCCGGAGCTTACTGCGCGTTCACCATGCCGACCGCCCGGATCTGGGCGTCCGGACCAAGTTCGTTGAACGATAGCACCACGAGGTACGGAGCCACGCGCTCCGTGAGCCGCTTGAAATACAGGCGCACAAGCGGAGAGCATACCACCACCGGCGTCGACCCTGCCGGCAGCCGTGCGAGCTCCGTCCGCAGGCTCTGCTGGATGGACCGCCACAGCTGCGGCTCCAGCACCGGCTGGCCCTGGCTGCCCTGGCGTGCCCCGTCGAGTACCGCCTGTTCCACGGCGGGTGAAAGCGTCACCACGTCCTGCGTGCCGCTGTCAAACCCGTACTGATGGCGGATCTGCCGCCATAGCCGCTGGCGGGCGTATTCGGTGAGCACGTCCGTGTCCTTCGTGGTCACCGCCGCGTCTGCCAAGGCTTCCATGATGCTTTCCAGGTCCCGGATGCTCACCCGCTCATGCAGCAGGTTCTGCAACACCTTCTGCAGCTCTCCAAGCGAAAGCCGCGCCGGAATCAGCTCGTCCACCAGGGCAGGGGCACGCTCCCGCACGCCGTCCACCAGTGACTGCACGTCCTGGCGGGTAAGAAGCTCGTCCGCGTGACTCTTGAGCACTTCGGTCAGGTGCGTGGCGACCACGGCTGCCGGTTCTACCACGGTGTAGCCGGCCAGCTCGGCCTTCGCCTTGTCCTGCGGCGATATCCACAGGGCAGGGAGGCCGAACGCCGGCTCCTTGGTGGGAATGCCGTCGATTTCCTCGCTGCCAGACGGAGCCATGGCCAGCAGCCGGTCGGGCAGAACCTCACCGCGGGCGATCTCGACACCGTTGAGAAGAATAGCATAGGTGGTCGGGCCCAAAAGCACGTTGTCGCGTAGCCTGATCGGCGGCACGATAAAGCCGAGGTCGGTGGCGATCTGGCGGCGGATCAGCACCACACGCTCGAGGAAGTCCCCACCCTGAGCCCGGTCCGCCAGTCGCAAAAGGCTGTAGCCAAACTCTACCTCCAGCCGGTCGACGGCCAATACGGCACTGACACTCTCGGGACGGCGGGAACGTTCGAGTTCCTCTTCTTTGGCCTTGCGTTCGGCTTCGCCCTTCTCGGCCTTTTGCGATTCGGCCACCAGGTATCCCGCCGCGGCCACGAGGCCCGCCACCACCAACAGCGGCACGTGGGCAAGCCCCGGCACCAGGCCAAGCACCGCCAGGGCACCGCCGGCGATGTACAGCACACGCGGCTGTGACAACAGCTGGCCAGCCAGATCCTGGCCCACGTTGGACTCGGAGGCGGCCCGCGTGACCACAAAGCCCGTGGCGGTAGACACAAGCAAGGCAGGAATCTGCGTTACCAGCCCGTCGCCTACTGTGAGCAGGGAATAGGTTTGCAGGGCGGTGCTGAAGTCCATGCCCTGCCGGATCATGCCCATGATGAAACCGCCCACCAGGTTGATGGCCAGTATCACGAGGGCGGCGATGGCGTCGCCCTTGACGAACTTGGAAGCGCCGTCCATGGCACCGTAAAAATCGGCCTCCTGTTCGATCTGACGCCGGCGCTGGCGGGCCTGGTTTTCGTCTATCAGACCGGCATTGAGGTCGGCATCGATGCTCATCTGCTTGCCCGGCATGGCGTCGAGCGTGAACCGGGCAGCCACTTCCGCCACCCGCTCGGCCCCGCGGGTGATCACGATGAACTGGATGACAATCAGGATGAGGAAGACGATGAAACCGACAACCGGATCACCGCCGACCACAAACCGTCCGAAGGCGTTGATCACCTCGCCGGCGTAGGCATGCAGGAGGATTAGCCTGGCCGTGGACACGTTGAGGGTGACCCGGAACAGGGTGGTAATCAGTAGCAACGACGGGAAAATCGAAAACTGCAACGGCTCCCGCGTGTATATGGCGGTGAGGAGGATCACCATCGAAAAGGTCAGGTTGAAGACCAGGAGTATGTCCATGAAAGCGGCCGGCAGCGGTATGACCATCATCGCCACGAGGAATACAAGCCCCGCAGCCACGGCCACGTCACTCTGGCGGAGAGCCTGACGGAATATGGCTACTCCTCTGCTAGGCGACATTTACCCCACCCCAACCCTTCAGCCTGTATACAAAGGCCAGTACCTCGGCCACCGCCTGGTAGAGCTCTACCGGGATGGTTTGGCCCACCTCAACCGTGCTGAACAGAGCCCGTGCGAGCGGCGGGTTTTCGACGATGGTGACGCCGTGCTGGCGGGCTACCTCCTTGATGCGAAGGGCCATGTATCCCTGCCCCTTGGCCACCACCACCGGGGCGTCGTCCTGGGGTGCCTCGTAGCGCAACGCCACCGCGTAGTGGTCCGGGTTGGTGACGACGACCTTGGCCCGCGGCACGGCAGTCATCATGCGTTGCATGGCCATGTGCCGCTGTCGCTGGCGGATGCGCCCGCGCACCTGCGGCGAGCCTTCCGTCTCTTTGAACTCCTCCTGCATCTCCTGGGCAGTCATGCGAAGGTTTTTTTCGTAATCCCACCGTTCGTAAACGTAGTCGATCAACGCGACCGCCACAAAGCCCACGATCGCCCGCATCCCCATTGCCCACGCCGCCTGGCCCACCCGGCCCAAGGCCAGATTCAAATCTGTGCCGCCAAGGCCCTCAAACACGGGCACCGCCGGGCTGAATGCACTCCACATGAGCCAGGCAAGCAGAAAAAGCTTCAGAAGCGACTTCAAAAGCTGCACGAGCCCGCGGAGCGAAAAAAGCCGCCCGAGGCCCGCCACCGGATTCAGGCGCCTAAAATTCGGTGCGAGTCCAGTGCCAGTAAACATAAGGCCCACCTGGCCGGCGCCGGCCGCCACGGCTGCCAATACACTGAGGCCAAAAAAGATCCCCAACACGGGCAAGAACGTCCACACCGCACTGGACAAAACCCCGGCCACCGTGCTGAGGTCCCAGTCGCCCACCGGCACCCGGCCCCACAAGCCCGACACGTAAATGCCAAGCCGCTCCCACACATCCGGCAGCAGAAGGCGCACGCCCACCACCCCGGCCATCAGCACCGCGGCTGCGGTCAGTTCCGGGCTGCGGGGGACCTGCCCCCGCTTGCGGGCTTCCTCCCGTCGCCTGGGAGTAGCCGGCAGTTTGCGTTCCTGGGCAGAATCTGCCATCGGCCAACCTGCTCCTTACGGCGTCAAGGCTTTCAACAAAACCGTAACCGTGCTCGCCAGACCGCCAAAAAGATCGCGTAGAACCAGTACCGTACCGGGGATGGTGAGTGCCACCAGCAAAGCAGCGGCTCCGGCCTTGAGGGGCATCCCCATGAACAGAACGTTCAACTGCGGCACCGCCCGGGACAACACCGCCAGGGCCAAGTCGGCCAAAAACAGGACCGACACCACCGGCAAGGCCAGCTGGACGCCCAGGGCGAAAAGACTACTGAAAAGGGACAACGTCTCCGGCCCCACCTCCGGACGGAACACCGCCTGCCCGAGCGGTACAATCTTGAGGGAACCCCACAGGGCAGACAGGACTACCTGGTAGGCGTTTGTCACCAGGAAAAGCAAAAGCGAAACCACGTAATAGAAGTCCGCCATGACCGGGAGCTGCACGTCAAAGTTGGGGTTGAGGGCCGTGGCCAGGCTGAAACCGGCCTCGAAGTCGATCAGTTGGCCGGCCACCTGGGCGGCCGACACCGCCATGGTGAAGGCAAAAGCGATCACCCCGCCCACCGTGAGCTCGCGTATCACCATGACCGCCAGTGCGAGCACGTTGGCGGGCATGGACGGTATCGCGGCAGCGGGCCCTATGCTGATGAACCAGGCCAGGCCAAGGCTGGTGGCCACTCGCCATTGCACCGGCACAAACCGGTTGCCGAAAAACGGCGCGGCCACAAACACGGGCGTCACCCTGGCCAGGGCCAGGATGAATATGGGCAGCTTTTGCATGACCAGATTGACGATGTCCATGCCTTTCCTCCGCTCGAAATCCGTTGCCGTCACCGGATGAGTCCCGGCACCGCCTGGAAAAGCCGCAGAGTGAAGTCCATCAGGGTACGGAGCATCCACGGGCCCATGAAAGCCAGAATCGCCAGCACGGCCAGGATCTTGGGCACAAAGGTCAGCGTCTGCTCCTGGATCTGGGTGGTGGCCTGCACGATGCTGATCAAAAGCCCCACCCCCAGCGAGGCCAGGATCACCGGCGCCCCCACCATCACGAGGGTCATCATGGCATCCCGGGCGAGAGCGATCACATAATCGGTGTTCACACCGCTACCCCCTCAATGGAACGACGTCAGAAGCGACTGGACCACGAGATGCCAGCCGTCCACCATTACGAACAGAAGAATCTTGAACGGCAGTGATATCACCATGGGCGGAATCATGAGCATGCCCATCGACATGAGCGTGCTGGCCACGATCATGTCGATGAGCAAAAACGGGATAAAGATCACAAATCCAATCTCGAACGCCGTCTTGAGCTCGCTGATGGCAAAGGCGGGAATGATCACGTAGTTGGGCAGGTCTTCCGGCTTTTGCACCGGGCCGAGCCCGGCGAAATTCATGAACAGGGCCAGGTCGGCCTGCCTGGTCTGGCGCAGCATGAAATCCCGGAACGGGGCCATTGCCTCCGTATAGGCCTGGGCTTGTGAGATGGTGCCGGCCAGGTACGGCTGCAGGGCCTTCTGGTTGGCCTGGTTTATCGCTGGTGCCATGGTGAAGAACGTCATAAACAAGGCCAACCCGACGAGCACCTGGCTGGGCGGGGTTTGCTGCATGCCGAGTGCCGAACGCACAAACGAAAGCACCACCACAATGCGGGTGAAAGACGTCATCATGATGAGGATAGACGGGGCCAGGGTAAGCACGGTCAAAAGTGCCAACACTTCGAGCGTGCTGACCGTACCGGCAGGCGAACTGGTCTGGCCCACCCCGATCTGGATGGACGGCACTGGCAAGGGCGCCGCCATGATCACGGCCGGCCACCCCGCTTCCGGATGCGTTCGATCCATTCCTGCCCGCGCTCAAGCCAGCCTGACAGGGGCGACTGCCCCTCGCTGTCCGGCGGGGCAGCGACTAGATCCGCCGCCGCACCGCTGATCGTGCCGAGCAAGGTGATGCTCGCCTCGGTGACTCCGAGCACCAGCACCTGGTCAGCTGCCCGCACAAGGTAGACCCCTTGCTTTGGCCCGAGGGCCAGCCCCTCCACCAGGCCGAGGTACGCCCCCGCCCGCACAGGCCGCAGCCGCCGTACCCACAGCCGGGTGGCTAGCACGGCCAAAAAGAGCACCAGGATGGTGAATATCAGGTATTTGGCCAGCTCAAGGCCAAGACTCACGCTGGACATGCCGGCCTCCTCAATCTTCGCGGGCCGGGTGGCCCGGTTTACTGGCGATCTCCGTGATGCGGATGCCAAAGTTTTCGTCCACCACAACCACTTCCCCGCGGGCGATGACCTCGCCGTTCACCAGCACGTCGACCGGTTCCCCTGCGGCCCGGTTGAGCTCCAGCACCACTCCCGGGGCGAGGTCCAAAACCTCCTTCAGAAGGCGCCGCGTCCGGCCGAGCTCCACGGTGAGCTCCAGCGGCACGTCCATGAGGAGGTCGAGGTTTGGCAGAGACCCAGGCTCCGCCGCCGCCGCGGCAGCAGCACCGATGCCGCTTCCCAGAAGGGCGTTGATCTCCTCGCCGCTAAGGTCCTTATTCATGCTCCGTACCTCCCCCGTTCTGGCTGCGGGCGACAAGGAAGCCAAGCCGCCGGCCGATCCGGCCAGGACGCCCCCAGAATTTTACAGTGCCAGCGACCCGCAGTGGCAAAAGGTCGTCCACCGCCGTGTCGAGCTCGAGCACATCCCCCGGTTGCAGGGAAAGGAACCGCTCGACGGTTAGCCGCGTGCGTCCGAGCACCACATCGACCGGCACCTCCACCGTTCCCAGCCGCTCCACCAGATGGGCGTTGCCACTGGCAGGCTTCTCCGTGGTGACGCCGGGCTGTTCCCACTGGTGGGCCACCAGCCGCGGCAGCAGCGGCGCCACGGTAATGTAAGGCAGCGCCAGGCTGAGCTCACCCGTCGCCATCCCGAGGCGCACCTGGAACCCGACCAGGGCGATGGCTTCGTTCGGGGTGACGACCTGTGTGAAGAGCGGGTTGCTCTCGATCCCCTGCAGGTTGGCCTGCACCCGGAACACGGGTGACCAGGCCTCGTCCAGCGTAACAAGAAAACTTTCCAGCACCCGCGATATGGCCGACTGCTCGATTTCAGTCAGCGGCCGCTGTTCTGGCGGGCTTTGCCCAGTACCGCCAAACAGGCGGTCGACCATCGGAAAAGCAATGGCCGGGGATACGTCCAGGACGAGGTTGCCTTTGAGCGGCGGGACACCGAGGATGGCCATGATGGACGGGTTGCTGACACCGCGGGCGAACTCGTCGTATGACTCCTGCTCGACCCCGAGGACCGTCACCTCGACGAGGGTGCGGAACATGCCCGAGAAGGCCGTGGTCAAAAGCCGCGCCTGGTTTTCATGCAGCATCTGCAGGGTGCGGAGCTGATCCTTGGAGAACTTGTCCGGCCTGCGAAAATCGTAAGTGCGCACCCGTTCGTGCAACTGGGTTGCAACCGGTCCTGCCGCCATGTCCGTGACCCCCTAATCCACGCCTTTCCTACTGCACCGTGAAATCGGTAAAGTACACCACGGTCACCCAGGGGCTTGGCAGCACCCCGTTGAGGGCCTGCTTCAGCTCGGCCGCCAGAGCCGCCATGCCATCGGCCCCCGACACCTGGGCGTAGGTCTTGCTCCGAAGCACCCCGAGCACGGCGTTACGCATCGGGGGGTTGTAGGCGTCGAGTTTTTTGGCTGCCTTGGCGTCGTTCAGCCCGAGCTGGATGACTACCCGGATGTACCGCGTGCCGCCCGGATCCGCCAGGTTGGTCAGAAACTCGCCCAGGTTGTACGTGGCTACCGTCTTTTCCGGTGCCGGCTTGCTGGCGGGTTCCGGGGCACCACGCCATAAGGTCAGGTAAGCCACCCCGGCCGCACTGGCCAGGAGCACAACCACCGAGGTGATGATGATCAGCATGGTGCCCCGCTTACCCCGCATGTGTGCTGTCTCCCTTCCGCCATGAATGCCGTCCCCACACCGCCCGGCGGTATGCGATCACCCGCCGCACGACCTCGGCCGGGGACTCGGCCACAATCAGCCGGCTGCCGTCGACCAGAGTGATCACGGTGTCCGGCGTGCTTTCCACCGTCCTGATCAGCTCCGCGTTCAAGATGAAGCTCTGGCCGTCCAGCCGGCTAAGCTCAATCAACCAGTTTCACTCCTGCCATCAGCGCTTGATGTTGGCCAGTTCCTGCAGCATCTCGTCCGAGGTGGTGATCACCCGGGAGTTGGCCTGGAAGCCGCGCTGGGTGGTAATCATCTCGATGAACTCCTGGGCCAAGTCCACGTTGGACATCTCGAGGGTGCCCGGTGCCACCGCCCCGCGGCCGCCGGTGCCAGGCTCTCCGATCTGTTCGAGGCCGGAGTTGTTGGAGCTGGAGTACATGTTGTCCCCGGCCTTCAGAAGCCCGCTCGGGTTGGAGAACAAGGCCACGGCCACCTGCCCCAGCGGCTGTGAATAGCCGTTCGAGTACACGCCGGTGATTACCCCCGATTGGTCGATCGTGAACTGCTGCAACGTGCCCATCGGGAAGCCGTCCCGGTACGTCGCCTCGACGGTGGTGGGTCCGGCGAACTGCGTAATGGCACTGAAATCAACGGTGACGTTCAGGGGGTTGGCACCGTTCGTCAGGGTGGCCGTTACCGTACCGGTTTGGCCGCCGGTGATCTTGCCAGTAGAGTCAAACGTGATGCTGCCGCTGCCGGCGCCGCTGGTGCCGTCCACCGATGCCGTCCAGCTCCAGGCGTTGTTGCCGGTCTTGGTGAACGTGATCTCGACCGTGTGGCTGGTGCCGAGGGAATCGTACACGTCACGCTTGGTGGTGTATGTCGTGCCGGTGGCCGCACTGGCATCCAGGTTGTAGGAGTACTGCATGTTGGCAGTGGGCTGGGCCTGTACCGGCTGTCCCACCGGGATCTGCAGGTCGGTCAGGTTTTTCTCGTCCTTGGTAGGGAACACTCCCCCGTTGGCCGTCCAGCCCTGTACGCGATAGCCGGTGCCCGGATCGATCAGGTATCCCTGGGCGTCGAGCCCGAACGCCCCGGCCCTGGTGTAATAGGTGTTCTGTCCCGCCTTCACGACAAAGAAGCCGCCGCCCTGGATGGCCAGGTCGGTATCCTTGCCAGTCGTCTGCAGGTTGCCCTGCGTGAACAGCACGTCGATATTGCCCAAGGCGGTGCCGAGGCCTACCTGCTGCGGGTTGGTGCCGCCCCGGTCGGTGGTGGGTTCCGAAGCCCCGCGCAAGGTCTGGCTGAACAGTTCGCGGAAGGTGACGCGCGACGACTTGAAGCCGACGGTGTTGACGTTCGCTATGTTGTTGCCGATGACATCCATGGCCACCTGTTCGGTCCGGAGGCCGGAAACACCGGCGAAGAGTGAGCGCATCATGTTGGTAAGTGACCTCCTTTTTGTTTTTTCGGGCCAGCCGGTCGCCGGGCATCCGGCCCGGGCCCTACAGGCTTCCTCCTAGAGGTCCAGCCCTTTTTGACACTGGCCCCAAGTCAGGCAATCACTGCACTGTCGATATTGGTGAATACGCCCTCGCCGCGGCGGCCCGGAGTGACCACGGTCAGAACCGTGCGGCTCGGCACATTGACTACCATGGCCAAGGAGCCCAGGAGCACGAGGGCATCGCGGCCGCCCCGCTCCCCCACCCGGTCGATGGCACTGCCGAGCCGCTCCATTTCGGGCCGGCCCAGCGTGACCCCGGCCGCAAGCATCCGCTGGCTCGCGTGCCCAGAGAACCGCACCGGGGCCGCCGTGTCGCCAGCGAGCTTTTCAGAGAGAAGCTCCCGGAAGCTTACGGTCGACCGCGTGTCCGCCGCGCCGTGCCCCGGCGCCGGTGTCGCGGGAAGGCTTTTGCCAGCCGGAGACGGTGCACCGCCGGGCGGAATCGGACCACTGCGAAAATCGATTCCGCCAGTCACGGCGTCGTCACCCCGGTGCTTCCCGCCGCGGCGTCACCCGCCGAGCTCACAAGCCCAATCCAGTCCGGGTCAACCTCGGTGTTGCCGATCTTCAGCTTGACGCTGCCGCCCGTGCCGATCTCCAGTGCCGTAACGGTCCCGCTGAACGCCTGTCCGTCCGGCGTCTGACCAGAGACGTTCTGTCCGATCAGGTTGACCAGGTGTGTCCAGGGAAACACCCCCTGGGTGAGCGAGGCCAACTCCTGTTTGAGGTCGTCCCGCAGTCCCTGGATCTGTTCCAGGACACTGAACTGGGCGAGCTGGGCGACGAACTGTGTCCCATCCATGGGCTCAAGCGGGTTCTGGGCACCGAGTTCGGCGACCAAAAGCCGCAGAAACTCGTCCTTCTGGACCTCCGCCTGGTCCTGCCGCGTCACGGCGGCTGTCGTCCCGGATGTGCTGGTGCTTGTGACACCGCTTACGCTTGTATCGCTCATGTCCTCACCTCCCTTGGAACTAGCAAACGCAGTCAAGCCGGCTTTGGCTGGCCACCGGTGGCAGTAGAACGGCGCCGGCGGCCTCATGGCTTTCACTGGCGGGGGTCGACACCACCGGCCTTGCCACCGCCGGGACCTCGGACCACTGGGCCTGCGGATTTTGCCTGGATCCGAGGCCGACGCTCAGCTGTCCGAGGGTCAGGCCCTGGCGGGTGAACAGTTCTGCCAGTTCGCAGTGGTGCGCCACCACATCGTGCTGCCAGGCCGCACCTGGCACCTGCAGGTGGGCGGAGACATCGGAGCCGGACACCGTCAGGCGCACACTCACTTCCCCGAGGTGGTGCGGGTTGACCGTCACCTGGATGACCTGGTGCTCCCCGTTTACCTCGACGACACTCCGGCTCGCGATCTGCCGGTAGATATCGTCCACGAGCCTGGCGTTGGCCGCCGGCTGGGTAGTGGTGGCGGTCTCTGGCGCCGGCTCAGGCGAAGCCTGAGTATGGCCGTCGGCAACCTGGTGCGAGGCGAGCGTAGCGTCAAAGCTGACCGGTGCCGCAGCACGCGCGTGAGAGGCAGGCAGCAACGGCCGCTGTGCTCCGGCACCAGCGTGGAAGGTTTCGTCCTGCGCGTTCTCCCGGTGCCGCCCGCCAGCGGACGGGAAAGCCTCGGCCACTGCCGGCGAAGGCGGAGCACTCTGGGCGGCACTGGCCGCTGGTGATGACTGTCCTTCCTGGACGTGATCTTTGGGCAGCGCGACTGGCGCGGTGGCGGCGGGATACGCCTGCGGCCGGACCGCCACCGGCTGCACCGGCGCCGGCGAGCCGGCACCGTTGTCGGTAACCGGCGTGGAAGGTTCCACCGCGGGCTTTTCCAGGGGCTTCTCGGCCGGCAAATCCGTCACTGCCGCGGCGGCCACATCAAGGCCTTCCGCGGTGACAGCAGGCTTGGATGCAGCCGGTGCGAAAGCACCCGGGCCGGATGCGGTATTTGTCTCGTCCGGGGCGGAAGCTGCCACCAGAGCCACTGCCGCCGGCAGGCCGTCCTGAGCAGCAAGCACCCTTCCGTTTCCGGTTGGCCGGGCAGGCACGGGACCCGTCGCTATGACCAAAGCTGGCAGCACCGTGGCCGTGGCCATTACGACCTTGACCGGCACCGCCTTGCCACGGGCCTTTTCTCCCTCTCGCGGGCTTGCACTGGGTTTCCCCTTTCCTGCCGGGGCGTGGCCAGAAGCCCCTTTCCCGGGCTCATTGGCGGCGGGCTTGCCGAGCTCGGCTTGCAGACTGTCCTGGAACGACCCGGCCGCGGTTGGGCTTGCTCCTGCCGGCGCCGCCGCTGCCGCGGGTGCCGCCGGTGAGGCCGTCGCCGCTTGAGCCGCCTGCCCCGGACCGGAAGCCGGTGCAGCGGCAGAAGCAGCCGGGGCCAACATCACAAATGCCATCATTTCTCACCCCCTTTCCGTGTGTATCCAGGTTATGGCAACGCCACCATCAGCCCCGGGCCTCCCCAAGCGGATGGCGACGGACCTGGTGCAGAAGTTCATCGAGATTGCGGTCCTGCTCGCGGTTGGCGGCCTTCACCCACACCCGATAGCGCCGGGCCTCGAGTTTTTCGAGCGTCCTCCTGCCGCGGGCGGCCTGAATGAGATGCTCCCTTTGTTCCTGTTCGATCCGGCGGGCCTTTTGCCAGTCGGAAAGCTCCGCCAGCGATCGCTCGCGGGCCTTTGCCAGGTAACGGGTGGCCTGGATGGCCATCGCCACGTCCACCTCGCCGGCGCGGGCTGCGGCCGCTTCCCGGGCCGCCTCGCCCTCCTGGGCCACCGCCTCCTCCCACAGGCGGTAGCGCCGTTCCTGCTCCGCCTGGGCGTCGGCCACGGCCTTTTTCCACAACTTCTCACGCTGCCCGGCCAGGTTGAGCACCCGTTCCAGCCGGAACGAAAAAGCCTTCATGCCACTTCCTCCTCGAACAGGGCTCGCAGCGAGGCGACGACCTGGTCAAACGGCACCTTTTCGTCCACCCGCTGCCGCAAAAACGCACGCACCTTGCCAATATGGGCACGGGCATAGTCGATCTCGGGGTTGGAGCCTTCGCTGTAGGCGCCGATGCTGATGAGGTCTTCCGCGTCCTTGTACGTCGCCAGCACCGACCGCAGCTTGCCCGCAGCGGCCAGGTGGCGCGGATCGGCGATATCCGGCAAAAGCCTGCTGACGCTTTGCACCACATCGATGGGCGGGTAGTGATTCTGGGCGGCCAGGTCGCGGGACAAAACGATGTGCCCGTCCAGGATGCCGCGGACGGCATCGCTGATCGGCTCGTTTGTATCGTCCCCTTCGACGAGCACGCTGTAGATGCCGGTGATGCTCCCGCGCTTGGCCGTGCCTGCCCGCTCGAGCACCCGCGGGAGGAGGGCGAACACGGACGGCGTGTAGCCGCGCGTGGCCGGCGGTTCGCCGATGGCAAGCCCTACCTCACGCTGGGCCATCGCGAAACGGGTCACCGAATCCATGATGAGAAGCACATCCTTGCCCTGATCGCGGAAATATTCCGCCACCGTGGTGGCCACCAGTGCCGCCTTGATACGCAGAAGTGCCGGTTGGTCGGAAGTCGCCACCACGACCACGGAGTGCGAAAGCCCTTCCCTTAGGTCCTTTTCCAGGAACTCGCGGACCTCGCGGCCCCGCTCGCCGACAAGGGCAATCACGTTCACGTCGGCCGCGGTGTAGCGGGCGATCATGCCCAAAAGGGTGCTCTTGCCAACCCCGCTCCCGGCAAAGATCCCGAGGCGCTGGCCGCGGCCGCATGTGAGCACGCCGTCGATGGCCTTCACACCGGTCGGCAACGGTTCGTGTATGCGCCGGCGCTCCATCGCCACCGGGGGCGGCGCGTCCACCAGGCGCCACTCTTCCGGCTCGATGGCACCAAGGCCATCGGCCGGTGTACCCAAGGCCGTGATCACCCGCCCATGCAGGGCCGGCCCTACGCCCACGACGAAGGGCCGGTTGGTCGAGATCACCTCTGTACCGGGTCCCACCCCGCGCATGTCACCGAGCGGCATGAGAAGCACCGTCTGATCCTTGAAACCGACCACCTCCGCCCGGATGGGGGGCTCCGCCGGCTCGCCCGCGCGGCGGGGGTGGGGCAAGAGCAGGCACACGTCGCCGATGTTCGCCCGCGGGCCTTCCGATTCGATGGTCAGGCCAATCACGCGCCGCACCCGTCCCCGCAGGCTGAGGGTTTCCGCCGAGCGGGCCGCAGCGTGCCATTTCTCCCACGGCAGCGTCGAAAGCACGGCTAGCCCTCCCCCTTGCCCGCACGCTCGAGGGCCGTCCGGATATTGTCGAGCTGTATGGGCCAGCGACCGTCGGCCACGCCACCTTGGCCTGAGACGACGGCACTGCCCTGTGGTATGGCCGGGTCGTCTTCCACCACAATCTCGCGCACCTGCGGTGCCGCGGCTTTCAGGGTGTCCATGGCGCCTTGCACGGCTCCCAGGTCGAGCGGGTTCACCCGCAGGACCGCCCGCTCCGACAGACCGCTGGCGACCAGAGCGTCCCTGGCGACCCGCACCACCACGTCCGGATCAACGGCCAAATGGGCGCGTACGAGCCGCTCGGCCACCGCCACCGCCAGGTTGATGATGTCCTTGGCTGCTTCTTCCACAATCTGCTGCCGGGTTTTTTCCGCTTCTTGCGTAGCCTTGGCCACGATCGCTTCGGCCTCCGCCCGCATGGCGGCAGCCTCGTCGCGGGCCTTGCGAATGAGCTCCTCCGCTTCCTGGCGGGCCTTTTCGCGGCCCTCCGCGAGCCCGGCTTCGTACCCGGCCTGGTGACCCTCGCGCCGGCCGATCTCACGCATCTCTGCCGCCTGCCGGGCGGCCTCCGCCAGTATGGCCTCGGCCTCCTGCTCGGCCGCCGCCAGGATCTCCTCCCCGCGCGAGATGTTAGCTGGCGGTGCAACCGCCGCCGCGGCCTCGGCCTTGACCGTGCCATTATGGTTTCCCGGGCTCTCCCCGGGCGGGCTCCACACCCGCGGACGGGCGTCCTGGAGCCCCAAAAGCTCGATGAGGTCCTCGAACCGGTCAGACAACGATTTCGTCCTCCCCGCCGCGGGCAATGATGATCTCGCCCGCCTCCTCGAGCTGCCGGATCACCGCCACAATCCTCTGCTGGGCGTCTTCCACGTCCCGCAGGCGGACCGGCCCCATGTACTGCATGTCTTCCTGCAGGTTGTCGACCGCCCGTTTGGACATGTTCCGGAATATCTTTGCCTTCACCTCATCACTGGCCACCTTCAAGGCCAAGGCAAGGTCCTTGGACATGTCGACATCACGGAGAATACGCTGCACGGAGCGGTCGTCCAGCTGGACGATGTCCTCGAACACGAACATGCGCTTCTTGATCTCGTCCGCGAGTTCCGGCGAATGGACTTCCAAGGTCTCGATGATGCCTTTCTCCGTCGCGCGGTCGACGCGGTTTAACACTTCGACCACCGCTTCGACCCCGCCGGCGGTGGTGTAGTCCTGCCCGGCCATAGACGACAGTTTCCGCTCCAGTACGCGCTCGATTTCGTGCACCATATCGGGCGACGTGCGGTCCATGAGGGCAAGCCGCTTGGCCACGTCCGCCTGCCGGTCCGGCGGCAACGCCGACAAGATGGCCGCCGCCTGGTCGGGCAGTAGGTATGCCATGATCAGGGCAATGGTCTGGGGGTGCTCATTCTGGATGAACGTGAGGATCTGGGCCGGGTCCATCTTGCGGGCAAACTCGAACGGCCGCACCTGCAGGGTGGCCGTAAGCTTTTGCAAGAGGTCGGTAGCCTTCTGGGCACCCATGGCCTTGTCGAGCATTTCCCGAGCGTAGTCGAGGCCACCATGGGCGAGGTATTCCTGGGCCACTGCGATCTGGTAGAACTCCTCGGTGACCTTCTCCTGGGTTTCTTGGCTGACCCGCCTCGTGTTGGCGATTTCGAGCGTGATCTCCTCGATCATGTCCTCCGGCAAATGGCGCAGCACCTTGGCTGAGAGCTCTGCTCCCAGCGTGATCAACAGTACCGCCGCCTTCTGCCGTCCGACCCGGTGTCCGCCCCGGTCGCTGCGACGGGCGCTGGCCAGGTCATGGGACGATGGCATGGTCGCAGTGATTATGTCGGCCATGTCTGCACCACCTACTCCTCATTCATCCACATGCGGATAAGCTGGGCTACCAGTTCCGGCTTCTGCTTGGCCAGCTGCTCAACGCTCTGGCGCATCCGGTCATGGTCCTGGTCGAGCTGGCCGAGGGCCAATCCTGGCAGCTCGACTGCGGCCTCAGCCGGTGGCGCGGTGCTGGGCGCCGTCCCGGGCTGCACCGCCGTCCCGGCCACCTCCTGCCGCGCCAGCCGGCGCCGCATCCACAGGAAAATGAGCACGCCGAGCGAAACCGCCAGCACGCCGGCCCCAATGTAGGTGTAAAGCCGCGACCGTGACTGGGCCTTGGCCTCCTGGTCAAGTTCCGACTTCAGAGCCTGGAGGAGGGACGTGTCGAAGGGAATGCCAGTCACCGAGATAACATCGTTTCGCGCGGCATCGTAGCCGATCGCCGCCGAAACCAGCCCCTGCAGCGAGTTTTGCTCATCGGCGGTGAGCTGGCGGTTCACCACTACCGCCACGGACAGCCGCTTCACCGCCCCGGGGGCGACCTCCAGGTGCTCATTCGTCTGGCTGATCTCGTAGTTGGTGGTGGTTTCCGTGTGGGTGTAATCAGACGTGCCGTTGGTGCCAGTAGTGGCATAGGTCGGCACACCGCTGCCGTTCGACGAGCTTCCCGGCACTCCCCCGGCGGCCGTCCCGGTGCCCTTGAAGGTGTCTTGCACCTGCTGGATGCTGCGGACGATCCCCTGGTTGTTGGTAGCAGGCTGGAACACGGTGGATTCCGTGACCTGTTTGTTGAAGTTCAGTTCGGCCTGCACCCGGACGACGCTGTTGCCGGGCCCGAGCACCTGGTCGAGCAAGGACTGCAGGCTCGTCTGCAGGTGGGTCTCCACATCTTGTTGCAGGGCCAGCTGATCGCCAGCCGCTGCCAGCTGCTGGTCATCACCGCTGAACCCCGACGAAAGTACGCGCCCGGTATCGTCGATGATCACCACGTTCTGGGGATCGAGCCCCTCGACACTGTGGGCGACGAGATTGACTATCCCGCGTACCTGCTGGGGATCCAGGGTTTCCCCGGGCTTGAGCTTCACCAGCACCGCCGCGGTGGCCGGCCGGGACTGCCCGACGAACACGCTGTCCTGCGGCAACACGATATGCACTCTGGCCGCCTCGACCTGCTCGATCTGCAGGATCGTGCGGGTCAGCTCACCCTGGAGGGCCTGGACGAGATTGACCTGCTGTTGGAAATCGGTGGTGCCGAGCTTTTGCGTATCGAAAAGTTCCAGCCCCACCACGCCGCCGCTTGGCAGACCGGCCGCCGCCATGTCAAGCCGCGTCTGGGCCACCTGTGCGGACGGCACGAAGATACTGGTGCCGTCGGTGCTGAGTTTGTAGGGGATGTGCTCGTCTTGGAGCTTGGCCACGATAGCGGCCGCGTCTTTTTCTGTAAGGCCAGTAAAAAGAGGACTGTAGGAGGGTCTTGACCAGTAAACAGACGCCAATACGGCCACGCTCACCACCGCGGCCACAATGGCTACCAACGCCAGCCGCCTGGCCGGGCTTTGTTTCGTGAACGAAGAAACTATGTTAGCCAGATATGGCCGCAGGCCGCCCACGTATGACCCTCCCCCCTGGGTCGATCAGGCCCGGTCCTCCCGCCGGGTATAAAACGCCGGTCGCCTACACCGGCATCCGCATGATCTCTTGATAAGCCTCCAGCACCTTGTTTCTCACCTGGACGGTCAGGTCAAGAGCCAAGCTCGCTTCTTCCTGGGCCAGCACAGCGTCGTGGAGGTCGTCCAGGTTGCCCTGGGCCACCTGCAGCGCCGCCTGGTTGGCCTGGTCCTGCTTGGCCTGCACCGCTGCCACCGCCCGCTCGAGCACCGTTGCGAAGCTGTCGGCTACAGAAGCCGGCCCTTTTTCCTGGCCGCTATGGACGCTTCCCTGCACCGGCTGGAAACCTACCGGCAGCACAAGCCGCAGTGGCGTGATCTGCATCGTCATCCCGGAAAACCTCCTAGATCCGGCCTAGCTCCAGGGCCTTTTCGGCCATGGCCTTGGTGGCGTTCAAAACGGTCACATTCGCCTCGTACGAACGGGTGGCCGACATGAGATCGACCATCTCGGTGACCAGGTCGACGTTGGGCATCAGCACGTACCCGTCCGGCCCGGCGTCCGGGTTCTGTGGGTCATAGCGCCGTTTGAACGGCGACGGGTCAGCAACGATCTGCTGCACGGCGACGCCCGTGCCCGGCGCCACCGGACGGGCCACCGACCCGGGCAGGCCGGCCAAGCTCGCCTGTAGTACCGCCCCGAATGTGTCCGCCTGCCGCGGGACGAACACCGCTACCTCGCGCCGGTAAGGGCCGCCTTGCGGCGTGCGGGTCGTGTTGATATTGGCGATGTTGTTCGCGATCAGGTCAAGCCGCAACCGCTGCGCAGTGAGTCCCGACGCGGATGCGTCCATGGCTGTGAAGCTCAGCATCAGCTCCGGCCCTCCTCGATCACCGTCCGCCACATGGCCAACCGCGACGCAAGTTGCGTGGCGAGGGCATTGTAGGCGATGGTGTTCTTGGCCAGTGCGGCCATCTCGGCGTCGACGTCGACCGTGTTCCCGTCGTTCCGCATGGCTCCGCCGGTGCTGGCGACCACACGCGGCTGCGGCAGGGCCTGGCTGGTGCCGACGCCCAGGTGACCGGGATTGGTCACGACCAGGGCCAGATGGGGCTGCGAGCCCCGGGACAGGGCGGCCTGCAGGGCGCCTTCGAAGTCGACCGTCTGGGCGACATAGCCGGGCGTGTCGGCATTGGCAATGTTGTTTGCGATCACAGACTGCCGGAGGCTGACAGCATCCAGTGCCCGTCGCAGGATGGCATCCACACCGGTGTCAAACCACAAATCCGCCATGGTTTTCTCCCTCCTTCACCCCGGTCCGCACCAACCAAAAAAGCCTGCTCGTGGCGGGCGCCAGAAGCAGGCTACACAAGCCCTGCACTCCTTCGGCGGCCCGGCCGTCATAGCCTTGCGGCTGTAGACCCGTGACTTTGCGCCCCCGCCTTTCGAACGGGTTTGCCCTTATCGGGAGTGTTCGTCTCACTTTTTGGTAAGGCCGCTATTCGACATGGAGGGACAAATTCCTTCTGCCACCATGGAAATTACGGAAAAATTTTTCCCAATTCGTCTCCAGCAAGGCTTAGGGGGGTGACGGGAGGCGGCCGGCCGGACAGGTGACGATGGCGCCAGTAGCAACCGGGCAGCGGCTGCACAGCGGGCGGCGGGCACGGCAAGTGTCTTTGGCCAGCCGGTCAAGCAGGGCGTGGTACTCGTTGTACAGCGGGGCATCGGCAACCAATGCACTCTGCACTGCGTGCTGAAGCTCGGCGTAGGACTCGCGGCCGGTGATCCACCCCAGGCGGCCAAAGATCCGGCGCGTGTAAAGATCAACCACAAACACGGGGTGCCCCCCGGCATACAAAAGCATGGCATCCGCGGTCTCGGGCCCGATACCCCAAACCCCGAGCAGGTCCGCCCGGACGACCGCGGTGGGACGTGCAAAAAAGCGTGCAATCTCACCCTCCCACTGCTCGACAAGCAACGTGGCCATGGCCTTAAGCTTGCGGGCCTTGGTACGGTAGTACAGGGTGCTACGGATATGCTCCGCCAGCGCGTCCTCCGGTGCCGCGTAAAGCGCCCGTGGATCAAGAAGATTTGACTCCTCAAGCCGCGCAATGGCGGTCTCCACGTTTCGCCAGGCCACCCCCTGGGTGAGAATGGCCCCCACCATCACCTCGAAAGGTGTCTTGGCCGGCCACCAGTGTTGCGGTCCGTAGTGGCTGTACAGGACATCGTAAAGGCAAAGAAGAAGGGCTCTGTCCATCCACCACTTCACTCCGGCAGCACGGACACAATCACCTCGGTCTGGTGGCCTGGGGACAAAAGCTCGATGTCCTCCCATTGGGGGCTTTTCTCGTCGTCCTCAGCCAGAAGTCGCAGCGGCGGCCGGCCCGGCAGACGGTCAATCCCCCGCACCAGGCCTTTGCGCCCGCTGGACAAAAGCACCATGGCACCCGGCGGGTAGGGGGCCACTGCCCGGTAGAAATCGTCCACCACATCGTAGTCGAACTCGAAACCGCCGCTCCCCATGATTTCTTCCAGGATTTCGTGCGGGGGCCGCGGCTTGGACCCGTCGCGTCCCTCCAGGCTGGCCACGTAGGCGTCCGCCAATCCGACAATCTGGGCCAGCGGATGGAGGTCCTGGCCCCGCAGCCCAGCCGGGTAACCCGACCCGTCCAGCCGCTCGTGGTGCTGGAGCACGATTACTTTCGTCAGAGCCGAGATCAGCACATCGTCCTTGATGGCCTGCCAGCCGACCACCGGGTGGTACGCCGGTTCGCCGCGGGCCAGGGCCGGTGCCCGCCCAAGGTCGTGGAGGAGAGCGCCCAAAGCAAGGTCGCGGCTGCGGTCCCACATTCTCCCGCCAGTGCGGGCACACGCCAGGGCCACCACCGCAACGTTCAAAGAATGTACGGGCAGCTCGGGCAGAGCCGGGGGGTACACCGCCAAGGGGACGCGGGGGCTTTGCAAGGCCCCGATCTGGCTTGCCAGGTCGCCCGCAGCTTCACGGAGGGCATGCAGAAGTGACGTGAAGTCGGGACCGTCGGGCCCCTGCGAAAACATCGCATGCAGTACGTGCAGAATACGCGACTCGGTCAGCGGGTTCACAGGCTCGATCGGTTCAATGCCTTCGGCCCGCGGGTCCACAATCCACAGCGTGCGGATACCCAGCGCCTGCAGGCGCTCCAACTGGTGACCAGACAGCTCCGAGCCGGCCCGCAAGACAAGCCTGCCCCGCCCGTCGTATACCGGGTGAGCCAGTACCGCCCCGGGCCGCACGCTCAAGATGCTCAAGCGGCGCATCGGCAGAAACCTCCTATTGGACACGACGGAAAAAGCACGGGGCGACCGGTTCGAGGCCGAGCGACCCGGCGTCCAGAATGCTCTCTGTCCCTCCTATGAAAAGTACACCCCCCACCGCCAGGGCCGCAGCCATCTTTTCCCACACACGCTGTCTGGCCGCAGGGGTCAGATATATCACCACGTTCCGGCAAGCGATCAGGTGCTGGCCAGTGGGGTAGGGATCACGCACAAGATCATGCCGGCGGAACCGCACGTACCGCCGCAGGACCGTCCGCACCTTCCAGCACCCATTTTCCTCCCACAGGTACGGTTCGAGCCAGCCGGCTGGCACCGACTTCAGGGCATCCGGGCGGTAGCAGCCTTCGGCGGCCTCGCGTAGCGCACCCGGATCGATATCAGTGCCGAGAATTTCCCACGACCGCATGTAGCCGTACTTATGCATCAAAATGGCCAGCGAGTACGTTTCCGCCCCGTTGGCACAGCCGGCGCTCCATACCTTCAGGTCGAGAAAACGGTGCACAAGCTCCGGCAGTATGTGCTCATAAAGATACAGAAACCGGTCTGGGTTGCGGAAAAACTCCGAAACGTTGATGCTGAAAAACTCCTGGAAGGCCGCCGCCCGGTTTTGGTCCTGCCAGAGCAGCCGTGCGTATTCGCGAAGATCACGCGCACCCTCCCTGGCCGCAAACATCCGCAACCGGCGCAAAAGCTGCGGGGTCAGATACGCCCGCAGGTCAAGCCCGGTGCGGGCCAGCACCGCCTCCGCCACTTCCGCAAAACCCTCATTCTCAGGCACGTTCATGTCCAATCTCCTACTAGGGATGTTATCAAGGGCGCCATTTGTCCAAGCGGCACTACGTAGTCGGCGAGCCCCTGGGTGACGATCGATTTCGGCATGCCCCAGACCGCGGAGGTGGACTCGTCCTGGGCCACAATGATCGCACCCTTTTCTTTCAGCACCCGGGCTCCGCGGGTGCCGTCTGTGCCGATCCCGGTCATCACTGCCACTAGCACCCGCTTCGGTGCCGCTGCGGCCAGTGACAAAAGCGTGACATCCAGGGCCGGCTTGACCCCCAAAGAGGCGGGTCCATCGTCAAGGACCAGCCGGCTGCCCTTCGCGATCCGCAGGTGCCGCCCCCCTGCGGCCACCACCGCTTCGCCATCGTGAAGCACCACGCCGTCCTGGGCCTCGTGCACCGGCAGGACCGAGGCCTTGGCCAAGCGGGCGGCGAAGGCCTGGGTAAAGCCAGCTGGCATGTGTTGCACAATGAGCAGGCCGGCCGCCAGGTTGGCTGGCAGCCCTGGCACCACCTGCATCAGGGCTTGCGGACCCCCTGTGGAGGCACCTATGACCACGTAATTTTTGGCCGCCTCGCCCAAAGCCGCCATCGGACGGGTCCCGGCACCCGGCGCTGGCGCGGGCGCTACCCGAGGCAAAACCCGGCTGGCAGCCGCAGTCCGGATCTTGCGGGCGAGCTCTGCAAAGACGGCAGCGGCTTCCTTCCCCCACCCGCGGGAAGGCTTGGTGACAAAATCCACGGCCCCGAGTGCCAGAGCCTCCAGGGTGACCTCCGCCCCCTCGCAGGTAAGGCTTGAGACCATCACCACCCGGTACGGCCGCTCTGCCAAGAGCCGCCGCAGGGCACCGAGCCCGTCGAGCCGGGGCATCTCCACATCGAGGGTGATGACGTCCGGCAATAGCCGGCTGGCCATCTCCACCGCCTCAATCCCGTCGGCGGCCGTGCCTACTACCTCGATATCCGGCTCCTGGCCAAGCGCGTCGGCAATAATGCGCCGCATGAAAACGGAGTCATCCACCACCAGTACCCTGATCGGCATCGCCTTCCCCCCGGCTAGCCGAGCGCCTTGGCCACCGCCGCGAGCACGCGCTCGGGCTGGAACGGTTTCACAATAAAATCGATGGCCCCGGCGCGGATCGCCTCGATCACCATGGACTGCTGTCCGAGGGCTGTGCACATGATCACCCGCGCCTCGGGATGTCGGGCCTTGAGCTCCTTGAGCGCGGTGATACCGTCCATTACCGGCATGGTGATATCCATCAACACGAGATCTGGCTTTTCCTGCTCGTAAACCTCCAGGGCTTCCTGACCGTTCTGGGCCCCCACCAGCGTCACCCCGTCCTGGGCCAGGATGCGCTGGAGTCGGGCCCGCATGAACTCGGCATCATCCACCAGCATGATCTTGGGCATTTGTCCTCACCCCCGTCCTGTCCGGTACTTCCCCTGCCGTTTGGCGGGCAACCCGCGGCTAAATCACGCGCTCGCCCCGGCCCAGGGCGAGCACCACAATCCGCCCCGTGGAGGGGTCGGCGTGGGCCGTGCGTCCGTAATCCTCGCCCACGTCTTCGGCCACCACGCGGAGCCTTCTTCCCGCAAGGCCGCCCGGACCGCCGCCACGTTGGCGGCCCCGATGTCGGGCAAATCGACCCCGGCCAAAAGGTGCGCCCCACCGACCAGTTTGGCCACCAGCCGGCGGCGGTCGCTGCC
>CADDZV010000012.1 GCA_902812875.1 Clostridiales bacterium
AGACGGGGATTGTGCTTTTGGGGGCGAGCCTTCCATTTACGATCGTGATCCAGGGGGGCCTGTGGGGGTTTTTCGAGGCCCTGATCATCGTGACGGCTGGGTTCGCCACGGCGTTCACGATGGCACGCCGCCTCGGGTTTGACCGCGCGTTCGCCGCCGTGCTGGGTGCGGGCGGGTCGGTGTGCGGCGTGTCGGCGGCGATTGCCATGGGCGCCAGCGTGAAGGCCAAGCCCAAAGAGGTCGGCTATGTGGTGTCCCTGGTGGTGTTGTACGCCCTGGCCTTGATCTTTGTCCTGCCGGTGCTGGCGCGGCTTTTGCACCTCGGTCCGGTGGTCACCGGCGCGTGGATCGGGGGGTCGGAACTGGCAGATGCGGCCGGACTGGCAGCGGCCGCAATGGCCGGTGAGACCGCCGTGAAGGCCTTCACGCTCGTGAAGCTGAACCGCGACATCATGATCGGGGTGCTGGCCTTCGCCTTCGCCACCGTGGCGGTGACGCGCTGGCAGCACGCGCTGTCCGGGGCCGGCCGGCCGAGCGCCATGATCATCTGGGAGCGCTTCCCCAAGTTTGTCCTCGCGTTCTTTTTGGTTTCGCTTTTCGTCACCGGGCTCGTGGTCGCATGGGGACAGCCGGCCGTAAACGCCCATATCATCGGGGTGCTCAACGTGTTCCGCACCTGGCTTTTCACCGTGGCCTTCCTGTGCATCGGGCTGAACACAAGGCTCTCAGATATACGGGCGATGGGTGCCCGGCCCGTTATTGCCTTTACCGCCGTGGTACTGGTGAACCTTGTGCTCGGTTTTCTGCTCTCCCACCTGTTTTTCGGTGGTGTGATTGCGGCTCCGCTCGGATGACGGTGCCGTTCCAGTGCAGTGGAGGTGTGTGAGAAAACCTTACCATTTGTCACTTTGCCGCCCAAGGCACATAGGATGTGAGCGATCCGGCGTGGGGCCGGCCCCGCCGGGTCAGACTACTACTCACCGGGGGGATGTATGTGAGCGACCGGCGCGGCGGGCATGTACGCCGCTTGTTTCCAGGTGGCAACACAGGTTACGGGTTCCATTCCTTCTACGATTACATCGTGTCACCCGACGCCCGCAAAATCTTCGTGATCAAGGGCGGCCCCGGGGTGGGGAAGTCAAGTTTCATGCGGAAGATCGGGGAGGAACTTTTGCAGCGCGGCTTCGACATCGAGTTTCACCACTGCTCATCCGACAATGGTTCTCTCGACGGGGTATATGCTCCCGACCTCGATATCGCCCTCATCGACGGAACCGCCCCGCATATCGTCGATCCCAAAAACCCCGGGGCGGTGGACGAGATTGTGCACCTGGGCGACTACTGGGACGAGGCCGGCATGCGCCGCAACCGCGAGCCCATTCTGCACCTGAACCGCGAGGTCGGGCGGCTTTTCCGCCGCGCGTATGACTATCTGCGGCAGGTGCTCACCCTGAGCCGGGCGGCGGAGTCGTACTACGTGGATGCGGATGTCCTCGACATCGCCGGACTGAACGCGGCCGGTCGCAAACTGGTGGCGGACGTGGTGGGCGGCCACACGGCGGACCGCGTCCCCAAAGCCAGACACCTTTTCGCCTCTGCGATCACACCGGATGGACCGCTCAACTACTTCGACACCGTCTTCGACGCCTTGGACCGGCGTGTGATTATCAACGGCAAGCCGGGCACGGGCAAGACCACCCTGGTACGCAAGGTGTACGACCAGGCGCTGGCAGCCGGGTTCGATGTGGAGGCCTTCCACTGTGCCCTCGACCCGCAGAAGATCGACCACGTGGTAATTCCGGCCTTGAGCGTGGCCGTGATCAACAGCCAGTGGCCGCACCCCTACGCACCGCGGCCGGGCGACGTGGTTATCGACACGAACGAGTACGTCCGGACGGCGGCGCTGGAGCCCTACCGGGCAGAGATGGCGCGGGTGCAGGATGATCTGGAAACGGCCATGGAACGGGCGGTGGGGTTCATCCACCAGGCCAAGCGGACACACGACGAGATGGAGTCGTACTACGTGCCGAACATGCACTTCGAGGAGATCAACGCCCGGCGCGACCGGGTGCTGCAGCGGATTTTGGAGCTGGCGGAGCAGGGGTGAACCTGGGCGCGGCATGATTTGCCCCGATTTAGCCGCAAATTTGGTCACCCAGTGCCCCGAAGCGGGTAGCGGCCCCCTCCTTGGCCGCCAATCGGGGCACTGGGTGACCCTTTCGCGTACGATTTGGGCATTTTCAGATCACATCGAACGTGCCCACCCAGGGGCTGTCTGGCCAGTCCGTCTACTTCGATGGCGGGCCCGGGCTCAGCCGACGCGTACGGCTGCCCGCGCCTGCATCACCCGTGCCCAATCCGCGGCTGCCAGGGGACGGTCAAAGCTCCGCAGGTCGGCCAGGCGGAAGCCCATCGTGTCTGCGAGCCCGCGCAGGTAACTTATGGTCTCCATGTTGAGGTCAGTGCCGATGGACGTGTCCTCGTAGTGGTGGTCGAGGGCCAGCATCATCGTCTCCGACATGCAGGCGTAGGCCAGGCCGCGTTCGAAGCCGAAGTAAAACCCCAGGTCGGGGCGACCGGGCACTGCCACTACGCCCCCGTCGATGACCAGTACGTCCGGCCGGGCCTCCTTGATGGCCCGCGAGACGTTCGGCGGGCGGGACAGATCCAGTACCAGGGCTCCAAACCTGACGTTATCGGGCCGTACGAGTTCGTCCACGCTCGAGGTGGCAGTAACCACCACGTCTGCCTCTGGCAGCAGGGAGTCGAGGTCGGTCGTGATTACAAGCCGTCCGGCCTGCTCCATGGCCAGCACCAAGGCCTCGTACGCCTCCGGCCCCGCTTCCGACTCCAACCGCCCCGCGTCCGTTGCCAGGGACCGTGCCAGCTGCGTCACGGCCGCGCCTACGGTGTCTTGGCCGAACCGGGTCCCATTCTTGGCCAGCTCTAAAAGATGGCGGCAGGCGTCCGCGGCCACGCGCAAAAGCCGCGTCCGGCTTTGCTCCGGACGGGCCGGGTTGCCGATCAGCACGAGCCGTGCGGCTTCTTCGGCCAGCAGCATGGCGGTGGCGCGGCCGATGGCCCCCGTGGCACCCACTACTGCCATGGTGGCAGTGGCCGGTTCCATGCCAAGCCGGCGGAGGGCTTGGTGCACCGCTTCCACTGCCGATACGACCGTATAGCTGTTGCCGGTGGTAAGGGCGACGCCGGTATCTTTCAGGTGCAGACCGCTGCGGGTGACTACGGAGGTATACGCTCCCAGGCCAACGATCTTCGCCCCGCGCGTCCGTGCCAGTTCTACCGCCTTGCGCACCTCCGCCACCGCCTGGGCGTGCGGCATGTTCAAAAACTCGTCCGCGGTGCGGGCCACGGCCACGAACTCCCCATAAGCCGTGCGCCCATCACGGGCTACCACCCGGGTCTTGCCCACCACCACCGGCTCGATCAGGTCGTTCCAGCGGGCCGCCAGGCGTTTGATCTCGTCGTTCGTGAACACCTGCAGGCTTTCGTCGATTTCAGCGTAGTTTCGGAAGTCCACCGGGTGCACAAGGAACGCGAAACGCCCTTCGGCCGGATCATCGCTGGGCACCGGGGCCGGCCGGCGGACAGGCGGTGGCAGCACCTGTGGCCGTGACTCGATTCCGAGCAGGTGTCCGATGAGTTCTGCGGTGTTCCCCACCGCCAGGTGCGAAAGCATGCGCCCGACCGCGTCGATAGCCTGCTGGCACATCTCCCGCGTGGCCACAAGCGGCGGCTCGATGCGGATGGTGCTGGCCCCGTTGAGGGTTGGGGCTACCCGCAGCCCCTCCACGTTCAAAAGATAGCTCGTCAGCACGGGTGTGAGGTTGTCCTGCTCGGCCAGGATGGCCAGAAGGCTTGTGCGGCCGAAGGTTTCCATGTCGACGTGGAAATCGAGGCCAAGCAAAAAGCCGCGGCCCCGCACCTCGCGGAGCACGTGCGGGTAGCGGCGTTGCAGCTCTTCGAGGCCGGCTTTGAGGAACGAACCATTTTCGGCCACTTGGCGCACCAGGGCCTGGTCGTCACGTGTAAGGAGTTCCAGAGACCGCAGTCCGACCCGGCAGGCCAGGGTGTTGGCTGCGAACGTGGAGGAATGCTTCATGCCGAAATCCTCGGTGTAGACGTTTTCCCTGCACAGCATGGCTCCGATGGGGAAAAGCCCGCCGCCCAGGGCTTTCGCCACGGTCATCACGTCCGGCGTGACGCCCTCTTCCTCACAGGCGAATAGACGGCCGGTGCGGCCGAGGCCAGTCTGGATTTCGTCGACGATGAGAAGCACGCCGTGGCGGTGGCAGATCTCTTCTACGGCCTTGAGATAGCCGGGCGGTGGCACCACGGCACCACCTTCACCCTGGATTGGTTCCACGATGAACGCGGCAAACTCCGAGGCCCGCTTTGCCAAAAGCCGTTCGAGCGCTTCGGGATCGCCATAAGGGACACGCACGAAACCCGGTACGGGGGCGCCGAACGGTTTCTGGTAGGTGTCCTTGCCGGTAGCGGAGAGGGCACCAAGGGTCTTGCCATGGAACGAATTTTCGGTGGTGACAATTCCCAGCCGGCCAGTGGCCGAGCGGCATACCTTGATGGCTGCTTCCACTGCCTCTGCTCCGCTGTTGGCGAAGGTAACATAACGCAGGCCGGGCGGGGCAATCTCGATGAGCCGGCGAGCCAGTTCTCCGGCGGCTTCCAGGGCAGAAGGCTGAACAAACGACGGTTCACCAGCCAGTTCCACCGCACGCAACGCCGCCCAGATCTCCGGATGGTTGAACCCGAACGGCAGGGCGCCATACGCGGCCATGAAATCCAGGTAACGCCGGCCGGCAGCATCGTAAAGGTAGCAACCCTCGCCTCGTACGTAACGCTTGTCCATATTGACTTCTTCCAACAGTCTTCCGAGGTGTGGGTTGACGAACTCGCGGAACGGGTGCATACGCTCTGGCGCCTCCCGGGGGGATCGGATTGGCCGGACGACCAACTCTTTGTGCACATTTTGTGCTCAAAGTTGATTTTACCCGCTAGTACGTGTGTCATGCAAGGGGAAACTAAAGCGTCGCGGTTTGGCGTCGCCGGCAGGAAATCCACCCGACCCGGCGAAATGTTTATCAGCAGATAGGAATCAAATTCGCACCAGATGGGAAAGCGGGTGAAGGACGGTTGGGTGTTGGTGGTCCGGAACCGCGGGTGCCTGAAAGGGTGCTGCCGGCCGACGGGCTTGCCAGCCTCGAGCGGGGGCTCGGGATTATTTTTGCCCTGGACCAGCACGCGGAGGGACTGAGCACGGCCGACTTGGCCCAGGCCGCGGGGATTCCGCGTTCCACTGTGTACCGTTACCTTTCGGTGCTGGAACGCTACGGGCTCGTGAGCCCGGCCGCCACCGGCGGCGGGGCGCCGGTCCGTTACGTGCTCGGTAACCGGTTCATTGCCCTCGCGAGCCACGTGCCGGTTGAACACGAGCTCGTCAAGCGAGCCCTGCCCCTTATCGTCGAGCTTTCCAACCGCATCGGGGAGACCGTAATCATCACCCAGGTCACGGGTCTGCAGGCCATCTGCATCGAGCGGGTGGAAAGCCCCGGCCGGGTGAGGCTGTCGTTCGAAAAGGGCGCCGTGTTGCCCCTGCATGCAGGTGCCTCTGCCCGGGTGCTTATGGCTTACATGACCGATGCTGAGGTGCAGGAAGTCATCGATCACGTCGGGCTGGCCAGGTACACGGACAACACCATCACCGACCCTGATGAGCTGAGGCGGGTGCTGGCGGAAACGCGGGCGCGCGGCTACGCCATCAGCGACGAGGAGATGGATCCGGGGGTGCGGGCAATCGCCGCTCCCGTGCTCGACAGGACCGGGCGGGCCCGCGCAGCCATCAGCGTCGTGGGGCCGCGGTTCCGCCTCGACGAGGCCAAGACGGCGATGGTGCTTTCGCTGCTGTTGTCCATCCGCGACCAGCTGAGTGCAGAATTGTCGGAAACTGCCGGGGCACGGGAAGGGGGTGCGGCCAAGGACCGTCAGTACTGACGCCCTTTCATTGTGGGGAGGATGTGGGTGGAGGATTGGTTATGGTCGAAAAGTGGTTGTGCAACTATCAAAGAAGAGGAGGCACACGCGCATGACACATAGGTTTATGTATGGCCGTACGGCCAGGGTGCTCATCGCCCTGATATTGGTGGCTGGCGTGGCGGTATTTGCCTCTGCCTGCCGCCAAGGAACACCGCAGGCCACCACGCCGATCAAGATTGGGTTTTTTGCCCCCGAGTCGGGCTTTGCGGCCGCGGACGGCCAGAGTGCTCAGGATGCGGCCAAGCTCGCGGTGGAAGAGATCAACAAGTCGGGCGGCATTAACGGGCGGACGTTGCAGCTCGTGGACTACGACGATGCCAGCGACGCCAACCAGGCGGTGTCCATCGCCAACAAGCTCGTTACCCTGGACCAGGTGACCGCCGTGGTGAGCGGCTCGTACAGTGATCAGACCCTGGCGGCCGCACCGGTGTTCCAAAAGGCCCAGATCCCCATGATCGCTGCCTACGCGGTCAACCCGGGCATTCCGGCTACCGGCAACTTCATCTTCCAGCAGAGCTTCACCGGCACGGTTGAGGGACGGGCAGGTGCCGAGCTGGCCGTCAAGATGCTGGGCGGCAAGAAGATCGCCATTGTGGCCATCGACAATGATTTCGGTCACTCGCTCGTGGACGGGTTCAAGGCCCATGCCCAGCAACTCGGCGCTACCATAGTGGCAGAGGATTACAACCAGTTTGGTGAGAAAGACTTCGGGCCCATCATCACCCGCGACCTGAACAAAGGGGCGGACCTCTTCTACATGGTCGAGTACGGGCCGGAAGGCTCGCAGTTCATTCGTTCGTGGAAGACGCTCGGTGTGAAAAAGCCCCTGGTTGGCACGGAGGGTGTGGACTCGACCACGCAATTCCTGCAGGTGGTAGGCACGGACGCGGACGGCATGGTAATCACCACCAACCTCGACCGTGACAGCACCGATCCGAACGTGCAGACGTTCGTCAAGGACTTCACGGCCGAATTCGGCCATGCGCCGGACATGGTGGCTGCTTCCACGTACGACGCGTTCTTCGTCCTGGCCCAGGCCATGAAGACAAACGGCGTCACCCCGGACCAGATCCGGCAGGGGATCGCTGCCATCAAGGACTTCAACGCCATTACCGGCAAGATTGTCGGATACACGGCTAATAACGAAGTTATCAAGCCGGTGCAGTTGCAGATCGTCCAGAACGGGCAGTTCCATCACTACGGGGTTGTGGACGACCCGACCCTGATCCAGCCGTAGCACCAACGAAGATGACCTGGCCCCGCCTCCCACGGGGCGGGGCCAGGGTTAATTGCCAAAGCGGCCGGTACTGCCGACGGCACGGAGGAAACGTGCGTGTTTATACCTAGTCTTGTCAATGGCATTACGATGGGTTCCATCTATGCCCTCATGGCCTTGGGGCTTTCACTCGTCTACGGCATCCTGCGCATCCTGGATGTAGCCAACGCCGGGGCCTATACGCTCGGGGCCTATGTCGGCGTCACGGTTTTCCGGCTGACCGGCTCGTGGTGGATCGCCCTGGTGGCCGGGGCGGCGGTGGCGGCGTCGCTGGGATTCATTTTGCAAAGGTTTTTCTACGTACCGATTCTCGCGAGTGGTCCCATCATTCCGCTGATTGCCAGCATTGGCGTGTTTACTGCCCTGGAAGAGGCTTATCGCCTCATCTTCGGTCCGTACATCATCGAGTTTCCCGCTCGGGTGCCTCTGCCCGATATTCACGTTGCCGGGGTGCCGGTCAGGGGCGTACAGCTTTTGATCATCCTAGTGGCGGTGGTGGTGCTGGTGGGCACCTGGTACGTGTTGGGCCATACCCGCATGGGGCTGGCCTGGCGGGCCACTGCCCAGGACGCCGAAGTGGCCCAGGCCATGGGGATCGACGCCAGGCGGGTGACCGGCTGGAACTTCCTTTTGGGATATGCCCTGGCGGCGGTGGCCGGGGTGCTAGTCTCGATCAACTATGACGCGGTGTATCCGACCATGGGCGACATGCCGGCTTACAAGATGCTGGCGATTATCGTGCTGGGGGGTCTTGGCAATCCGCTCGGCACCATTGCGGCGAGTCTTTTGATCGGCCTTGTGGAAACCTTCGTGGCGGCTTACGTCGGATTTCTCCTGCCCCGCGACTCGATTGCGTTTGTCGCCTTGATCATCATCCTGTTGGTGCGTCCGCAGGGGATTTTCACGCGGGGGGCGGTGGCGAAATGACGTACTTTCTGGTCGTAGGCGTCACCGTGGCTGTGTTTGCCATCCTTGCCCTCAGCCTCAACATTATTGCCGGTTACGCCGGCCAGCCGCATCTGGGGCAGGCGGCCTTCTTCGGGCTCGGGGCGTATACGGCGGCCATTTTATCGACACGTTACGGGGTTTCGTTCTGGCTTGACCTGCCGGCGGCCCTTATAGTGGCGGGTCTCGTCGGGGTTATACTCGGTGTGATCAGCCTGCGGCTTGCACGTGACTTTTTGGCCATCACCACCATCGGTATCAATTTTGTCATGGTGGCCATTTTCCAGTATGTGCCGTTTTTCGGCGGCGCGATGGGTATTCCGGCTATTCCTTCACCGGCCATTGCGGGACACGAGTTCGGTTACCGCGACTTTTTCGTGACTGCGGTGGTGTTGGTGATCATGGTCGCAGCACTCAGTGCTTATCTTGAGCGCACCTGGTTTGGAGCTGCCCTGAAAGCCATCAAGGACGATGAGCAGGCGGCGGCGGCGGTCGGGATCCAGGTGGCGTCGTACAAGATCGCCGCCTTTGTGCTTGGTACTGCCCTGGCGGGCTTGGCGGGCGGTTTTTATGCCCACTTCATGAGCGTAGTGACACCAAACGGTTTTGGGTTCCCGGTTTCTGTGAGCATCCTCTCCATGCTCGTATTTGGTGGACTCGGCACTATCCGGGGGGCGCTGGCGGGAGCCGTTCTCCTTGGGATTATGCCGGAGGTTTTCCGGTTTATTTCCAACTACCGGCTTTTGGTCTACGGTTTTCTTTTGCTGTTTATGGTGCGTTTCCAGCCGCAGGGGATTGTGGGAGAGGACTCCTGGCTGGTCCACCAGATCGGCCGCTTGGCCGGGTCTTTGCGGACAGGGGGTGCCAGGCGTGACACTGCTGGAGGTTGACCGCCTGACGGTGCGCTTCCGCGGCTTGACCGCTGTCGACGGCGTCAGCCTGGCCGTGGCGGAAGGCGAGTTTGTCGCCATTATCGGGCCGAACGGGGCTGGTAAGACCACGCTTTTCAATGTGATCGCCGGGAGCCTGCGGCCGTCGGCGGGCGAAATCCGTTTTGCCGGCCGGCCCGTGGCTGGCCTTGGTGCTGCCCGCATGAGCCAGCTTGGCGTGGGCCGTACGTTCCAGGTGGCACGGCCGTTCGGGTCGCTCACCGTGCGCGAAAACGTGCGGCTGGCAGCGGGCAGGCACTATCTGGCCAACCCTTTGGCGGCGTGGGGCCGCCGGGGGCGGGACCGTGAGGTGGAGGCCCGGGTGGCCCATCTGCTTGCGGTCACGGGGCTGGTCGGCTTGGCGGACCGCCGGGCGGCGGATCTCAACATGGGCGGGCTGCGGCGTCTCGAGATCGCACGGGCTCTGGCACTGGAGCCGCGGCTTCTTTTGCTCGACGAGCCAGCCGCCGGGCTCGGTGTCGACGGGATACGGCCTTTGGCCGAACTCATCCGTTCCTTGCGTTCGCAGCATCTCACGGTTTTGCTGGTCGAGCACCACGTTGGCTTCGCGCTTTCGCTGTGTGACCGCGTGGTGGTGCTCGACCAGGGCAAAAAGATCTTCGAAGGCACACCGGAAGCCGTCCGCCGAGACGAGCGCGTGATTACAGCCTACCTGGGGGAGTCCGGTGCCGGGGAAGGGGCGATGTCCGGTGGCGACTGAGCCCTTGCTTGTGGTTTCTGACCTGCGCGTGAGCTATGGCCGGGCGCAGGTCTTGGACGGGGTGCGGCTGGCGGTAGGGAAGGGCGAGTTTGTGACGGTGGTGGGGGCAAACGGCGCCGGCAAGACCACCCTGCTGCGGGCGATCATGGGGCTGGTGCCTGCCCGCGGCCGCGTGCAGGTGCACGGCCAGGATATCCTGCCCTGGCCGCCGCACCGGCGGGCCGAACTACGCATCGGCTATGTGCCCGAGGGTCGGCGGGTGTTTGCGGACCTGACCGTGTTCGAAAACCTACAGGCCGGTGCCTACCGTCTGCCGGGCGGCCGCACCGCGTTGCAGGCACGGCTCGACTTTGTCTACGGGCTATTCCCGCGTCTGGCGGAAAGGCGCCACCAGCTGGCGGCCAGTCTCAGCGGTGGTGAGCAGCAGATGCTGGCGGTGGGCCGGGCCCTCATGATCGATCCCGTGCTTTTGATCATCGACGAGATCTCCATGGGGCTCGCACCGGTGGTAGTAGACCAGCTTTTCCGCGTCTTCGGCGATATGCACCGGCAAGGGGTAACGATCCTGCTGGTGGATCAAAATGCACAAAAAGCCTTGGCCGCAGCCGACCGCGGCTATGTGATGGAAACAGGCCGGATCACCATGGAGGGGCCGGCGGGCGAGCTGCGGAACAATCCGGCGGTGGTGGAGGCATATCTGCAGTCGTTGTGATCAGCAAGGTGCACGGTAAGCACAATTTTCTCGCACAGGAGGGATTGGCAATGGCAAGTGGGCCACGGGAAGTGCACGCGCCGCGGGGGACGACCCTGACGGCCAAGTCATGGCAGACGGAGGCTCCCCTCCGCATGCTGATGAACAACCTCGACCCGGCGGTGGCGGAAAAGCCAGACGAGCTTATTGTTTACGGCGGGGCCGGCAAGGCCGCCCGGTCGTGGGAGGCTTTTGACGCCATTGTGGCCACGCTGCGGGACCTGGAAGAGGACGAGACCTTGCTCATCCAGTCCGGTAAGCCGGTGGGCGTGTTCAAGACCCACAAGTTCGCGCCGCGGGTACTCATTTCCAACGCCATGCTGGTACCGGCCTGGGCCACGTGGGAAAACTTCTGGGATCTTGAGGCGAAGGGGCTCACCATGTTCGGCCAGATGACGGCCGGGTCGTGGATTTACATCGGCACGCAGGGGATCATCCAGGGCACGTACGAAACCCTCGCGGAGGCGGCCCGCCAGCACTTCGGCGGCAGTCTGGCCGGGCGCGTGGTGCTGACGGCCGGCCTCGGAGGCATGGGTGGGGCGCAGCCCTTGGCGATCACCATGAACGAGGGAGTCGGCCTCATCATCGAGGTCGATCCGGACCGCATCCGCCGGCGGTACGACACGCACTTTGTCGACCGCAAGACGGAATCGATCGATGAAGCTCTGGCGTGGGTGGAGGATGCCCGCCGCCGCAAGGAACCGCTGTCGGTCGCCCTTTTGGGCAACGCCGCCGAGGTGGAGCCGGAACTTCTCCGCCGCGGATTCCAGCCGGACATCGTCACTGACCAGACCTCTGCCCACGACCCGCTCAAGGGTTACATCCCGGCCGGGCTCAGCCTGGCCGAGGCGGCCGAGCTACGGCAGAAAAACCCGGAAGAATATGTGCGGCGTGCCCGGGCCTCGATGGCCGAACAGATGCGGGCCATCCTGGGCTTCAAGCAGGCCGGGGCAATCGTGTTCGATTACGGCAACAACCTCCGCGAGCAGGCCACCCTGGGCGGTGTGCCCCGGGAAGAGGCGTACTCGTACCCGGGCTTTGTGCCGGCCTACGTGCGGAACCTGTTCTGCGAGGGCAAGGGGCCGTTCCGCTGGGCAGCCCTTTCGGGTGATCCGGAAGACATCTACAAGACGGACAAGGCCATCCTGGAGCTGTTCCCGGAAAACGAGTCGCTCCGCCGCTGGATCACCATGGCGGAGAAGAAGATCCCCTTCCAGGGTCTGCCGGCCCGGATCTGCTGGCTTGGCTATGGGGAGCGGGATAAGGCAGGACTCAAGTTCAACGACATGGTGCGGAAGGGCGAACTCAAGGCGCCGATCGTCATCGGCCGTGACCACTTGGACGCCGGTTCGGTGGCATCGCCGTACCGCGAGACGGAGGCCATGAAGGACGGCTCCGATGCCATCGCAGACTGGCCGATCCTCAACGCTCTTCTGAACACCGCGGCGGGAGCAACCTGGGTGTCAGTGCACCACGGCGGCGGCGTCGGCATCGGCTATGCCATCCACGCCGGCATGGTGGTTGTGTGTGACGGCACGGACGATGCGGATGAGCGGCTGAAGCGTGTGTTGGTCACCGACCCCGGCACAGGCGTCATGCGGCATGCGGACGCCGGGTACGAGAAGGCCCGGCAGGTGGCGAAGGAGCGCGGGCTGCGGCTGCCCATGATCGAGTGGGAGGAGAAGCATAGGAGCTAGCAGCATCTGGGCTAACCAGCCGTGCCGGTTCGAGGCACGGGATACCCGCAATCTGTAATTCATTGGCAAGATGCAGGCACGCGGTGCCCAAATCGCGGTCCTCGGATTGCAAAATGGGCACCGTGTGTCCATATTTGCGGAAAAACAGGCACGCGATACCCCGATCCCCGGTGGGGCAGCAGGAGTTATGGTGCGATTCCCGAATAATGCGGAAACAGAACGATCGGGGGGATCGCTTTGCCTTTAGACCTGGTTTTCGATCACTTTTACACCTACGGTGAGCTCACGCGCTATCTGGAGGAGGCGGCGGCCCAGTACCCGGCTCTGGCCAGCCTGCAGTCGGTCGGCAAGAGCTTCGAGGGCCGGGAGATCTGGTGCCTGACCATCACCAATCAGGCCAGCGGTCCAGATACGGCTAAGCCTGCCGTATACTTCGACGGCAACATTCACGCCGGTGAGGTGACGGGCTCGCACGTCTGCCTGTATACCATCAAGCAGCTGCTGGAAGGGTACGGCACGGACCCGGAGATCACGTACCTGCTCGATACTAGGGCGTTCTATATCCTGCCCCGCGTCAACCCGGACGGTGCCGAGATGTACCTGACCACGCCGTTCATGCTGCGGTCATCGGTTCGGCCATATCCGGAGCCCGAGGAGAAGGAAGGCCTGCGGGCGGAGGACATCAACGGCGACGGGCTCATCCTGCAGATGCGCGTTCCCGATCCCAACGGGCCGTGGAAGGTCAGCGACCGGGATCCCCGGCTCATGGTGCTACGCCGCCCCGATGACTACAAGGGCCAGTTCTATCGCGTCTATCCCGAGGGCCGTGTCTACGGGCACCCGGAGGGCACCCCGAAGGTGGCTCCGAGCCGGTTCGGGCTGGATATCAACCGCAACTTCCCAGCCAACTGGCGGATTGAGCAATCGGGGGCGGGTCCCTATCCACTTTCCGAACCGGAGACGCGCGCGCTGGCAGAGTTCATCATCAACCACCTCAATATCAGCACCTTCCAGGCGTACCACACATCGGGCGGCGTTATCTACCGTCCGTTCTGCACCAAGCCCGACAGCGACATGATCCCGGCCGACCTCGCCCTGTTCCGGGCCATCGGCCTGCGCGGACAGGAGATCACGGGCTACAAACCCCTGCCTGCTTCCCACGGGGGACTTGGGGCTAGCCGGGCTGGCATTTTCATCGACTGGGTATACGAACACCGCGGCATTATCGGGTTTAGCACCGAGTTGTGGGACATGGCCGGGCGTGCCGACGTGAACAAGGACAAGGAGTGGCGGGACAAGACCCCACAGGACATCGAGGAAGACGAACTCAAGCTGCTCAAATGGCAGGATGAGCATCTCGGCGGGCGCGGTTTCGTGCCCTGGACGGGCTTTGACCACCCCGACTTCGGCTATGTCGAGATAGGCGGGTGGGTACAGAAGACGGTGCGGCAGAACGCTCCGCCCGGCCCGCTCCTCGAGGACGAGTGCCAGCGGAGCCACCGGTTTGCCATCAGTATGGCCCTGACAACGCCGCGGCTGGTATGGTCCGACGTGACGGCGACGCCGGTGGCGCCTGGGGTTTTCCGGGTAGCGGCTACTTTGCGGAACGAGGGTTATCTCGCCACTTACGTCACCCAGCAAGCCCTGCGGATCAACGCCGTCAAGCCGGTGAAGGTGACGTTGTCCGTCCCCGGTGGTGAGGTGCTGAGCGGCCGGGCCGAAAAAGAAATCGGCCATCTCGAGGGTCGTGCCAGCGTAGTGGCCGGCCCGTGGGGGGCGCGCATGTCCGGCGACCAGGAGCGCCCGCTGGTGTGGGTCGTCAAGGCGCCCGCGGGCAGCATGGTTGAGCTGACGGCTGCTTCGGAGCGCGGCGGGACCGCGCGGGCCACGGTGACGTTGGGATAAGCCGCCGGACCGCGGCCAGGGCCGCGGTGCTTTCGGCGGGCGGCAGGAGTCGGTCAGGCGGGGTGGAACCCAGATGTGGGGGTGAGCCAGGTTTGGCTGAGAACAGGCAAGATGCCACCGGAATAACTTCCGACGGTGGCCAGACACCGCAGAGCATTGAGGATCTCTCCCGCGCGGAACTCGTCGCCCTCATGGCCGACATGGCCAAGCGGTGGCTTGCCCACGACGGCCTGTGGTTCCAGGCCGTCGAGCGGGCCTACGGGCTTGACGAGGCCATGCGCCTCGATGCCGAGGCGTGGCGCGATCTCACCGTGAACGAAGCCCAGCGTATTATGCGGTTTTTGCACATGGAACCAGGCGGCGGGCTTGGCGCGTTGGAACGGGCTTTGCGTTTCCGGCTCTACGCTTTGGTGAACGAACAGCGTAGCGAACGCCCCGACAGCAACACCCTGGTCTTCCAAATGACCACCTGTCGCGTGCAGGAGGCACGCCGGCGGAAGGGCCTGCCCGATTTCCCGTGCAAGGCGGTGGGGATCGTGGAGTACAGCGGTTTTGCCAGCACGATCGACCCCCGGATCAAAACGGAGGTCATCGCCTGTCCTCCCGACGATACGCCGCGTGATTACTACTGCGCCTGGCGGTTTAGCATCGACGGGGAAGGCGGCAAAGGCCCCACCACCGGGGAAGGACAGCCATGAAAGACGAACAGGATCCAAAGCCGTCTTCGCTGCCACAGGACCAGGCAGAGCTCGCCCGGGCAGTGGCGGCGGTGATGCGGGGAGTGGAACGCGATATCATGCAACGCCAGCCGGGTGCACGCCTTGACGAGGCCATGCTGGCCGACATTGCCGGCCGGCTTGATGTTCTGGCCGCCAAGGTGCGCGCGTTGCACCTTAGCCTGCTCAAGGACGTGCCACCTGCACTTACCTACCACCTACCGCACCAAGCCGAAGCGGGTGCGGTCCGGGTGCCGGCGTCCCTGTGGCAGGCCCTGGCGGGCCCGGGCGGCACCGGCTATGCATCTGTGCAGGCTGCTGCCCAAGGCGGCGCCCCGCCGGCCGCAAAACGGTCGGGTCCGCCCGCTTTCTATGACGGATCAAAAGACCGCTTGCTTCCGGCAGTCCACGCCGACGACCCTCTGGCCGGGGTCGGGGCAAAAGAACTCGCAGATCTCATCCGCCGGGGGGAGGTCTCGCCGGTGGATGCTGTGCAGGCCGCGTTGGACCGTATCGGTGCCCTGGACGAAAGCGTGCGGGCGTGGGTGACGGTGTGGGGCGAAAAGGCCATGGAAGAGGCCGAGGCCGCGGCCGACGCAATCGCCAAGGGCGAGCCCGTGGGACCGCTCCATGGCGTGCCGGTGGGGGTCAAGGACATCTTCGAGATCACCGGCCTTGTAACCACGGCTGGCTCGCAAGTGCTAGCTGGGCATGTGTCGCGCCTGACAGCGGCAGCGGTGGAACGGCTGCAGGCAGCAGGCGCCATCGTGATTGGGAAGACGGCCACGCACGAGTTTGCTTTCGGCGTCACCACCGACACGCCGTTCCACGGCCCGGTGCATAACCCGTGGGTCTTGGACCGCGTGCCGGGCGGCTCGAGTGGCGGATCGGGTGCCGCCGTCGCCGCGCGCATGGTGCCGGCCGCCCTCGGCACGGACACAGGCGGTTCCGTGCGCATCCCAGCTGCCCTGTGTGGCACGGTCGGGCTGAAACCTACCTTCGGCATGATCAGCAAATACGGGGTGATACCGCTGGCCTGGTCGCAGGACCACGTCGGGGTGCTGACTTCCTCGGTCGAGGATGCCGCTTTGTTCCTGCGTGTGCTGGCAGGACCTGACCCCCGCGATCCGAGCACGTTGGCGGAACTGCCCGGCGGCTTTTTGCAAGCCCTCGACGCGCTGGCGGGCCCGGTAAACGAAGCCGGAGCAACGGCCGGTGCCGGTTTAGGCGGGTCGCTGCCCGCGGTGGTGGCAGTCCCCTTTGACTGGCTGGCGGCTGGTGAGGTGGACGAAGGTATCCGGGCAGCATTCCAAAGCCTTTTGAGTCGCCTCGAGGCCGCGGGCGTCCAGGTGCAGGATGCCAAGTTACCGCCGGCCCGGGCGATGGCCGTCGTGAACCGGTTCATTTCCCTTTGCGAAGGAGCCTCGTACCATGCCGATACCTTGCTCGAACGGCCGGGCGACTTCAGTGTGGCCGTCCGCAGCCGCTTCGAGCTCGGGCAGTTCCTGCTGGCCAAGGATTACATAACAATGCAACGGCTGCGGGGCGAGCTGGCCAGGTTGGTCACCGAAAGTTTACGTAACACTGGGGCCACGGTCATATTGCTGCCGGCCACACCGGTTCCCGCGCCCCGCATCGGGCAGGAGATTTGGTCTTGGCCGGGGGGCCCCGAAGCGGTCCCCGATACCCTGATCCGGTTCACGGCCCCGTTCAGCCTGACGGGACATCCGGTCATAACCGTGCCTGCCGGGCTGGTGACAGCACCAGACGATGGGCGTCTTTTGCCGTGGGGGCTGCAGGTGGTGGGGCGGCCGCTCGCGGACGTTGTGGTGCTGGCAGCAGCCAAGGCGATCGCCCGGTCAGTGCTCTCCTAAGGCAAGGTGCTTGTACACTGACTCGGCCACGCGGCGAATAGTCCGCTGCGACTGTGCCCGGTCAGGAATTCCCCGCGTGAACACCACCAGGACAAACGCCCCCGACCGGCCGCCTTCGCGGTAATAGACGATCCCCGCGTCGTGCTCGATGCCGGGTATCCATCCCGTCTTGTGTGCCACTTCCCAGCGGGGAATGCCACCGAGCTCCTGCATGACGTCGTCTACCTGCGGCGGCAGACCGGCCGGAATCCCGTCCTGGTATTGCTGCCGTTTCAGGATCCGGATCATCTCCAGGCAGGCCCGCTGGGATACGGCGGTGCCGCGGGCGATGTGTTCAAGGAGAAGGGCCATGTCGGCCGCCGTGATCGTATTCGTGCCCGCGCGCTGGGCAGGCACGACCTGCAGCTTGTTGTACAAGCGCGAGCCGGTGAGCCCGAGGTCCGCCATCGTGCGGTTTACGTTTTCGCTGCCGACGAGATCGATGAGCATGTTCGTGGCGGTGTTGTCGCTCACGGTGATCATGAGCGTGACGAGGTCGATGACGGGCAGCTTGAGGCCCGGGCTGAGGTCTTGCAGGACCCCCGACCCGCCGACCTGGTCCTCGGCCCGCAGCACCCGGCGATCGCCGAGGGCAAAGCGGCCGGCCGCCGCCTGTCGGAACACCTCCACCATGATGGGCAGTTTGATTACGCTGGCGGCGTAAAAGGGCTCCGCGGGATTGATCGCTACCTGCTCTCCCGTTCCGAGGTCGCGGGCTACCACCGCCACCGTGCCACCTGCTTCACGGGCGATGGTTTCGATAGTCTGGCTCCAGTCCAACCGGCTTACCCTCTCCACGTCACGGTCACGGTATCCATCTTGGTGCCGTCCTTCGGACTGACCCAGTAGACCCTCACCCCGGTGACGTACTCCCGGGCCGGTACTTCGATCTTGAAATAGCCCCAATCCGGACCGGCCGTCGCCGCCATCGTGTTGCCGGTACCGACGACGGTGGCGTTCGGCCCCAGGATGTCGTACCCGAGCGTGGCTTCAAACACGCGGGCGATGCCCTCGACGAGCAAGGTGCCCGGTGTCGCTTGGGACCCCGAAACGCCGATGAGGATGTTGGTAGAAGCGGGATTCTGGTAAACCACTTTCATGCCGTTCTGACCGGTAACCAAACGGAAACTGTTTGGCACGCCCACGGTCTTGGGTATGTATTCGCGGTCCGGCGACACAAACACGACCGGCTTTGCCGTGGCCGGCAACCGGACGAGGGCAAACGGGTAAGCGGGTTGGTTGGTGGCAACGGTACTAGCGGTATAGCGAATGGTGGCCACGACCTGGTCCCCGCTGGCGTCGACCTTTGCGAACTGGACGGCGGCGTCGCTTTTGTCCTGCGGGCCCCAGGCCGCCAGGATGTAGCTATATTTGCCGAATGTCGCCGCTGTGGCCACGTCGATGTGCGAATAGGTGTCAAACCAGGCCCGTGCGTCGGGAGGCAGGCTCTGCGGGTCCGTAATGGTTTGCGGTCCCCTTGCACACGCCGACGCGGCTACGGCGGTGATGATCACCGCCACCGCCAGCTCCCATACATACCATGGGCCTGTTCTACCTTTCAGACGCGATGCACGGTACGTGGATGGCGGTCTCATCATAAAACGAGCCCCTTTCTGGCAGGTGAGGTAGGTTGGTCCTCGCGTGATATAGACTGTTTTCTTGAGCCTGGTGGCGCGGTACTATCATGTTGGCGGTCCCGGAGCACCATTCCGTTCTCGGGGACTGACCTTTGCCCATAGGAGGCTGTTCTCGGTGAGTCTGAACGTGGGCAGCGTTGATCGTGTTCTGCGTCTGGTCATTGGTGTCCTTTTTATTTTGGCCAAAATCGCCAACTGGGTTGGCGGGGGCTGGGGGTGGGCACTAGCTATCATAGGCGTAGTGCTGATCATTACCGCGCTCGTGGGTTACTGCCCGCTGTATGGTGTGTGCGGTATTTCCACCAGCGGTCGCAAATAGCATAAACTCGACGTTGTTACACGTAAGTGGCCGTGCCGGTGGTGGATATCCGGTGCGTGCGCGTGAGCGTGCGTGATGGGCTCGTGCCGGTGCGGGTGAGAGTGGGCGTGGTCCGGTGGCATGCCCGGGTGCACGTGCAGGTGGTGCCCGTCGTCGTGACGGTGCCGGTGGTCGTGCTCCAGGGCTTCGTGCAAATGCACGTGAGCATGGTCTTCGCCCAGTAGCAGTACGGCTCCGATGATCATCAGCGGTACCGCGGCCACAGATGTTTCGCGTGAGGTTATCATCCACGCCCCACAAGGTGCAAGCTGCCAGTACGCCCAGTGTTCCCAGGGAAACGCCCCAGCTCCCGTTCGCATCCCAGCTCAGGAGGATGCTCGCGGTGGTCACGGCGGTGACGGCCCACCAGACCCGCGGCCCCATGGCTTCTCTGAATACCAGGGCGGCAAGCAGAGCGGTGGCCACACCTTCAAAGTTGAGGAGGAGCGACGCAGTGGCCGCGGGAGTGCGCTGCAGGCTGAACATCAGCACGATGGGCGCTACCACGCCTCCGGCCAGGATGGCTCCCATGAGCCATGGCAGGTCAGCTCTTCGCAGCGGGGCCTCCGCCTGCGCCTGTCCGGTCAGCCTTTGGGCTCCTTTGAAGAGCACAACGCCCAGGCCGGCCCCCAGGTAAAGCAGGGCGGCCATGGGGATGGGGTCGACCTGGCCGAGCAGTATCTTCGCCAGTGGAGCGCTGGCGCCGAACAGGGCGGCTCCGGCCAGGGCCTGTATCATGGCATAGGTGTTGGTGCGCTTCATGCTTGTGAAATTCAACTGCGACACGACGCACTCCTACTGAGCGCTTTCTTGTAGAGCGGTGATGGCTCGATCAGCTGGCTCGTCTCCTCCGGGGGAAGGGTAGAAAAGTCATGGCCCCGCACCGTCACCTGGGCGAAATACGGGCGTGCGGCCGCGCGAAAGGCCTGTAATTCCTCCCTGGTGAAGGATGGATGTGTGCGAAATACCGGGTCCAGAACACGCGGGCCTGCTCTGAATGACTGTATGAAGTACCTGCGTTCCCGGGTGGAGTCCGGGTGGCGGGCCGCATCCAGGCTCGCCACCCACTCGCCTATGTCCCTAATGTCTTCAGGCTCATGCAGTCCGGGCACCACCGTGGTACGGAGCTCATGCGGGTGACCGGCCAGCAGCGTGATCGTGCTTGCGACTGCCTGCGTATCGACTTTTACCCCGGCGGCAACCTCGTATTTCCCGGGTGCGTGTTTGACGTCCACGGCCACGTAGTCCAGCCACGGTAGCAGATCGGCCACCACCTCGGGATGTGACCCGTTCGTATCAAGCTTTACGAGGTACCCGAGACCCTTTGCCGCCCGCACCAGGGAGGCGAGCAGATCCGGCTGCAGGGTAGGTTCACCACCTGTGATGGTCACTGCATCGACGAGGCCACGGCGCCGCTCGAGTGCGCTCAGAACATTGTCCAGTGCCAGTGCCGCCCCACGCGGTTCGGTCACGAGTGAACCGTTGTGGCAAAATGGGCAACGGTAGTTGCAACCGCCCACAAAGATGGTGGTGCAAAGTTTATCGGGATAATCTATGGCCGAGGTGAGCTGTATCCCCGCGACCGTCGCCGTGCTCAGCCAAGCCGACATCTCCTCACCGCCTCGTGCCCAGGAGGAACTCCCGCCGCTCCTTGAACTCTTCCTGCTTGCCGGCGTTCCAGTTTTGCACCGGCCGGAAGTAACCGACCACCCGGCTCCAGACTTCCGTGGGCTTTCCGCAGATTGGGCAGGAGAAATGCTCACCGACCAAATAACCGTGTGTCTCGCAGACAGAGAACGTCGGCGTGACGGTGAAGTACGGAATACGGTAGCGGCCAGTCACCTTTTTGATCAGGTCCTTTACCGTTTCCGGGTCTTCCAGGCGCTCTCCCAGGAAGGCGTGGAACACGGTACCGCCGGTGTACTCGCACTGCAACGGCTCCTGCAGCTCCAGGGCCTCAAATACGTCCTCCGTGTATCCCACCGGTAACTGCGTGGAATTGGTGTAATAAGGCTCGTCCTTGCCGGCGGTAATGATGTCCGGGTATGTTTTGGTATCCAACCGGGCCAGGCGATAGGTGGCCCCTTCGGCCGGAGAAGCCTCCAGGTTCCAGTTGTCGCCGGTCTCCTGCTGGTATTCCAGTAGCCGCTCTTTCATGAACCGCATGACGGACAGGGCAAAGTCCTGCCCTTCCGGATCGGCTATGGTCACGCCCAGGAAGTTCAGCAAGGCCTCGTTCATTCCCACCAGGCCGATGGTCGAGAAGTGGTTTTTCCAGTAGGTGCCGAACAGTTTCTTGATCTCGCGGAGGTAAAAGCGAGAGTACGGATAAAGCCCGGCGTCTGTCAGGCGCTCCAGGACCGCCCGCTTGGTGACGAGGCTTTCTTTGGCCACGTCCATCATGCGCTCCACCCGGTCCAGGAACTCGTCTTTCGATTTGGACAGGTAGCCAATCCGGGCCATGTTGATGGTCACCACGCCGATGCTGCCGGTGAGAGGGTTGGCACTGAACAGGCCGCCGCGCTTCTCCAGTTTGGAAATGTCCAGGCGCAGGCGACAGCACATCGAACGGATGTCGGCCGGATCCATGTCGCTGCTGACGAAGTTGGCAAAATAGGGTATGCCGTACCTGGCGGTCATCGCCATGATCCGGTCGACCACAGGGCTTGTCCAGTTGAATTCCGGCGTGATGTTGTAGGTCGGAATGGGGAACGAAAAGGCGCGGCCGGAAGAATCGCCCTCCATCATCACCTCCGCGAAGGCCAGGTTGATCATGTCCATTTCTTCCTGGTAATCACGGTACTGATCGTCGCCGTATTCGCCGGCTACCAGGACGGTTTCATCGGCAATGGGGGACTGTGCGGCCGTCACATCCAGCGTGATATTGGTAAACGGGGTCTGGAATCCCACCCTGGTGGGCACGTTCAGGTTGAAAACGAATTCCTGGATGGCTTGCTTGACCTCCTGGTAGGTGAGGCGGTCGTACCGGACGAAGGGCGCCAGGTAAGTATCAAACGATGCCACTGCCTGCGCTCCGGCCGCTTCCCCCTGCAGGGTATAGAACAGGTTGGCCAGCTGCCCGAGGGCAGTCCGCAGGTGGCGCGGGGGTCGCGCGCTGGTCTTGCCCGGTGCCCCCTGAAACCCGTCTCGCAGGAAGGCACCCAGATCCCAGCCCACGCAGTAGGGGGCGAGGATACCGAGGTCGTGAATGTGGATGTCGCCGCTTTCATGGGCCTGGCGCACTCGCGGGCTGTAGATCTTGTGGAGCCAGTAGCGGGACGTCAGTTCGCTGATGATGTGATTGTTGAGGCCCTGCAGGCTGAAAGTCATATTGGAGTTTTCCCGCACCCGCCAGTCCGTGGCGCCGATGTAGCCGTCGAACAGGTCGAGCGTGTCGTGCACAAGGGCGCGCACGTTGCGAAGCTCGGCATGCTTCTGGCGGTAAAGGATGTAGGCTTTGGCCACGTCGGCCAGGCCGCTTTCGATGAGGACCCGTTCCACAACGTCCTGCACGAACTCCACCGACAGCCCTTCGGCGGGCAGTTGGTTTCTCAGATACTGCTCGACGCGTGCGGTCAACTCCTCTGCCAGCTGGCGATCGGGGCTACCGACAGCACGCGTCGCCTTCCAGATGGCGTCAGCGATCTTGCTGCGATCGTACGGGACCACGCGCCCGTCGCGTTTGCGAATCTCTGCCAGTTCCTCCATGCTGGTCGCTCCTTCCCCGTTGGACTCTGTTGTCCCCTCGATACTCACGCATCCCCTACCGCTAGTAGGTAAATCAATTCTAAGACGCAATATCTTGTATGGCAAGGCGTGCGGGCAAGCTGGAAAGTACCGGTGGCCGCCGGCATGCAACGATGGATGGCGAACGTACCCGCTGTTATGCTCGGATAGACCGTCAGCCTGAGAGGGGCGCGTCCGATCCGCTACTGCGGTCCCAGGGAGGAGTTCTTCACGTGCCTTCATCGCAGGGCGCGCTGTGGTCGCGCCTGAAACCCGCCATTCAGACCGTGGGGGCCGGCAATGTGGTCAGAGTGGCCTTCTATGCCCGGTTGAAGAGGATGCTTGACGCGCGGTGCCCGGCGCCAGGGAAGGCCGGCGAAGGGCGGTTCCGAGGGGTGCTGGTGCCGGGCGTAGTCACCTGGTCGGTGCGGGGGTTGGCTGGTCTTGTGGAAGCGATGGCGGCGGATTTCACGGGGTTGGACTGGCTGATCGATTGCCGGTGTTGAAGAATCCCACGTCCGCCCAAGGAGGCGGCAGCGCGGCCTGTCCCGGGTACCACCCGGCCTGCGTGTGTCGCCCCGTGGCGGCCACGAACTGGAACGCCTGCAAAGCCCGCAGCAGTTCCCCGGTACTGCGTCCCACGCTGCCGTTGTAGATAAAATACCCGCGGAGTATCCCATCGGGATCGATAAAAAACGTCCCCCGGAAATCGGTCCCGTCCTGCGGGTTGAAAACGCCATACGTGCGGCTGACCGTGTGCGTGCGGTCCGCCAGTACCGGGAATGGCACCCCGCGGACGTTTGGCGAGTACTGGCCTTCGATCTTGTGCGCGTAGACGCTGTCCGGGGATATCGCCAGCACCTCAGTCTTCAGCCTTTGCAGTGTTTTATAGACGGACGCGACCGCGCCGAGCTCGGTCGGTCAGACAAACGTGAAATCGGCACTGAAAAACCAAAGCACCACAAAGCGGCCCCGGAGGTCGTCGAGGCAAATGTTCACCTCCTTCCCATTGTGCACCCCTGGCAGGCAGAAGCGCGGGGCCGGTTTATCGATCGCCAGCGTTCCCCGGGGGACCGTTACGCCCCCCGGCTCGGGTGCCACGCTGCTCACCTCGCATCCTTGATGGCCCTAGAACTTGCCAATGTCTTCCCACTGGGGCAAAAGCCCTTGCCAGCCAGGCTCCCAGTTGGCCTGTGCCCGCCGGCCGGTTTCAGCCACGTACTGGTACGCTTGCAGGGCACGCAAAATCTCGTCGGCGCTGCGGCCGACCGTGTCGTTGTAAACCATATACCCGCGCAGGATACCCTGGGGATCGATGATGAAAAGGCCGCGGTAGGCTCTGCCCTCCTCGGGGTTGTATACACCATAGGCACGGCTGATTTCGTGGTTGCGGTCTGACAGCACCGGGTACTGCACATAGCGGGCGTTGGGCGAGTGCAACCCTTCCATCTTGTGTGCGTAGATGCTGTCGGTGCTTATCGCCAGCACCTCGGTGTTCAGCTGTTGCAGGGTGGGATAGATGGATGCGACCGCACCCAGCTCGGTGGCTCAGACAAATGTAAAGTCATTTCCGTAGAAAAGGATAAGCACCCACTTGCCCCGCAAATCTTCGAGGCAGACCGTGGTTTGTTTTCCCAGGTGCACTGCCTGTGTACAGAAGCGCGGTGCCGGGGCGTCGATGACCGGCATGTCACATCCCCCTCCTCATGTCAGGGCTAGGTATGCTGCGCAGGCGGAACGGCGGCAGGCACACCATGGTCCCGGCGGGGATCTCGTCCGGGTTGGTGATGTGTTGGTTCACAGCGATCACTGCCTGGGGCACAAGCCCGTAACGGCGGGCGATGGTAAAAAGCGTGTCGCCAGGCCGCGGGCTTATGAAGCGGCCGTGGGTGCACATGATGGTTTTTTGATCGCAGTCGAGGTAGCACCGGACGCACAAGGCCTGTTGCAGGCTTGACGGGGCAGCGGTGCCAGGCAGCATATGCATGTGTGAGCGGAACGATGCCACGGCTTGGGCGGTGCGCCGGTCGTAGATACCGTTTACGGGGCCGGTGTAAAACCCTCGCATGGTCAATGCCATCTGCAAGGCCCGGACATCCGGACCCTGCAACGGCGGTGTGGAAAGCCACAGGATACGGAATATCCGATAGCAGCGGCGCCGCTTGCCGCCAGGGTGCATAGCCGATCCCTCCTCCCGGGTGGCGCATTCTACCCTGGCATACTATGAACGGGCGGGGGCCACGGGTGACAGGCAGCGCGGGCTAGGCCGGACGTTTAGCGAGCAGCGGCGGTGTGAGCCGGGCGCGGCCGCCATCCCACTGGTGTGCCGCTGCCTGTGACCCACAAGAGCGTCACCCCAGCCAGCCGCGCGACACTGGCTGCCACCAGGGCCGCGTGGGCGCTGGCGATCGTCAGCACATACACCCCTACGAGCGGAGCCACCAGCACTACCAGGCTGGTGGCGATATTGTATGCGGCTATGTAAGTGGGGCTCGACTCGGGCGGTGCCAGCTCCAGCACATAGTTGAACACGCTCAGGTTGAAGCCGGCCGCGAACATCCCAAAGACAAACTCGATGAACGACGGCGTATACGGAGCGTGGACAAACACGTATGCAAGACTGCCAAGCGGGAAAACCAGAGTGCTGATGGTGAGCGTGCGGCGGTGCCCATGCCGGTCGGCGAACCGTCCCCAGAAGCGGTACATTAGTACAGAGGAGAGGCCGCCGGCCGTGGCCATGGCACCGATCCACGCCGTGGAGAAATGAAGCATGCGCACAAGCAATATGGGATAGACGGCGGCCGGCATGGCCATGCCAAACTGCAACACGATCATGCTGGCCACAAATGTGACGTAGGGACGGTTTTCATACATCTGCTTTGCCACGGCCACCATGCCTTTCCCCCCACGGGCGGCGCGGCTGCCGGTGCCGTCCGGATCGCCGGACGGCTTTTCGTGCAAGGTGCTCAAGAAATACAAAGACACCATCAGAAACACGAATGAAACCAGGTTCAGGAATGTGTAGTTATACGGAAACTTGATGGCGGCCAACAAAAGCCCTCCCACCGCGGTGGACGCGATGGTGACCGCTCCGGTGAGGGCGTTGCGTTCGCCGAACAGCTGTCCCCGCGTTTCGGGCGGGAAGATCTTGCCCATGAGCGACGTCCAGGCCAGCCCGGCCGCCGATCCGGGCAGGTTCATGATGATCACGCCGGCAATGAACACCCATGCCCGCGGGACCGGCAAAAACGGCAAGAGGGCAAACAGCAGAAAGAAGATCCGGTTGAAAAACGCCCACCACAGCACCACTGGCAGCCGCCGCGGGCTGCGGTTGGCCATGTACGCCCCGACCGCCTGGCCAAGGATGCCCGTGAGGGCCGGCAGCGAGGCGAGAAGCCCCACCATGTAATTGGTCGCTCCGAGGGCGATGGCAAAAACGCTCACGAAAGGGTTGAAAAAACCGGGCATGACGCTGTAGGCCATGCCGTCGAGGAGGCTCTGGCGGGCGTTGTGACGTAGTTCCGCGTCCTCCGGCAGGTACGAAAGAATACCGGCGCGCCGCAAAAAACGCCGGGCTGCCTCGGCAATACGATTACCGTCCAGGGGTAACACCCCTCATTTGCACTCGTTGCGTTTCGACGGCACATTTTACGCCGCGGAGGCGGGTTCCCTCAATAGGTTTTTTTATCCGAGCCCGAGGGCACGTAGCATAGCCAGGCTGAGGGCGAAGATGGCCGCGCCGGCAAGGGTATAGGTTACAGGGCTTTGCCGGCCGCCGCGGTGAGTCATGGGGATCATGTCGGTGGTGGCGATATAAGTCAGCGCCCCACCGGCCAGCCCCTGGATCGCATGGGCGACCTGTTCGTTGATATTGCCGGCGAGAAGGATGGCCACGGCACCAGCCGTAGTCGAAGCCAGCAGGGCGACCGTGGTGAGGAGGGCGTCACGGTCGCGATATTGAGCGGCCCGCATCACCGAGGCGATGCTGAAACCGGCCGGCAGCTTGTGGAGGGAGATCGCGATAAACAGGAGGATTCCCTGGGTGAGCCCGGCCCTGAAACTGGCCATCACGATCACGCCGTCGAAAAACGCGTGCGTGGCCAGCCCCACTGCTGCTGCCACACTGGCAGAACGCGATATCAACGGCTCATCTTCGGCCACAGCCCCCATAAGCGTATGCTCGTGTCCCACGGCGGCTTCGGGCTCCGCATGGGCGTGGGTGGCGAAAAGGTTTTCGGTGATGTAGATCAACAGGTAGCCGCCCAAGGTCCACCCGAGCCAGGCCGGGTTTGCCCGTGCCAGCTCGGGGAGTACATCCAAAAAAGTGGCCGCCAGTAAAAACCCGGCCGCCAAGGCGACGAGCTTGGCGAGGTCCTTCGCAGAGGGGGCGGGAATGTGGACCGCCAGATAGCCGCCCAGCAGGTTCGACAAGCCAGAAACAAATGTGAGCAAAAGACCCCAGGCCAAGGTGGCGTTCACAGGTTTTACCTCCCTGCGGTTAGCATTGCCGCACGGCGAGCCCGGTCATTCCGGACGGGGGGCACGCCCCCGCATCCTGGCTATCAGGTGCAGGGGCGGCGGGTGCCGTAGCCGCAAACGGGGCAAAGGAGGACCCCGTTTTCATCGACCTGGAGGGCCGCAAACCCACAGTTCGGGCACAGCTCGCCGGCTGCGAGAAATACCACGGGCCGCAGCGCCCCGGGCTGCACCCGGTCGATCACCTCGTGGATGGCCGGTAACCCGGCATGGATCTCGCTACCCACTTTTACTGCGGGCAGCCCGGTGCCGGCCGGGAGGACATGTGCTCTCTCTTGCGGTTGCAGGACGATTTCCTGATACGCAATCTGGGCTTGCGCGAGCCACGCCCGCGCTTCGTGACACTCGTCTCAGCCCGGAGCCGTATACAATATCCAATCTCTGTCGGTCGGCGTGTTTCTCCCTCCCGGCAAAAAAGGCCGGGTATAACCCCGGCCTTTTTGGTCACTATGCGTGCGGATTATTCAGGCTTTAGGATGGCAAGCACGTCCGACCGCTGGAGGATGACGTAGGTGGTGCCGTCAAGCTTGACCTCGTTGCCGCCGTACTTGGCGAACAGCACGATGTCATGTGCCTTGATTTTTTCCTTGAGGTCGTCGTCGGTGCCGACAGCGATGACCTCACCCTGCTGCGGCTTTTCCTTGGCCGTGTCAGGAATGATGATGCCGCCTACTTTTTTCTCCGGTTCCTCAATTGGCTTGACGAGGATCCGGTCGTCCAACGGTTGAATCTTCATGCACATCCCTCCTGGGATTTGGATTACCAAGCGTTGCGTGCGGGTATTGCCTTTTTCACTACCGTATCCCCAAGGCCTGGATAAGCTTGGCCTGGTCGAACCCGACAATAATCCGACCGTTTACATCGATGACGGGCACGCCCGTCTGCCCGGATTTCCGTTGCAGCTCCCGTGCTGCCTCTGGATTCCGCGACACGTCGATTTCACGGAACGGGATGGACCGCTCCTTGAGGAAACGTTTGGTGGCGGCACAGAAGCGGCATGTGGGCGTGGTATACACAACTACCACGGCAGTCTTCCTCCCGACCAGGTGGTGTTCCGGATACCCCCGGGGGTATCCGTCCCGGTATTATAGAAGCCAAATTTTCAGGCTGTCAATGTTTTAGCACCGCCTGTACCGGTACCTGGTTTTTCATGATCCAGCTGGCCGGGCAACGTTCTTCGGCTTCCTTCAAGACCCGTTCCCAGCGCTCCGGCGGGGCGTCGCCGTCCACTTCGACCTCCCAGGCGATCTCCTCGAGCACCGGCTCATCGCCGAGTCCCAGGAATCGGGTGAAATTGATCCTTGCCTGGGTGTTCACCCGCAAACCGCGAAACTCCAAGCCTTCCAGCGATGCGACCAGGGCAAACGTCGAAACGAAGCAGGCCTGGGCCCCGTATAGACAATATTGTACGGCACTCGGGGCCAAACCCCAACCACCCATGCCCGGCGGGAAATCGGCGAAAAACTCCTGCGGCCCGGCTGCAGGAGTAGGAAGCGATCCCACGAACTGCGGCTGGCCGCGGTCCAATACCCAGTGCCCGTCCAGGTGCACGGTCATACGGCGAAGCGACTCATCCTGGCGGGCACGCGTGACGGTCGCGGTGAAGCCCTCCAGGTTCACGTTGTTCAGGCTGGCGGGACCGGCCGCCGGTTGCTCTTTGGGTTGGTTGCGTTCATCCATGGCTTTTTGTGTACCTCCCAGCATGATGTCGACGGGCTGCGGGGGTTTGCCCGCGTACAGGGCATATGATCTCCTTTAGCCGACTGCTCCTTCCATCTCGAGGGCCACGAGGCGGTTCAGCTCGACGGCGTATTCCATCGGCAACTCCCGCACAAACGGCTCTATAAAGCCAGTAACAATCATCTTCGCGGCCTGTTCCGCCGGGATGCCACGGCTTTGCAGGTAGAAGAGCTCCTCTTCACCGATACGGCTCACCGTGGCCTCGTGCTCCGTGGTGACGTCGTCCCGTTCTACTTCCACGTACGGAATCGTGTCGGAGCGTGACTGGGGATCGATGATCAGGGCGTCGCACTTGGACGATGACCGGGCGGAGCGGGCTTCGCGTCCCATGTGTACAAGCCCGCGGAAGACCGAAACCCCGCCGCCCCGGCTGATCGACTTCGAACGCACTGTGGAAGTGGTGTCCGGCGCCAGGTGGATGACCTTGCCGCCGGCATCGAGGTACTGGCCGGCGCCGGCAAACGCCACCGACAGTATGTCGCCGCGGGCACCGGGACCGGAAAGGAGCACGCTCGGGTATTTCATGGTCACCTTGCTGCCGAGGTTACCGTCCACCCATTCCATGGCGGCACCCTCGTAGGCAACGGCCCGCTTGGTGACCAGGTTGTACACGTTTTTTGACCAGTTCTGGACGGTACTGTAGCGTACGCGGGCGTGGGGTTTGACGATGATCTCGACCACGGCGCTGTGCAAGGCATCGGTCGAGTAGATCGGGGCGGTGCACCCTTCGACATAGTGCACGTACGAACCGGCTTCCGCGATGATGAGGGTGCGCTCGAACTGGCCCATGTTCTGTGCGTTGATGCGGAAGTAGGCCTGCAGGGGGATGTCCACATGCACCCCCTCCGGCACCCATATGAAGCTACCACCGCTCCATACGGCACTGTTGAGGGCGGCGAACTTGTTGTCGGTCGGCGGCACGAGCGTGCCGAAGTACTCCTTGACGAGGTCCGGGTATTCACGCACGGCCGTGTCGGTATCTACAAAGATGACGCCCTTTTTCTCGAGATCCTTGCGGATGCTGTGGTAGACCACTTCCGACTCATACTGGGCAGTGACGCCGCCCAGGTAGTGCTGTTCGGCCTCCGGGATGCCGAGGCGGTCGAACGTGTTCTTGATGTCCGCTGGCACGTCGTCCCACGACCGCGATGGGCGGTCGACCGGACGGATGTAGTAGTAAATGTCGTCGAAGTTTACGCCGGAAAGATCCGGGCCCCAGGATGGCATGGGCTTGGCGAGGAAGATGTCCAGAGACCGCAGCCGGAAGGCCCGCATCCAGGCCGGTTCTTTTTTCAGCCACGAAATCTCTTCCACGATTTCCCGCGACAGACCCTTGCGGGCCTTGTACACATAGTGTTCAGGGTCGCGGAATCCGTATTGGTATTCTTCCGACACACCGAGATCAGGCTTTTTGTCCGTCATGGAGGTTCTCTCCTTCGGCCTGGTCCAAGGCCTTTTGCAGGGCATCCCACGCCAAGAGGGCACATTTGACCCGGACCGGGAATTTGGCCACGCCCGCCAAGGCCACCAGGTCAGGGCTGCCATCCTGCACGGTACCTTCACCGCGCATCATGGCGTGGAACGACGTGACCAGCCTGCGGGCGCGGTCGACCGTCATGCCCTGAACGCTCTCGGTCATCATGGAGGCCGACGCCTGGCTGATCGAACAGCCGGCCCCGCGGAACCGGGCCTCCGTGATGGTGCCGTCTTTTACTGCCACATCCAGGTAGATGTCATCGCCGCAAGAAGGGTTATGCAGGTGCACCTCTGCCGTCGGGTGCTCCACCTGGCCATGGTTACGGGGATGGGCGTAGTGATCGAGGATGACTTCTTTATAAAGCTCTTCCAACGACACGGTCGAAGAACTCCTTTGCCTGGACCAATGCCTCTGCGAGGGCGTCGATCTCTTGTTTTGTGTTATAAACGGCGAAACTGGCCCGGGCACTGGCACCGATGCCTAGACAGGCATGCAACGGCTGGGCACAATGGTGGCCGGCCCGGATGGCGATGCCCTTTTGGTCGAGGAAGGTGGACAGGTCGTGCGGGTGGACGCCTTCCATAACGAAGGTCACGAGCGCCCCGCGGGCCTGCCGCGGGCCGAAAACGGTCACCCCCGGCACGGAGCCAATGGTTTCCGTGGCGTACTGGGCAAGGGCGGCCTCCCATGCCGCCACGGCGTCGCGGCCGATGGCGTCGACGTAGTCCATGGCCGCGGCGAGCCCGATGGCACCGGCCACGTTCGGGGTGCCGGCCTCGAACTTCCATGGCACATCCGCCCACGTGCTTTCCGCCAGGGTCACTTCGCTGATCATTTCACCCCCGAAGAGGAACGGCGGCATATCCGAAAGCAGCTCCGGCCGTGCCCACAGGACACCGATGCCCATGGGGCCGTACATCTTGTGCCCGGAGAAGGCCAGAAAATCGCAGCCGATCTCCGTCACGGACAAGGGCATGTGAGGCACACTCTGGGCGGCATCCACAAGCACTAGGGCGCCGCGGTCGTGGGCCAGCCGGGTGATCTCGGCCACCGGGTTGATGGTGCCGAGCACGTTCGACAAATGGGTGATGGCCACCAGGCGCGTGCGGTCCCCGAGCGCGGCGCGGAATGCTTCCATATCGAGCTCACCGCTTTCGGTGATGCCCACTACCCGCACGGTCGCTCCGGTCAGACGGCTTATCTGCTGCCACGGGAGGAAGTTGGAATGGTGTTCCATCTCGGTCGTGACGATCTCGTCACCCGGCTTGAGGCGGTGGAGGCCCCACGCGTATGCCACCAGATTGATCGCCTCGGTGGCGTTACGGGTGAAGACCACGCCGGCAGGATCGCCGGCCCCGATGAAGCGGGCCACACGGGAACGGGCAGCCTCATAGGCAGCCGTGGCTCTTTCCCCGAGCGTGTGGATGGCCCGGTGCACGTTGGCGTTGTTCCTGCGGTAGTACGCGGCTTCCGCTTCGATCACCGCTAATGGTTTCTGCGTAGTAGCTGCATTGTCCAGGTAGACCAGCGGGTGACCGTTGACTTCCTGCTGGAGGGCCGGGAAGTCTTGCCTGACCCGGGCCACGTCTATGCCGATAGTGTTTTTGTTTGTCATGCGATCGCCTCTTCCGCCACGAGCCCCAGGGCACGTTGCGCCAGCGCGGCCAAGTCGGCTGGCACGTCTGCCAGGACAGGGGCAAAAAATCCCGCTACCATCAAGCGGCGGGCCGTGGCCAAGTCAAGGCCGCGGCTTTGCAGGTAAAACAGCTGCTCCCGATCCAGGGGGCCGGCCGCGGTGGCATGGCCGGCTTTCACGTCGTTTTCGTCGATCTTGAGGGCAGGTATGCTGTCGGCCCGTGCCCGCCGGTCAAGCAAAAGCGATTGCATATGCTGGTAGGCCTCGGAGCCGGCCGCGTTTTTCTGCACGTCCGCAAAGCCACGCAGCACGGCCCTGGCCTCTCCGGCCAGCACTCCCCGCATGACCAGCCGGCTCCGCGTGCGTACATTCTGGTGCCAGATGGTACCGCCGAGGTCCAGGTGTGTCGGGTAAACGCTTTTTTCCCCGGCCGTGTACAGGAACCGTGCTCGGGCCGAGGCCCCCGGGCCGCCGAGCACGGCTTCCATGCCGGCGCGGAACACGCCAGGGTGGGCGTGGGCGACCGCGGTGAAATCGAGCGCACTGTCCGATTGGAGGTGCGCCCGCAGCCGCAGGAAATCGTAGGCGAGTCCCTGCCGGCGGTGCTGCAGAAGCACGTTCACCGCGGCACCGGCGGCGGCCTTGAGCTCCACGTGGGTGTAGGAGAGCCGCGGTCCCTCCGGTCCGTCACTGGAGTCGTCTTCGTCTTCGATGATGATGGTGCCGCGACTGCCCTCTCCGGCGTGTACGAGGAGGATGTAAAACACGCTGCCGTATGCCAGGGGGGTCGGGAGGTGTATGCGGAGCGGGGCGGGTGATTCGTAGCCCGCGGGCAAATCAACCAAAACACCGTCCGACCACAAGGCCCGGTGCAGGGCTTCCAGCAGGTCTTCCGGTTCCGGCAACCGGCACATGGCCTGGCACAAAGGCATGTCGGCGGCTACCGCCGTGGGAAGGCGCCAAGCCACCTGGTCGTCCCCGGTGATGGCGACCGGCTCCAGGAGGGCTGGGGCGGGTGCCTTAATCTGGCCGAGATCGAGTCCCAGCCGGCCGAGATCCGTGCGCCGCCATTTTTCCTCCTTGGGGGATGGCAGTCCAAGACCGCCCGTGACAAGCCGGCCCACGCGGCGTTCTCGTTTCGCCCACGCTGGCTCGTCCATCGACTGCGAGATGGCCCAGGCTCTTTCGGATAGGTCTCCCGTGAGTTTAAGCGCCATGGGAACCTGCCCCTTGTGTGGTGGCACTTGCCGGTGCTTGGGCGGCGGGCCCGTATTGTTCCTCCACCCAGCCGTAGCCCTTTTCTTCCAGGACCGCCGCCAAGGAATGGTCGCCGGAAATGACGATGCGGCCGTCAACCATCACGTGAATATAGTTGGGATCAAGACGCTCCAGCACGCGCTGGTAATGGGTGATGATCAAAAGCCCCAGGTCCGGCCCGCGGAGGTCGCGGATGACGCCGGTGACCACGCGCAGGGCGTCGATGTCGAGTCCGGAGTCGGTTTCGTCCAGCAGGGCGATGGCCGGGTGCAGGAGCATCATCTGCAACATCTCATGCCGTTTTTTCTCGCCGCCCGAAAACCCGTCGTTCACGTAGCGCTGGAGGAAGGATTCGTCCATGTCCAGGGCGCGGAGTTTGTCGGCCACGAGCTTGCGGAACTCGAGCACCGGGATCTCCCGGCCCTCCCTGGCCGACAGGGCGGTACGCAGAAAACCTGCCACTCGTACCCCTGGCACTTCGGTGGGGTACTGCATGGCCAAAAACAGCCCTCGGCGAGCCCTCTCGTCGGGAGACATGACCAAAAGATCCTCGCCGTCCAAATAAACCTGCCCTGCGGTAACCTGGTAGCCCGGGTGCCCGGCCAGGGTTGCCGCCAGTGTGCTCTTGCCAGCACCGTTTGGCCCCATGAGGGCATGGACTTCGCCGCCGCGCACGGTGAGGTTCACGCCCTTGAGTATTTCTTTCCCTTCGCGGGCGACGTGCAAATCGCGAATCTCCAGTGTGGACATCCCACGGCCCCTTTTCATACGGATTTTTCGTCAGGGTTCGTCGTTAAATCCGAGTGACTTACTTGGGTTTCCCCGCATAGCATACCAAATCCGTAGGAATTGGCAAGGCGGAAGGACAAAGGAGCCAGTCCGCGGAATGCAAGGGGCCGTAATTCATCGCATCGCACGGGGTGATCATAATTCCATGGAGCTTTTCTACGGCATCGACATCGGTGGTTCGCACGTTTCCGCGGGGGTGGTGACGGCAGAAGGCAAGCTTCTCGCCAGTGCCGCCGCCTCGTTGCCGCCGCGGCCACCGGTGGAGACGGTGGTGGAAGTGGTGCGGCAGCTTTTGACTGAGATCGCACCGGCTGGGGGCATCCGGCAGGCCGGCGTCGGCGTGGCGTCTGCCGTCGACCTGGACGGCCGCGCTCGCTTTGCTCCCAACCTCGGATGGCACGACGTCCCGCTCCGCGTGATCTTGAAAGACGCCCTGGGGATGGACGTGGCCGTATTCAATGACGCTGACTGTGCCGCTTTCGCGGAGGCGAAGGTTGGGGCCGGGCGGCAGGCGAGGCACCTAGTGCTTTTGACCTTGGGCACCGGCATCGGCGGCGGCATCGTGCTCGACGGACGGCCGTATCTGGGGGCCGGCGGGCTGGGGGCCGAAATCGGGCACATGAAGATCGTGGA
>CADDZV010000013.1 GCA_902812875.1 Clostridiales bacterium
GTCAGGCCCACCGGCTTGCGGTTGAGGTTCTGGTTTGAGAACGGGCCGTCATACGTAAGAGAAGGGTACTGCTGGACAGTCTTTTCGAGGGCATTCACGCCGTCGACCACCGGCGACGACGGCGTGGTTGCCTGCGAACCCGGCAGCGGCAGGGAAGCCCACCGGAACGGGCGTGCCAAGGCCGTGCTTTGCAGTTTATGCAGCTCGGCACTGATCGACGCGGCCTGCCCTTGCAGCCGCGTGAGCTGCTGCATCTGGGCACTGGTGGGCGCCTGGCCGCGGGCGGTCTGGCGGGCCAGCGAATAAGCGTAGTCTCCGGCCTGTGTGAAGAACGTGGCCAGGTTGGTCAGGGCAGGCTGACCAAGCGGCAGCTGGCTGGTCGCGTCGGCTGCTGAGCTGGCCAGGCGGTGGGCCTCTGCCAGGAGCAGGGTCATGTCCCCAAGGTCTCCCGAGGCGATGGATTTGCTCAGGGCGACATCCAGGTTTTCTGCACTGCCTACCAGGCTGGCGAACGAGTACTGCCGCTGGGCTTCCAAAAGACTGGCGATGCCCTTTTGCCGGAGATACTGGTTGTAGCCGAAAAGACCGAGGGCCAGTACTGCCGAAAGGGCCACGGCCACTAGCAGCCGGAAACCAAGGCTCCGGCCGCTTGGTTCCGGCCCTTGCGGGTGGTCCACCCAGCCGGTTTCGCCTTGGAAGTAACCTTCGCGTCCGGGTTGAGCATCATTATCTTGCAAAGACGTGCCCTCCTATCTGGGTGATGATCGGTCGGTTCCAGATCCACGGGTTTACATTGGCGGCGGGGTTCCAGAAATACACGGCGCCATAGGTGGGATCCCAGCCATTCAGAGCGTCGTAGACTGCCCGGTAGCAGTCCCTGCAGATGGGGCCCCAGATGATGCCGTTGGAAACCGACTCAAAGGCACCAGGCTGGAAGATCACCCCGGGAATGGTCTTCGGAAAACGCGGGTCGCGCAGGCGGTTGAGGATTACCGCGGCAACGGCCACCTTGCCGACATACGGCTCCGAGCCGGCTTCCCCGGTTACCACCCTGGCCATGAGGGTGATGTCATCCGACTGGGTCACCGAAGAGGCCGGGGCAGCCGCCGGAGCCGGGGGAGGCGTCCAGAACCCGAGTGCACTCCAGGTGGCCGGGCCCACTACTCCGTCGGGGGTTAGTCCGTTGCGGCTTTGGAAAAATATTACAGCCCGGTAGGTGTCTGCCCCAAAGACCCCGTCGATGGGACCGGGGTAGTAGCCCCACTGGTTCAGCCGCCATTGGAGGACGCGGACGTCGTAGCCCGTAGCGCCCCAGTACAAAGTGGGTCTCGTCTGGGCGACGCCTGGCACCGCTACCAAAGCCGCGGTGAGAATGATAGTGGTCACCAGGACCAGAAGGTGACGGCGATATGGATTCATCGACGTTTGGTGCCCCCTCGGGTATATTTGTGGTTTGGCAGGCATGGCCCGGTGCGTTTCTTAGTATTCACTTGTGCGGATAGGTTATGAGCCCGGAAGGATTCCCAGGCGAGCACCGCCAATTTTTCGGGCTCTGGATGCTTGGGGGGAGTAAGGTGCAAAAAGACCGACGGGTGGAGTTTTTGCGGGGGGCTTTCATACTGGCGATCGCCAGCTTCCTGAGCCGCCTCATCGGCGTTGCTTTCCGGATCGTCATTCCGCGGATTATCGGGACCTACGGTGTGGGGCTTTTTTCCCAGGCCTACGCCATCTACAACGTCTTCTTAAGTCTTTCCACGGTCGGGGTGCCGCTCGCGGTCTCCAAGATGATCGCCGACCGGGTGGCCAGGTCAGACATGCGGGGGGCTTCCCGGGTGATGCGGGCGGCCATGACCATCCTGGGAGCGAGCGGGCTAGTCTTCGCGGTCCTCTTGATCCTGGGGGCTGGCCCCCTTGCCCACCGCGTCTACCTCGATCCGAAGGCATATTGGCCCATTGTGGCCATTGCCCCGGCGATCTTTCTCGTGAGCATCGAGGCCGGTTTTCGCGGTTTTTACCAGGGCCTGCAACAGATGGCGCCGTCCGGTTACTCGCAACTTATCGAACAGCTCGTGCGCGTGGCCGCCATGTTCATGCTGGTGGCCCCTCTCGTCAAATACGGGGTGGAGTACGCGGCTGCCTGGGTGGCGTTTACGAGCGCGATCGGGGCGGTGGCTGGCATACTGTATCTTTTCTCGGTCTACCTGCACGGCCGGCCTTTTCTCGTCGCCAAAAAGCCGGCCTCCGCGTTTCCCGTGGAGAGTCTCGGCAGCATCATGTGGCGGATTGTGGCTTTTACAATTCCGGTGTCAATATCTGCCATGATTTCGCCGCTCATGGGCCTTGTGGACGCCGCGTTGGTGCCGGGGCGGCTGCATGCGGCTGGGCTCGGGGTGAAACAGGCCACCGAGCTATACGGCATACTTTCCGGCATGGCCTTCCCGGTGGCAAACCTCCCCACCGTTCTGAGTGGCGCCCTGGCCGTGAGTCTCGTGCCAACCATTTCCGAGGCGTGGGCGCTGGAGGACCGGCGGCTTGTGCAAAGCCGCGCCCTGGCGGGGATGCGGGTGGCCGGTATCATCAGCCTGCCGGCGGCTGTGGGGCTCATCGTGCTCGGACCGGAAATCTCGCACCTGCTATACGGAACCACGGCCGCGGGGGTGCCGTTGGCCGTCCTGGCGGCGGGGCTATTTTTCGTAGCGTTCCAGCAGATATCAAGCGGTGTGCTGCAGGGCAGCGGGCGCTCCGACCTGCCGGTGCGGAACATGTTCTTGGGGGCCCTGGTAAAGACCATCTTTACCTGGTTTTTGACGGGCATCAGCTGCCTTGGCATTGTGGGCGCGGCGCTGGCGAGTGACATCGGCTATTTTGTGAGTGCCGTGCTCAATGTCCGCACCATGGCGGCATTCACCGGTGCAGGGGTTGATTTCTTGGCCCTTTTGGGCAGTCCGGCTTTGGCGTCTTTGATCATGGCCGCCAGTGTTGAGGGTAGCTTGCGCCTTGGCCTGTACGTTACCCACCACACGAGCATCGCTACGCTCGGCGCCATCTTGGTGGGGCTTTTGGTGTACATCGTGTCCATGGCGGCCATGGGCGGACTTACCCGCAACGACCTCGACATGGTGCCGGTGCTTGGCTCTACTTTGGCCCGCTGGCTTGCGCGGCTCGGGCTTCTAAAGAAATAAAGGGTGTTGAAGGACGTGCGGTTTTATCGATCTTCCAGAAGCCGCAAAAGCGAGGGGAGGATTTCACGCGTCCTGGCTTCCCCGGCGCTGATCAGCCGGTCGATGTAACGGAAATCAAAGGTGCCGACGTGGCTGAAACCTGGCCGCAGCACCACGTCGGCCTGGGACAGCGACTTCTGGTTGATGGCGTCGCTCATCACATCGTAGGCCCGGAACAACATGTCCCTGGCCGACCGCAGCTGGCCGGGATCGGCGGGCCCGTGGGCCCCGAGGTCGACGGCCAAAACGACGTCTGCCCCCATGCTCTTGACCACGTCGGCCGGGACGCTGTCGAGCACGCCGCCGTCCACCAGCACCATGTTGCCCTGGCGGACGGGAGTGAACACACCCGGAATGGAAATGGTGGCGCGGAGCGCCGGCACCACCGGCCCCGACTTGAGCACCACAAGCCTCCCTTCCACGAGATCTACGGCCGTGAGCGCCAGCGGCACCGGCAGATCTTCGAAATGGCGGTCGTGGAAAATGGTATGGAAAAGTCCGAGAAAGCGGCGGCCGCTGATCAAGCCGCCCGGGGACACCGTAAGGTCAAGCAGGCGCGCCCACGGCAGACTGCGGGCCAGTTTTTCCACCCACACCCAGTCGAGTCCGGCCGCGTACATGGCTCCGACCAGCCCCCCGGCGCTGGTGCCGGCCACCAGCGTTGGCCCCAGACCGGCCTCGAGGAGCACCTTGAGCACGCCGACATGAGCAAAACCGCGGGCGCCACCGCCTCCAAGAGCAATACCAAATCGTTTCATGGATGGGGGGTTACGCTTTGTCCCTCCTTACGGGAGATGCCGCTTTTAACGATACGGGCGATTTTGAGGACGTTCTCGCCGGAGTGAAATTTCCGGACCTTGCGGTCGCACGGCTTCACCTGCCACATGCCCCCGCACTCGACCTGCACAGGGCCGTGCCGGCCGCGGTGCGGTATCTGGTAGAAAATGCCCGGTTGCCCGCCGGTACCCGGGTGGCTGTGACCGCCGGCAGCCGGGGAATTACCAACATCAGTATTATACTGCGGCTCGCAGTGGGCACTTTGCGGGAGGCGGGGCTGGAGCCTTTTGTCGTGGCAGCGATGGGAAGCCATGGCGGCGGCACCCCGGAGGGTCAAACTGCCGTCTTGGGGGGGCTTGGCATCACTCCCGCGGCCGTGGGGGCACCGGTGCACGTGACGTCCGAGGCCGTGCCGCTGGGGGTGACGCCGGCGGGCCTGCCCGTTTTTTGCGACCGCGCGGCGGCCGAGGCCGGCGCCGTGCTGGTAATAAACCGAGTCAAGCCGCACACCGCCTTTCGCGGGACGATCGGAAGCGGGCTTTGCAAGATGCTGGCAGTGGGCCTCGGGAAAAAAGAAGGCGCCGCGGTGGTGCACTCTTTTGGCCCGGCGGGCATGGAAAATGCTATCGCCGAGATCGCCCGCTTCATGCTCGCCGGCCTGCCGGTGATCGGGGTGCTCGCCATCGTGGAAGATGGCTACGGCCGGACCGCGCGGATCGAGGCCCTGCCGCCCGGGGACTGGCCTGCGGCGGAAGCGGCGCTGTACCAGGAGGCAGTGGCCCTGTTGCCGCACCTGCCTTTTCACGACGTTGATGTGCTCATTGTGGATACGATTGGCAAAAACATAAGCGGCACCGGCATGGACACCAACGTCACGGGACGGTGGTCCGGGCAAGAGCCCAGGCCTGGCGACCTGCAGGCCCGCCGGGTGGTGGCCCTGCGTCTTCATCCGGCCTCGCACGGCAACGCCAACGGGGTGGGGCTCGCGGACATCGTCACGAAAGCGTTGGCGGAGGCGATGGATTTCCGGGCGACGTACTTGAATGCCCTTACCACCACCCTGATCGAGCGGGTGAAGCTGCCGATGGTCATGCCAACCGAGAAGCTAGCCATCGCCGCCGCTCTCAAAACCTGCGGGAGTCATGGTGACGATCTGCGGGTAGTCCGCATCAAAAACACCCGCGAGATCGAACTGGTGGCGGTATCGAAACCCGTTCTGGCAGTACTTTTGGCCGAAAAGGCGGGCGAAGAACTCCTTCCGGCCACCCCGCCGGTATTTACAGACCAGGGCGAGCTCGTGGATCCGATCGAAGGATGGTAGGCCAGTAGCTTTGGCCGCGGACTGCGGTGTCGGCCGCGTTATTGGGTGGTGACCACCACGGTCCGGCGGGATTGGTCCCAGTCCACCCGTGCCCCCAAAGACTCCGCCACAAACCGCACCGGCACATACGTGTGGTCAACCACCAGTACGGGCGGCACATCAAGATAGGCCGGTTTGCCGTCCACGGTGGCGGCCAGGCTGTCCACCACCACGCTCACCTGTCGGTCACCGCGCTGGAAGTATACCCGGCGGCTGGGGCCGATCCACTGCACGTCTGCCTGCAGACCTTCGGCCACCGCCCGCAGGGGCACGAGCATACGTCCCGCGATCTGGTAGAGAGGAGCATTGACCACCTGGCCGTTTACGACGAGAGTCACCGGTGCCGGCAAAGGCGGCTTTGCCCCGGAAAGCGTGATGGCGTCTTCCCACGTAAACGCCTGCCAGTCCGGTGTCACCACGAGCAGGTCATACTGCGGGCCGATGGCCTCTGGCGATACCTGGTAGGTGACGGAACCCGCGCTGGCACTCACTGGGGTGGCGGGGGCTCCCCCCAGGTACAGGCGATCAAAGGTTCCGAGTCCGCTGCCGAAGACCGTGACGCTCCGGATTCCGCCGCCGGACGTTATCCAGCGTATGGACTGGACCCGTGGCACCGGGTATGAGCTTGTGCGGAACGACCATTCCGCCGACCACGGTATCGGCGTGGCGTTTTCCTGCAGGAGGGCCTGCATCCTCACTGTATACACGTGGTCGCGCGAAAGTGGGTGCGTGGGGATGACGGCGATGGCACTCCACAGATAAGAATCGGTGTCCGGTGTAAGCACGGCCACATCCACTGCCGACCCGTCCTGGTCGTATAGGGCCGTCTTCACCTGGCTTATGCTGGCGACTGGCAGATGGCCGAATTGCACCGTGATGGGATAACCAACCGGTGCCTTGAGACCGGGGAAGTTTCTCAGCGGGTTTGGTATCTCGTTGCTGTCAAAGTCCACTGGGACGTTGTTTTCCCCGGGGTAGGGATAGACGACTGGAGTGCTGATGCTGCTATGGTCATTGCCGCCAAGATCCATCGTGTTTACCCATGTGCTGCCGCTCTGGGCATACCCGTACCCAACCTTCGTGAGCCTGGGATCCAGAAGGGCGAGCCGGTGATAAACCGAATCCCGCCAGCCCGCCACCGCCTGTTCCGCGGTGGGAACAAAATGCATGACTTCGGCGACCTCATCGCCTGAGAAACCAAAATGCAAAGCCCGGTCCAGCGGCGTGGCGCCGGTAAAGCCTTTCGTACCAGGCACTTCCGTGTGGGCGCCCAACCCGGCCACGGTGCTGTCATCGGCGTGGGCCACATAGTAGAGGGAGTGGGCTTTTGCCGCACTGGTCAGGGACGGGTCCATGGCGGCTGCCGGCAGTCCGGCCGCTGTCCGCAGCCGGTTGAGCGCCAGCAAGGCCGCCGCCTGCTCGGGGTCGTACGAAACTTGGGTCTCTGCTGTGCTGGCGGTTTGTGCGGTCGCTGTGGTCGGCGCGGTCTTGGCAGCCGCCGCCGTCGCGAAGAACAAAAGAATGCTGGCGGCCACAACCATGTTACGGACGACTTTCGCTTTTGGCTTCATGACGATAACATAGCACATCCTGCCCAGCAAAAAGACGCCCAAATTTCACCGCAGCCGGACAAGCCCGACGATAATCAAGAGCGTTCCCGGCAGCCAGCGGATGACTGCCCCGGGCAGCCTGGCCGGGCCCTGTCCGGCTGCCATCCCGGCCTTGAAAAACAGGGCCCCGAATGTGCCCGTGAGGGTGGGGAGGAGCCAGAGCGGCAGCCCGGCGAGTCCCGCCCCGAGCCCCGCCGCGGTCGCGTCCATCGCCAGGGAGACTCCCAAAAGGACTGCCTCCCAGAGGCTTATGGTTCCCGAGCCGTCCAGATCCGCATTTTCGGGATGCCGGATCACGGTCACGGTGTTTTCCCATCCATTCGGGAGCGGCTTTTGGTCGCTGCTGCCTCGCGGTTTTTCCTGCAGCCGCCATGTGCCCAGGATGATCATGATGGCGGCTCCCGTCCACTTGGACCAGGCCGGGTGCAGGAAGGTGCCGAGATAAAGGCCGCCAACCATGGTTCCCAACAGCATGAGCCAGGACGTCACGCCGGTGATGACAAGTGCAATGGCCGGTACCCGGATGCCACGGGCACCATAAGCAAACCCTACTACCAGGCTGTCGACACTCAGAGCAGTGGCCAAACCAATCACGGTGAGTACATGCATCCGGTCTGCCCCCCATGAAGCCACACTATGGGAGCAGCCCGCGATTGGTGTTGGCAAATTCACCTTGGCAATTGAAACCAGTGTGAGTTTGCAAAAGTGAGAAACACTAGTTATGTCGCTTCGCCGCGACAAGGAGGGATGGCCCCATGGCCAAGTTGATGTCAGACGAGACCAAGCTCCAGCTGGCAAGGGAGCTTGGTGTAGAGCACATCGTTCGCCGTGAGGGCTGGGGCGGCGTATCGTCCCGGAACTGCGGCAACCTGGTCAGGTTGGCGATCCAGAAGGCCGAACAGGCGATGGCCCAAAAGCGGTAGCGACAGACCCAGGGCGGCTTTGCCAAAGCCGCCCTGGCGTTTTTGTTTTGTGGTCCAGTTTTGTCACGCGGGTGCGGTTTTTTGTGTCAGCACCAGTTTGTCGACGACGGTGGCCATAAACTCGGCGTTGCTCGGCCGGTCAGCAGCAGCATCGCGGCCGAATATCCAGTTTACCCGCTCCGGGTTGCCGCGCTCCCACGCCAGGGCGATGGCATGGCGGATGGCCCGTTCCACCCGGTTGGGGGTTGTCCCGTAACGTTCTGCTACGGCAGGGTAGATATCCCTGCTGATGGTAGTAATCTTGCCGCGTTTGGCCACCATCACCATGATCGCATGCCGCAGATAGGCATAACCGCGAATATGTGCCGGAATGCCAATTTCCTGCATGATCAGCGTGACCTGTCTTTCCAGGTCTTCTTCCTGCGAGTGGTTGGGCGGTACCGCCGCCGCGGTGCGAGGTTTTTCGCGGGCAATTTGCCTGATCCGCTCCGTAAGCGTATCGAGGTCGAACGGTTTCACGATGAAATAATCTGCTCCGAGCTCGGCGGCCCGGCGGGCGGAATCCTCCCGCCCGAAGGCGGTAAACATGATCACGTGTGGCGGGGGATTGAGACCCGATTCACGTATAGCTTCCAGCACCGCGATGCCATCGAGAAGTGGCAGCACCAGGTCCAGAATGACTACTTCCGGCTGGTGCTCGCGTATCAGTCGCACGGTCTCGGCGCCGTTGTAGGCAGCCCCTACGCATTCCATGTCGTCCTGGGCGTTTATGGCTCTGTCGAGCAAGGCACAAAGGTCACGGTTGTCGTCGGCAACCAGCACCCGCAATCGATTGGTCGCTCCTGTTGCCGATCGTGGCAGTCCCATCGCATATACCTTTCGGTTTTCGGATTCGGCAAAATCCTGTCTGGGAAGGGTTTCTGGTCGCGCCATGGTAGGATACCTCCTCAGCCACGTTCGATTAACTATTTCCAGTCGAACAGGCAAAAGCTTCAAGCTACTTTATAAAAATTCCTGCCTAGCAGTCCGAACGTTCGGAAAAATCGATCGACACGGGGGCCGGCGCTTCGACAGGTTATGGGTATCGCTTTCGACAGGTGGCGAGCGGCAGGGTAGCTGGCGAGACAGGCGAATGTAAATGCTCATAACTGCGAGCTGGGTGGGAAGGGAAAGTGGCGATTTTGGGCGTGGCGCTGGCAAGAGAGTTGGGAAATGTGGTAAATGCATTGGCCATCGTGGTGGGGGCGGGTCTCGGGCTTTTTCTCATGCGCGGCATTCCTCAGTCCTACCAAAACCTCGTGATGCAGGCCATTGGCCTTGCGACGCTTTTGATCGGGATGCAGTCTGCGCTCAAGTCGCAGAATTTGCTCGTCGTGATCATTGCCATGATCCTGGGAGCGGTTACAGGTACGTTTCTGCAGCTGGAGGAGAGGCTGGAAGCGGTCGGCCACCGCCTGGAAGGGCTGGCTGGCGCCGCGGCTGGCAGGTTTACGGAGGCTTTCATGACGCCGACGCTCGTGTACATCGTGGGGGCGATGGCGGTGATGGGGCCGCTGCAGAGCGGGCTCACCGGCGACCACAGCATCGTGTATGCGAAATCTGTCCTGGACGGCACCACGGCGATCATTTTTGCGGCGACGCTGGGGCCGGGTGTGGTTTTGTCGGCGTTGCCTGTTCTGGCGTACCAAGGGACGATTACGCTATTCGCCACGTGGATCGCTCCTCTGCTTACTCCCGCCATGCTGAACGAGCTTGTCGCCACCGGGGGGCTCCTCATCCTCGGCATTGGCATCAACCTGCTCGAGCTCAAGCGCGTAAAGGTGGGTAATCTTCTGCCTGCCCTGCTTGTGGCTCCGCTCTTGGTGTGGCTGAAGGCGGTGCTTTCCGCCCACGGGTAGCCTCACGCTGCACCCCCGCACCTCCGCCTCGCCGCCGTTGCCGTGAATTTGGGAAAACTTGGTCAGAATCAGGGCAAATGGTGGCCAGACCGGGCAAAATGAGCCGGAATGTGGTCACGTTGTGACCCAACGCCCGAAGAGCTGGGCACAAATTGCTGCGCGTTCGGTTGGCGCAAACGCGCAGGAGATCCCACGCGCACGTCGAACCAGCTTTAACAGTACGACGTTTAAACAACTGTACACATGTCGACAACGTGACGACCCAAAGTGCGTACACATAAGTCAAGGGAGGTCTGCACATGGTGCGAAAACCTCGTCAGCCGGCAAATCGGGCGGGACGTGACGCGGCCGCCGAGCACGACGCTGCCGCCACGGCCACCACCGGACGCGACACTGCAGGCACCACCGGCCGCGACACTGCAGGCACCACCGGCCGCGACACGGTAGCCACCACCGGGCGCCACACTGCCGGCGCACAGGCCGCCAACCGGGCGACGACAACCGTACCGAGATCACGCGCAACGGACCGCGACGACATCTGCGGCGTCTACCGCACCGACCCGGCCAAAATCGCCCCGTTGCGTGAGAAAATCGCCCCAGCCGCCGGGGTGGCAGAGATCTTCGCCGCCCTCGCCGATCCCACGCGGGTAAAAATCGCCTACGCCCTGTGCCAGGAAGACCTGTGCGTGTGCAACCTTTCTGCCCTCCTGGGCGTGAGCCCGCAGACCTGTTCCTACCACCTGCGGCTACTGCGGAGCCTGCGGATCGTCCGCTACCGCCGGCAGGGACGCAACGTGATCTACAGCGTGGACGACGAACATGTGCGGCAGCTCATCACCATGGCGGTGAAGCACCTGTCGCACCGGTAGAAAGCGGAGCGTGATGAAACCCATGAGCATCGATCATGCACAGCCAAGGCCGGACGAAATCGAGATCCGCCTCGGGGGGCTTGACTGTGCCGACTGTACCGTCACCATCGAGAAGGCAGTGCAAGCCATCCCCGGCGTAAAGTCGGCGGCGGCCGATTTTGGTACCGCGAGGCTACACGTACTCTTCGACAGCGGGACCGTCTCGCTCGCCGAAATCACAGAAAAGGTGCGAAGCCTCGGCTACGAAGCCAAGCTGCCCGGTCAAGGAGCCAGCGAGGCCAGAGGCCGCACGCCCCCGTTTTGGCGTGACGAGGCCGTGTTGACAACAGCGGTGGCGGGCATCCTTCTGGTCGCCGCTTTGGCAACAGGGAGGTTGCCCGGCACGACAGCCCTGGCCGGCTCGCATGTACTTTACGCACTGGCGATTGTGATCGCCGGATACAAGGTTGCGTGGCGCGGCCTGCAGGCCATAGCAACCCGTTCGTTTGACGTGGATTTCCTCGTGACCATTGCTGCCGCCATGGCCCCGCTCATCAACCAGTGGTGGGAAGGCGCCCTCGTGATGTTTCTTTTCGCGGCCGGCAATGCCATGGAGGAAATCACGACTGAACGGACGCGCCGCTCGGTAGAGTCGCTTTCGGACCTCGCACCCCCGACCGTGACCGTGCAGAGGAGTGGGGAGGAAGTGCGGATACCGGCCGGCGAGGCGGTAGTAGGCGACATCATGGTCGTGCGGCCAGGGGAACGGCTGGCCCTCGATGGCACGGTGGTTTCCGGTTATTCCGAGGTCAACGAGGCCACCATCACCGGGGAATCCATGCCGGTCGAGAAAAAGCCCGGCGCCCAGGTTTACGCCGGCACCTTGAACGGCAGCGGTTTTCTCGCCGTGCGTGTGGAAAGGCCGCCGGGCGATACCATGCTAGCCCGTATTGCGGAGCTGGTGGCCGCCGCCGCCCGCAGCCGGGCGAGCGTGGAACGCTTCATCGACCGGTTTGCGGCCATCTATACTCCAGCCATTATCGTCCTCGCCCTGGGCGCCGCCGTGATCCTGCCCGCGGTATGGCATTGGCCGCTGCGAAAAGCCATATACGATGCGCTGGCCTTGTTGCTGATCGCCTGCCCCTGCGCCCTCGTCATTTCCACGCCAGTTTCCATTGTGGCGGGGGTGGGCAACGCGGCCCGGCGAGGGGTGCTGGTGAAGGGCGGTGCCGCCCTGGAGAGGGCGGCGAAAGTCAAAGTGGTAGCGTTTGACAAAACGGGCACCCTCACGACCGGCAAGCCCACGGTGACGGGCGTGTTGCCGGCCGACGGCCGCAGCCATCAATCAGTCTTGGCTTTGGCGGCCGTGGTAGAAGCCAAGTCGGAGCATATGCTCGCGCGGGCGATTGTCGAGGCTTGCCGCCGCGAGGACATCCCTTTCGAAGCCGGCGGCGAGTTCCAGTCCTATCCAGGAGAGGGCGCGACGGCGGTGGTAAGCGGACGCCGCTTGTCGGTTGGGTCGGAGCGTCTTTTCGCCCGCCTGGGCGTGACCGATACCGGCCACTGGCGGGCTCAGTTGGAAGCGGCACGTGCCCGGGGTCAAACGGCGGTGCTGGTGGCTGACGGCCCCGACGTCGTCGGAATGATCACCCTGTCCGACGGTATCCGGCCAGAAGCCCGGGCGGCGGTGCTGGGCCTTAGGTACCTGGGCATCACGCACACCGCGGTGCTCACGGGCGACCACCCTGCCACCGCCATGGCGGCCGCGGAAGCCGCCGGTGTTGGCGAGGTGCATGCGGAGCTGTTGCCCGCCCAAAAGCTCGACATCGTGCGTGAGCTCGAGGCAAAGCACGGGTCGCTGGCCATGGTGGGGGATGGCGTCAACGATGCTCCGGCGTTGGCTGCCGCTTCGCTTGGCATTGCCGTGGGGGCGAAGGCCAGCGACACTGCCTTGCAGACGGCCGACGTGGCTATCCTCTCGGACGATCTTTGCCGCGTGCCGTTTTTGCTCGGGCTCGGCCGGGCTACCGCCCGCACCATCCGTACCAACATCGCGATTGCGTTGGTGCTGAAAAGCCTCGCTTTGGTCCTGCTCGCGGCTGGCCGGCTGGCCCTCTGGATGGCTGTGCTGTCTGACACCGGGGCGTCGGTACTGGTCATCCTCAACGCTATGAGGCTTGGACTTTACGGGGCGGGGGACGCCTGCCGCCGCGAGGCAGCGTGATTTTCCCTGCCGCCCCAGGCTGGTGTACAATGGCTTCAGTCATCCCGGGCCACGGCAGCGGGCCGGCGGCCGTTATCCTGCGGCAGGCGGTGAGGCGTGCATGCTGAACATCAATCCCGTACTGTTTAACATTGGTCCCCTCGCTATCCGCTGGTATGGGGTGCTGATGGGCGTTTCCATTCTGGTGGGGGCCATCATCCTGATGCAGCTGGCCAGGCAGCGCGATGTGAATGAGGATACCGTCCTCAATCTTCTGCCGCTCACCGTCATTGCCGGCCTCATCGGCGCCCGCATCGTTTATGTCGCCACCAACTGGAGTTTTTACGTTTTCGACCCGGCCGAAATCATACGCATCGACCACGGCGGGCTGTCATTCCACGGTGCCGTGTTTGGCGGCCTTTTGGCCGCTCTCATCTACCTGCATTACAAACGCATACCGTGGGAGCCGGTGGCCGACCTTTTTGTACCTGGCCTGAGCATCGGGATCATCCTGGTGCGTATCGGGAACCTGATCAACGGGGAGGCCCAGGGACGCATTACTGCTTCTGGTTTCCAGCATCCCACCCAGCTATACGGATCAAGCATCGGGCTTGTGCTCTTAATCATCACCGTGGTGCTGTGGCGCCGACACGTGCGGCCGGGGGTGGTGTTCTGGAACTTCGCCCTGTGGTATTCGGTGCTTCGCAGCGTGTTTGAGGAGACGTTCCGCGACAATCCTCTGTACCTGTGGGGATATATAAACACGAAATACGGGATTGGCTTGGTTACACTTACCCAAATCGTCAGTGTACCCATCATCGCGATCGCCATCTGGCGGTTGTGGCAGTTGAACCATGAACCGGCTGTTGCCGGCCGAAAAAAGCCCATGTAGATACTAGACCCTATACAGACTAGTACTTGTGCCCTATTAACCGTGTATGACCTTCGCCATACCATGGTCTACGGCCAGGGATTGATTGTATGATTTTACTAGGTGAATAGGGGGCAAGTACGGTGAACATTTTCAAAAACAAAAGCTTCAGCATCGTGTGGGCGATCATCCGCGTTTGGCTTGGCTATCAGTGGTTCATGGCAGGGTACGACAAATTCCACGAGGCCAACTGGATGAACGGCACTGCCCTCAAGGGATTCCTCTCCAAGGCCGCTGGTCTCATCCCCAACACCCCGGCTGCGGCCCACTACGGGTGGTACCAATCGTTCACGGCATCGATGGTCAATAGCGGGGCCTACACTTGGTTTGCACCGTTTGTGGCGGTTGGGGAGCTTCTGGTCGGCATCGCTCTCATCCTGGGTATCTTCACGTCCTTCGCCGCCGTGATGGGAGCCTTCATGAACCTCAACTACATGCTGGCCGGCAGCACAAGCACAAACCCGGTGATGTACACCTTCGAGATCCTGCTTCTCCTGGCTGGGCTCAACGCTGGTCTGATCGGTCTCGACTACTTCGTGATTCCCTACTTGCGGAAGCTTTTCGGACGGCAGCCGAAGTCGGAGGCCGCCTGAAACGCCCCGCGGAATGTCATACTTCCCTGACCAACAAAGGAGGCCCGCCAAGGGCCTCCTTTGTTATTGTCCTGTATTGGTCTTCGCAACCATGGAGTTTTATTCGCCGCTCCGCTCGTATGGGACACCGTCGGCCGCCGGCGCCCGGGCGTGTCCGACGGCCCCCGCAAGCACCACGATGGTGAGGATGTACGGCAGGCTGTTCACAAACTGGTAAGGGACGTGGGGGATGGTGACCCGGATCGACAGCGAGTCCGCCAAGCCGAAAAGCAGGGACGCGAACATTGCCCCCACGGGCGTCCAGTTGCCAAAGATCATTGCCGCCAGGGCCACAAAACCGCGGCCGGCGGTCATGCCCTCCACGTACATGCTGGTCTGCTCCACCGCCAGGTAGCCGCCGGCCAGCCCCGCAAGAAGGCCGCTGATGAGTACGCCGGAATACCGCATCAGCACAACGTTGATGCCAAGGGTATCCGCCGCCAGCGGGTTTTCGCCCACGGAACGGAGGCGGAGGCCGAAGACGGTCCGGTTTAGCACCCACCAAGACACCGGCACCAGCACGAACGCGAACACGATGAGGGGTGAAAGGTTAGCCATAAGCGGCTGCAGGGCCGGAATCTGGTCGAGCACGGGCACGTCAATGCGCGGTAGGCTCGGCACGCTCGGCGATGTGGTAGCAGAATGGAACAGGGCCTGGCTTGCCACCCGCACAAGCCCATAGGCCAGGGTGTTGATGGCCACGCCGGAGACAATCTGGTCGACGCGGAAGGTCACACTGACAATGGCGTGCACGAGGGCCATGATGGCTCCGGCTACGGCTCCGATGGCCAGGCCCGCGAGCGGTCCGTAAGTATAGGCACCCCATGCCGACCAGAAGGCTCCGAATATCATCATGCCCTCGAGTCCGATGTTGACGACGCCGCCGCGCTCAGTAAAGACGGCCCCCAGGGCTGTCAGCAAAAGCGGCGTCGTCAGGCGGATGGCTGATGCCACCGCATCGGCAATCGCCGGTGATGAAACTCCCGCCGCCAGGATAAGGTCTGGATGCATTGCTATTGCCCCCTTCCCGGTGCTTGCGTGTCGATGGGCGGCTCGGCGGCGGTGGCCAAGGCCGCCATGTGCCGCTCATAAGCGCGCACCCGCCTGCCGATGATCGCAGTTACCGTGACAACAGTAAGGATGACGACGCCCTCAAGAATGGTGGTAACCTCGCGCGGCACCCCTGCCAGCGCCTGGATGCCCAAGCCTCCCCGTTCCAGGAAGCCGAACAACAGTGACGACAGGATGATGCCGAAGGGGTTGTTGTTGGCCAAAAGAGCCACCGCGATGCCGCTGAAGCCGTAACCCTTGGGGAAGTCGATGTCGAGGTAGCCGAAGTACGTGAGCACGTCCGAAAGCCCCACAAGCCCGGCAATGGCACCGCTCAGGAGGAAAGCCTGGTATTGGATGTTCTTGGTGTTGATGCCCGCGGCCTCGGCCGCCTGCGGATTCTGGCCTACGGCCCGGAGCTCATATCCGAACGGCGTCCGCCACAATAGGTAGTACACGGCCACGGCGGCCAGGATGGCCAGCACCAAAAACCAGTTGATCGCTACATAGTTGGGCATGTCGATGCCGATGGCATGCAGAAAACCGAGCATGGTGGGCATACGGGCGGTCGGCTGGATGGGGGGCATCCGCACACGGGGCGCCCCGAGCGTGCCCTGGTTTTGGTCCATGAAGACGTCGTGGATGAAATACAGCATCACCGCCGAGGCGATGGAGTTCATCATGATGGTGGTGATGACCTCATGGGCACCGCGTTTTACCTTCAGGTAGATCGGCAGCCAGGCCCAGATGACACCACCGGCGATGCCAAAAAGAATTACCAGCGGCAGGTGGATATACGCCGGTAGGCCCTTGATATATACGCCGGCCCACGAGGCGAAAAACGCACCGAGGTAGTACTGGCCTTCTACGCCGATGTTGAACAAGCCGGCCTTGAAACCGATCGCCACCGCGAGACCGGAAAAGATCAGCGGTGTAGCCCGGTAGAAGATGCTGCCGATCGAGTCGAGCTGGCCGAGGTTGTACGAGATCATCACTGCGTACACTTGCAGCGGGTTTTTCCCAATGGCCAGCATGACGAACGCGCCGAGAATGGCCGAGATCAAAAGGGCACTGACGGGCCCGAGCAGGCTAAGGCCCAGCGAGACCCACCGGCGTTTCATGCCTTTTCACCTCCGACCGGTGCCGGGGTGTCCCGGCGGATGCCTAGCATGTACTCGCCGATGGTGGTGGCCGGCAGGGTGCCAGGCACAAATTCAGTGACGATTTGGCCGCGGTACATGACGATGACGCGGTCGCTCAGGGCCAGTACCTCTTCGAGGTCGGCCGAGACAAGGAGGATCGCGAGTCCCTCGGCCCGGGCAGCCAAAAGCCTTTGCCACACAAATTCCGTGGCCCCCACGTCGAGACCGCGGGTGGGCTGGGACGCCACGATCGCGGTGGGTGAGGAGCTCATTTCCTTGGCGAGAATGAGTTTTTGTTGGTTTCCGCCGGAAAGCGTCTCCACACGCCCGTTGATGTCGGGCGTGCGCACGTCGTACGTCCTGATGAGACTGCGTACCCGATCCTTGATGCGCCCCAGGTCATAGAATACTCCCCGGCGGTATTCCGTCGCCCGGTGGTAGCCGAGCATGGCGTTCTCCCACACGCTCATGGGCAGTACCAGACCTTGCCGCTGGCGGTCCTCAGGTATGAAGGCTACGCCGGAATTGCGAATTGTGCTGGGGGGCCGGCCGGTAATGTCGCGTCCGAGCAATATGACCTTGCCCCGAGCGACGGGGCGCAGGCCCATAATCCCTTCCACGAGCTCGGTTTGCCCGTTGCCTTCCACGCCGGCCACACCCAAAATCTCGCACTGCCGCACCACAAAACTGACGCCGCTTACGGCTTCGCGGCGATGGGCACCGAGCACGGTGAGGTCGCGCACCTCCAGCACCCCGATCGGCGGACCGCCGAGTTTAACCGGCGGTTTTTCCAGGTGAAATAGTACCGGACGGCCTACCATCATTTCCGCCAGCTGTTCCTTGGTGGCCTGGGAGGCCGGGACGGTGCCGATGACACGGCCGGCCCGGAGGACGGTGATCCGGTCGGCAATCTCGAGGACCTCGTCGAGTTTGTGGCTGATGAAAATAATTGTTTTGCCTGCCTGGCGCAGCGACTGCAGGTTGGCAAAAAGCTCTTCAACTTCATGCGGCACAAGTACAGCCGTAGGCTCGTCCAGAATGATGATGCTGGCACCACGGTACAGTACCTTCAAAAGCTCTACACGCTGCTGGGCGCCGACGGACAGGTTTTCGACCAACTCGGTCGGGTCGAGCTCAAACTGATACTGGGCAGCCAGCTCGCGGATGCGTGCCTCGGCTTCGCGGGGACTGAATATGCCTCCCCGTGCATGCTCTTCGCCCAAGACGATGTTTTCTGCCACTGTAAACCGCGGTATGAGCATAAAATGCTGGTGCACCATGCCAATGCCGAGCCGGGCCGCGTCACGGGGACCACGCATCTGGATGCGGCGCCCGTCCAAAATGATCTGGCCTTCGTCCGGCTGGTAAAGCCCCGCGATGATACGCATCAATGTGGATTTGCCGGCCCCGTTTTCTCCTACGATGGCGTGTATTTCACCGCGTTGGATGGCGAGGTTGATATCGCGGTTGGCAACCACGCCCGGGAACCGTTTGGTGATGCCGGTGAGGGTAAGAAGTGGGGTTTCTGCCATAATGATGTCCCCTCTTTAAACATGCAAGCGGGGGGTGACCCGTGGGGGCCACCCCCCGTTACATATTTGTTTAGGTCACCCCGGGATTAATGACCGCTCGAGCCCACTGCCTTCTTGAAGGTGTCGTTGAATTCCTTCATGGAGGTAGGCACGACGATCTCGCCGCTGATGATCTTTTGCTTGAGCTCGTCGAGCTTCGGCTGGATGTCGGACATCATGTCCTTGTTGTACTGGTTTATGCTGTAGTCCACGCCGCCTTCCTTGAGGCCGAAGTACTGCGGCCCCGCGGTGAACTGGCCCTGGGTGAAGGCCTTGATCGTGTCGTAAACCGCCACGTCGACCTTCTTGCGCATGGACGTGAGGATGTACGGGCGCTCATCCTCGGGTGCCGTCAGCGACTGGTCAGCGTCCACGCCGATGGCGAGCTTCTTTTGTTCGGCCGCGGCCTTGAACACGCCTTCACCGGTCTTGCCGGAGGCATGGTAGACGATGTCGGCACCGGCCTGGTATTCGGCGGTGGCCAGTTCATACCCCTTGGTGGGGTTGGCGAACGCATCAGACGTGGTGCCTGCGTACTTGGAGATCACCTTGATCTTGGGGTTGATGTAGTACACCCCAGCGGTGTAGCCGGCCTCAAACTTTTCGATCAGCGGGATCTGCATACCGCCGACAAAACCGACCGTGTTGGTCTTGGTCTTGAGAGCGGCAGCCGCCCCGACCAGGAACGAACCCTCGTTTTCCTTGAACTGCAGGCAGGCTACGTTCGGCAGGTTGCCCTCGGGGCAGGAGTCGATGATGGCAAACTTGGTATTCGGGAAGTCCTTGGCGACATTCGCGATCGCGTCCGTGAAGAGGAAGCCTACGCCGAAGATGAGCTGGTAGCCTTGCTCAGCCAGCGTGCGGAGCAGCGCCTCGCGGTCTTCGCCCGTTCCGGTAGGTTCAAGTTCGGAGGTCTGCAACTTGGTACCAAATTCCTGCCTGGCCTGGTCGAGCCCGGCAGCGGCCATGTCATTGAACGACAGGTCACCGCGGCCGCCGACGTCGTAGACGATGCCTACCTTCCACTGCGGTTGCTCCGTCTGCTGCGGGGGCGCAGGCTTTTGGCCGCACGCTGTCGCCAGCAGGCTGACGATCAGCATGAGCACGATTGCCCACGCGTAGCCTTTCCTTAGACCCTTCACCTGCTTTTACCCTCCTATTGCTTAGGTTTTTTGTGGCGCCTATTCCTCGGCGGGCATGCCACAAGCGAGTTGATATTCAACGCGGGCGCCGGTTTTCCTCTCTGTAAAGTTGTGGTTATTTTGAGAGCCATCATCTGGAGTCTGGGCTGCCAGCCATGGTACATTAAGGCGTATGTCCGACGAATCGCTTTTTTCCGCCTACCGCCGCCGAGTGGCCGGTTTTTCCAAGAACGCCCGGCTTTTTACCATCGCGTCCACCGCCGCCGCGGTGGCAGGTAGCCTTTATAGTCTTTTGTTCAACCTTTACCTTTTGGCTGTCGGGTACAGCACGGGATTTCTTGGGCTTTTGGTTTCGCTCTCGTCCGTAGCTTCGGTCGTTTTTGCGGTGCCGGCTGGACGGCTGGCGACTGTCATGGGACACAGGCGGCTAATGCTGGTGGCAGCTGCGGCCACGGCGGTGGTGATGCTGGCCCAGGTGCAGTGGCCGTCACCCGCGGTGCTCGTCGTGGGGACGATACTGGCAGCCATGGAAAACACCGCCCTCAGCGTGGTGGGCGGTCCCTTCATGACCGAAAACAGCACGTCAGAAGAGCGTGCGCACCTGTTCACGATCCAGGGGGCCCTGGGGATGGCCTCGGGGGTGGCGGGCAACATCCTCGGCGGCGCCCTCCCGGTGGTGATCGCGGCGCTAACCGGTTGGCGGCCGCAGGACCCGCAGGCGCTCAGATACGCCATGCTGGGCGGCATTTTGGTGTTGTTCGTGCCGGTACTTTGGCCATTGTGGGAAATCAGCGAGACCAATAACAGAGAACAAGAGACGAGGCTGTACGTCACACCGAGCCCCGCTGGTGAGGATGGGAAAAAGGGCGTCGGACAGGTCATTGGACATGCTCTCGGTTTGGTGCAGCCCGTCCTGGTATTCAAGCTCGCCCTCCCGTCACTGGTAACGTCTTTAGGTGCGGGCCTGATCGTGCCATTTTTCAACGTTTTCTACCAGCACCTGGGCGGTGAGCCCGGCACCATCGGCTTGATTTTCGCGGCCCAGTCGGTACTTACGGCCGCTGCCTACCTGGTGGCACCGGTCCTGGCTGCCCGCTGGGGAAAGGTGCACATGGTCAGTTACGTGCAGGTGGCGTCCGTACCGTTTCTTCTGGCGATGGCTTTGGCAACCGGTCTTTGGTGGGCGGCCGGCTGGGGATTGATACGCAACGCCCTCATGAACATGGCCAATCCGATCTCGTCAACCTTCAGCATGGAAATCCTGGACCCGCAAGAGCGTGCGGCGGCCAACGGGGTATTCACGATCGCCTGGAGCCTCGGATGGGCGGTGGCTTCCCCGATCGCCGGACTACTCATGGAAACCGTGTCCTACCGGGCCGCATATTGGCCGGCTGCGGTGCTCTATTTGGCCGGCGCTGCCATCAACCTGTGGTTCTTCGGGCATTACGACCGGTTGCACGCATGACCATGCCGGCGGCAGGGAATCCTACGGCTGTCATAACTTTGCGGGAGGGATGCCTGTTGAGCATCATGCGCTGGGATCCATTCGATTTGGGGCGGTTCCGCGACGACATCAACCGCATGGTGGAATCCACTTTTCAGCGGACGCCGTTTGCCGGGCGCGGGGCCTGGGAGCCGGACATCGACCTTTATCAGACGGACAAAGACGTAGTTGTGGAGGTGGAGCTGCCCGGGGTGGAACCGGACAACATGGAGGTTTCCATCGCCCACCGGGCGGTGACCATTTTCGCCGAAACCAAGCCACGGGACGACTTCAACCGCATCGACAACGAAGGATACTATTTCCGCGAGCGCCGCTGGGGCAAGTTTGTACGCACGATTGCCTTTCCGGTGGAAGTGATGCCCGAGAAGGCCAAGGCCACCTACCGCCATGGAGTGCTCAAAATCGTGGCTCCCAAGGTAGAGACGGCCACCCGGCGTACCTTGCCCATCACGGTGGAGGATGAAGGGGCGCACACCGGCACCAAGGCGGCGGCAGAAGAGACAACTGCACGGCGGGATACACCCGGCCCGGCCACTAGCATGTCGCCCGGGGAAGGCCGGCACCTTCACATCGAGGGCACCCCGGAGGGGCGGGAATTCCCGCGTGGTGTGTAGTTTTCCGCGCCCATGGGCAGGACCCGGCGGCGGGGCAGAAAGCCCCGCCTTTTTCATGGTCCGGTGGCCCCGCGCCAGCGGCCCTGTTCGAGTACTTTGGTCTGCACATGTATTGTGATGACCGCGTCTTTGTACGCCTGGTCCCAGTCCAGATTGATAAAGTCACGGTAATTCTGAGCTTGCATGCGGAGCCCGAGGCCAAACACGTCCGACTGAACCGCTTGTGTCAAGGCCACCGTATCGCCAATGACTTTGGCAAAATGTTGGTTCATCTGGGTGGTAAAGCGGGCAATGTTGGTAGGGTTCATGAAGTTCAGGCTGGTGGTGGATTCCGGTACCTTGACCGACATGGCCATGCCTATATCTATATGCACCCGGCCATCCTGCACCCGGTATTGGTAGGACCGGCGGACGCGGGCGATCTCCACGGTAACCTTGCCTTGGTCCACCTGGACATCGCACCTTTGTCCGCCATGGCCGCCGATCAGGAGGGTGGCGGACATGCCCTGCTGTTGGTCGAGTTTTCCTACCATTTTATCGCCGTGGAACAGGGCCAGGCCGTCGTACCGGTAAGTCACGGTGCTCTTGGACATGTCTGCGGATTGTTCTCCGCCTCGGCCGGATCCGGACGAGCCGCCCTTGCCAGGGGGGCTGCCGCCCATTGTCTGGACCGCAGGTGCAGCCTCCAGCATGACCACTACCGGTTCCACGCCGGGGTCAAAATAGTCAGCGACGTTCTTGAAAAGGAAGGAAATCGGAGCCTCGCCGCGTTGGGCGAGGGAATTGACGGTATCCCACATGGCCATGGCAGCCAGCGGTTCCTCCGCAGGGGCGACGTCGAAAAGATCCCTGGCCGGCCCGGCGGTGACCACCATGATCAGCCGCGCGGAGATGTAGTGCTCACGCAAAAGAGCGTCCCAGATCGGCAGAAGACCGCGGCGGGCGATGTCTTCCGATACCGCCACCAGCATGAGCTGGCCAAGGTACACGTTGAACTCCAGCTGGTTTTCTGCCTCCTTGAGCGCGGCCAGGAATGAATCCCCTTCGCCAGTGACGTGGAGGCCGGTAAGGGCACCGCCTCCACCGGCGGCTCTTCCGGCACCAGTGGCCACCGCACTTGGAATTGAGAGCGTGACACTGTAGTTCCCGCCCGGGGCCGGATCCACGCCCAAGCCGAGAACGAAATCTGTTTTCTCTGTTTCCACTTCGTCCCAGCAGCCGGAAACCAGGGTGGCCAGGGCAACGGCGAGCAACAGCGCGGCGAGGCGGTATAGGAATTTCATTTTCCCACCTTCTCCCGCGCCCGCCACTCAGCTACCAGTACCAGCACAAGGGCAATGCCAAGTTCGGTTACCAGGCTGAGCCTCGTCACGGCCGTGGCGAGGCTGCGGGCCTGCGACTGCGTAGACGGCATGAGGGCGATGAGTGCCACCACGGCGGCTAGCGGCAGGCTCACGAGCCGCCGCTCAGGGATGCCAGTCAGTTCCGTCATGCCGGCCACGGCGGCAGTGAACAGGGCACAATAACGCGTGTACAGGGCCACGATCCACGTCATCAGGAAAATGGTTTCCGTCCGCTCGATGAGTCGGCCGGGCAGGTGGGCAGCTTTGACGGCATCAAGAATGGGAAAGGTGTAATGGGGGGTGGAAGCGCCCAGTACCCCGACCGTAACCAGGGCGGAGACGGTGACGGCCATGCCCATGACTCCTGCGCCTACCGCGATACTACGGGCGGCTTTCTGCGGCTGGGCCACATGGGCGATGAAAAAATACAGGGCTTCCAGACCGGGCACCTGCACGGTGCCCATGGCCATACCCTCCAGAATCGGGACCAGATGGCCGGTCAGTACAGGCCGCACGTGCAGGGGGTTGAAGTTTTCCAGGGCCGTCAGGGCTGCCCCCATTCCCAGCGCCAGCAAGAGCGGAGCCAGCATTACGTTCATGCGGGCCATGGCCAGTATGGGCTGCTGGGCCGCATACCAACTGGTGACTACCAGAATGAGAACGATGAGCCACGCGGGCGTCAGGGCCAAAAGGGCAGACCTGACTACCTCTGTGGTCATGCGCACGGTGATGGCACTGGCCACAAGACAGTAAGCCGCCAGGACAAAGCTCAGGAGCCACCCCAGGGGCCGCCCGAGCAGGACCTGGGCGAAGCGCACGACCGTCTGGCCGGGAAAGTTACGGGCCAGCACCCCAATCAATGTTCCGGCCACGGCGGTGACAAGACCCACGGCAGCCATAAATAGCCAGGCATCGCGCCCGGCAATGCGGTAGGCATCCGGCATGTGCACCAGCAGGCCGCCGCCAGCCAGTATGCTGATCACGAACCAGGCCAGTTCGCCCGGGCCCAGGCCCCGTTCACGCTGCTGGTTCATACGGGGGGACGGTCACCGCGGGAACGCCTGCGTTCGCCGTACGCAGACTCGTGGCTCTGTTTGATGAGTTCCTGGGGGCCACGGATCCTGATGCGCTCCTTCCGCTCCCACACCGGGCGCACAATGATGGGGGTGCGGGACCGCCAGGAAACCGGCGGTACGAGTCCAGCCAAATACGGCATGCCAAGCGAGGTGAGGCCGGCCATGTGCGTAACCATGACCAGGCCGGCGAGCACAAACCCCAGAAGGCCGAACACCCCTGACGCTAGCAGGATCCCCCACTGCACGAGGCGCAGAACCTGTTGGAACTCCACGTTCACGACGGCGTAGTTTGACAAGGTGGCGGCGGCTACAACGATCACTGCCATGGGCGCGACTATGCCCGCCTGCACGGCGGCCTGACCCATGATCAAAGCTCCCACGATGCCGATGGTGGCGCCGATTTGGCCGGGTATGCGGATCGCTCCTTCCCGGATGATCTCCATGGCAAACATCATCAGTCCTACCTCCACCAGAGGCGGGAAGGGCACCGAAGCCCGGGCGGCTTCCAGCGTGATGAGAAGATCGGTGGGAATGGCCTGGGGGTGATAGGACGTGAGTGCGATGAACAGCCCCGGACCCGCTACGGCCAAAAGCCAGGCAATGGAGCGGATCGAACGCATGTATGTCGAAAAGCCGGGTCGGTGGTAGTAGTCTTCGGGCGAAGTGAGAAGGTCGTGTATCGTGGCCGGCACCAAAAGCACAAACGGCGAGCCGTTCACGATGATGGCGATGCGGCCCTGGGCGAGGCCCATGACCACGTTGTCGGGCCGCTCGGTCACCTGCATCTGCGGGAACGGTGACATGGGCCGGTCTTCGATGAACTGTTCTATGTAACCGTCCGCCGGGACGATGTCGGTGTCGATCATGGCGAGGCGGCGCTGTACCTCGCCCACGACGTCCGGGTCGGCAATGCCCTGGAAGTACATTACGGCCACCGGGGTCTGCGAGCGGCGGCCGATACGCGTCAGGCGCACTTTCAGATCTGGTACCGGCATCCGCTGCCGGATGAGAGCGATGTTGATCAGGGCCTGCTCCACGAACCCGTCACGCGGGCCTCTGGTTACTGTTTCGGCCATGGGTTCCGTGACGTCCCGTCCCGGCCATTTTTTCACGTCGAAGACCAGCGCCCTGGGCACCCCGTCCACCAGCACGGCAGCTTCGCCTGTCATCACGTCTGAGACCAGGCCGCTCAATTCGTCCTCGGCTTCAAACTGCGGCACCGTAGCCCCCGACTGTTCCAGGCCGGCCCGGATGGCGTCTTCGTATCCGGTTTCCGCCCGGCCGATGCGGACGAGATGCGTGAGGGTGTTCATCACCGCATCCGCCACCAGGTCTTTCTCCGGCAGGGTTTGGACAAGAATGAGGGCCGCCCGCGGCCCGTCGCCGCCGATGCGGAAATGCCGGACGACAACGTCGTCGCAGTGGTCCGTGGCCTGCTGAACCAGTGCCAGGTTGCGGTCGAGGTCAGGCCCAAGGCGCGTGTGCGGATCCGGCCCCCCTTGCTCCAGGGCGGCCAGGGAAGCCAGCAGGCCCTCGATGTCAGCCCGTACCCGGCGGGCATGCAGGTAGAGGTCCCTGGCCTGGCCCGCCGGCCCGCCGGGGTGTTCGTGGCGTGTGCTGCGTTCACTGCCTGACATCACGCGTGCCAAACGATCATCCCCCGTGGAGGTATTGTGTCGATCGCGGCCGATCCGAATTCATGCTCTCCACGCGCGGCAGACGCCCATTCAAGGAATTTGGCTTGCGGCCGTGTATACATTGGGGTGAGGGGGGTGGAGATTGTGTGTGCCATGCCGGCACCGCAACCGATCCGACGCCAGTACAAGGACGAGGTCATCCAGCTTTTGGCCAGCCGCGGGGTAAGCGTGAACGACATTGCCGAGCTCGTGATGCTGATCCAAAAATCTTACCTGCCAAACCTGACCATGGACGCCTGCCGCCGCAGCGTACGCAAGGTGCTGGCCAAGCGCGAGACGCAAAACGCCATTTTCACGGGCGTGGCCCTGGATATGCTGGCGGAAAAAGGCCTTCTGCCGCCGCCCCTGGTCGATATGCTGCGGCAGGACGACAGCCTTTACGGTATCGACGAAGTGATGGCCCTGGCCATCGTCAATGTGTACGGGTCTATCGGCCTTACGAATTTTGGCTACCTGGACAAAAGTAAACTCGGCGTGGTGGGGCGCCTGAACGACCCGCGCGCAGGCCAGGTCAACACCTTCCTCGATGACCTGGTCTCCGCGGTTGCCGCGGCGGCGGCCGCCCGCCTGGCACACCACGAGCGCGACGTGGCCGACTGATTTCCAGTAGAGCGAATTGGCAAAAATACCTGATCCCTGCAACCCGCCTTGGCCGAAACGCGTAAACATGCTTGGTCGTGTCGGTTTGTGTCGAAAGGTTTTTGAGCATACCCAGTGCTAATGGGCAGGAAATTACCATTTGGCGTCCAATATGCCGTATTACCTTCTGGAAATTCCCACACCGCTCTGGGGCCGGTTCGATTTGGCGCCACTCTTACTGATCCGGTTTTGCCCTGTGGGAATTTGCGTGCCTATTCAGGGAGGTGGAAGGACGATGGCCAGGCTGCAGGTAATGCCGGAACCAAAGCTACCCCAGCCGGAACACGCTTCCGGGGAAGAATTCAGATGCGTATGCAACAAGCTTTTATGGATCCAGCGCGGTGACGATATAGAGATTAAGTGCCCCAAATGCAAACGCCTGATCACCATTCACACAAAAGGTGTAACCGGTATTGATGTTGAATAAAAAAGTGTGATTGGCGCTTTTGGGCGTGGTTGCTAAACTGGGGCACAGCCCAGGAGGGTATTTTCGGGGCTCGTCGTATGGTTATACAACCCGCCCGCTACGGGCGTCAGAAAGGAGGGGGAGGTAAATGTTGTTGAAAGCTTATTTGTGGTGGGAGAACCTGAAGGCACGGCTGCGGCGCGAAGACGGCCAGGCGCTAACGGAGTACGCGATTATAATCGCACTCATAGCGGTAGTCGTGATCGGCACGATAGCCGTTCTGGGCAACAAGATATTGGCCGTCTTTCAGAACATTGTAAACGGCTTGTGAAGCGTTCCTGGGCCTCAGGCCAGTCCCTTGTGGAACTGGCCCTTATTTTGCCTTTGTTGCTTTTGATCCTCCTGGGCACCGTGGAGTTTGGCCTCATGTATTATGACTATATCGCCATCGAAAACGGTGCCCGGGAGGGTGCGCGCTATGGCGTCGTTTTGGACAATCCGTGCAGCCAGGATGATCAAAATGTAATTGCCTTCCGCGTACGAGAGGTTATTCCGGGGTACCTCAACAATCCTGCCATCACCGTGTCGTGCAACCAAGACGAGAATTTGCTTACCGTGGTGGTCACCTATGATTTTCACCCCTTTGACCCCATCCTGGCAGGAGTACTCGGCCGAGTGATCCGGCTCAAGGCCCAGGTTACGCTCACGCTGGAGGAATAAGCCGTGGGTAGGACGGTAGTGTGGAAGCAGGTGAAACACCAAGCTGGCCAAGTGACGGTGCTGATCGCCTTGGCTATGGTGGTTATGCTCGGCCTGGCTGCCGTGGTGGTGGACGGGGAACTTTTGTTCGTTACCCGCCAGCGGCTGCAGGATGTGGCTGACATGGCCGCCCTGGCGGCTGCGAAAGCCATGGTGGAGAATGGCCGAGACGACGTCATCAGCGTTGTCGAAAGAACAGTGGCAGCCAACTTCCCCGGGGCGGCGGTCGTCACCAGCACGGCTGGTGGCCAGTGCCAATCTGGTGGCGACCATGAGGAGTGGGAAAACGAAAACGAAGACACGCATGACGGAAACCATCCGTACACGGTGCAGGTGTTCGTGTGTGAGAGCGACACGCAGGTGTCGGTGACGCTGACGCGTGCGGATGTTGGCTTTGTGTTTGCAGGGCTCTTTGGCCAGCAGAAGGCGACTGTGAGCGCGACCGCCACTGCCAAGGCTGACGTTCCTGGTAGCGTGTCTGGGAAAAATGTGCACATCGTCCCATGGGGAATTCGCTGGAACGACCAGTGGCAGTTTGGTCAGCCGGTCACATTGAAAGGCTGCGACGGCGGTGAAAACGGTTGCGACGGCCCAGGGAATTTCGGGGCCTTGCAACTCAATGATCCAGGCGGCCGGGACTATCGGGATATGATCTCCCGGGGGTACTCCGGTACTTTGAACGTCGGTGAGTTTGTGCCCACAGACCCAGGGCAAGATGTGGGGAATACGAAGAAAGGTCTGGATGATCTATTGGACGAGCCTGCCAGCCAGGAATGCGTCCGCGCGAATGTACAGGACGCCGTGTTCGTAGTGGCACCGGTGGTGAAGTCGGCAGCAGGACCTGGCAAGACCGAAGTGAAAATCCAGGGCTTTGCGGGGTTTTGTTTGGACAAGGGTATGCAAGTCGATGGCAAGAATGTGGTCGGTACGTTTGTAGCGGGCTTTATACCAGGGGAATCCACGAACGATAACGGAAGTGACTATTACGGTCTGTGGGTTGTACATTTGGTGCCGAACCCACAGTGAACGCGACGGGGTGCGAAGATGAGCCGGAGCCGGATATTACGCTACTACGTCATCCCAGTGGCAATCGGACTGTTGATCACCGCCCTGGCGTACCGTGCCCTGGCGCCGCGGCAGGTTAGCACCATGCAGCAGCTGGTGACGGTGCTGGCCGCGGCCCAGGACATCCCGGCCAAGGCCTTGATTACCAATTCCATGCTTGCGACCAGGCAGGTACCCGCGAACATGGTGGACCCGGACATGGTCACGCAGCCGCAGGAAGTGCTGGGGAAATATGCGGCCATGCCCATGGTACGGGGCGAGTTTATCCTGAAGAGCAAGATCGTATCGGTGGCCACTCCGCCTACGCTGTCGTACGACATCCCCAAGGGTCTGCGGGCGATGACCATCCGGGTGGACGAGATCACCGGTGTGGCCGGGTTCCCGGCGCCCGGAGACCGCATCGACATCATCGGCACCTTTGAGCCCCAGAACTCCACGGACGAACGGCGTACCCGCCTGATTGTGCAAGACATTCCTATCCTTGCTGTCGGCCAGAACGCGGTGCCGGTGACCGCCAACCAGGGTGGCGGCTCGGGTCCCAAAACGACGCCACTTGGGCAGTACACCTCGCTGACCATTGCCGTGACGCCGGAGCAAGCGGCGGCAATCGCCCTGGCGGAAGACTCTGGCAAGCTGCAGGTGCTTTTGCGGCCGGCCACCGACCTGGGCTTCTACCCGCCGGCGGATGTAACCCAGTCCCAGCTGTTCAAATCGACCTGGACGCCGGAGCTTTACCGTACTGAGGCCCAGCTGGAGATGTCTGTCGTGCTGATGGAAGTGGATACTGCGTCTTTGAGCGATCTTCTGCAGCATCTGCCGGCGGGATCCGAGTCCGTGACAGGAGCGGGCGGCGGGGAGGGTTTCTACTTCCACGAGACGCCGGACACCACGTGGAACTCTCTCAATGCTCTGGTTCAGGCCGGCAAGGCCAAGGTGATCGACGAAAGCGACATTACCACCATAAACCGGCAGACGGCATCGTACTCGCGTTCGGCCCAGGCGAACTACGGGCAGCAGGTGGGCGGCCTGCAGATGAATTCGTGGGTGGAGGATGGGATTTTCCTGGACATCACGCCGGTGATCTACACCACGCCGTTTATTGATATGCAGATGAATCTCGAACTGCAGTCGGTGGACTGGGTGCAGAGCGCCTCGCAGGCTGCAGTGCCGGTTCTGAATGACCGCCGCGCGCAGGCGGTAGTGCGTATAAATGAGGGGGAGGTCATCCTGGTGACGGGCATTGTGCGGCCGCAAGACCTGCAAAAACCGGCCAACGTGCTTGAGCGTGACATATTGCCGTCTGGCGACATCAGCCCGGCTGTGCAGTCTGGCTCCCGGCAGCTCCTACTGGTCATCCTTTCTCGCCGGGATGTTCGGTAGGGAGGCAAAGGACCGTTGGCAGACGGGCTTTTAGATGGCCGCCGCGGGCGGGTGGTCACGGTGTTCGGTGCCAAGGGCGGCGTCGGGAAGACCACCCTGGCGGTCAATCTCTCGGTGGCCTTGGCCAAGCTGCAGCCTGAGCCGGTGGCTCTGCTCGACCTCGACCTGGAACTCGGCGTGGCGGCTTTGTTCCTCGGGCTGGAACATAAAACCAGCATCATCGACGTGGTACGGTCGCCAGATCCCCCCGCGATCACCATGGAGTGGGCCATGGGCGAGGCATACGGCGTGCGGGTGCTGCCGGCCCCGCCCAACCCCGATGTGGCCCCGGAAGTGGAAGGCGACGGCAAGATTGACCCCAATCGGAATTACGTAGAGGAGATCATTGAGGAAGCCCGGCGGCAGGCCCGTTGGGTGGTCCTGGATACTGGGTCCAATTTCCGCGAAGCGGCCATGACGGCTCTGGATTTTGGACGGCCGGTGTTTCTGCTCACCACGGGGGAGGTGCCAACCCTGCGGAACACCGGCCGCGTGTTGGATGTGCTGACCACCCAGCTGAGGTACGACGAAAACAACCTGCGCGTGATCCTGAGTCACTGCCTGCAGGCCGACCGCCAGAAAGCACAGGTAGTGGCAGGTGCCCTCGATTTTCCTGTGTGGCGGGAGATCCCCTATGACGGCCCGGCGGCCGTGGAGGCCGCCAATACCGGCGTGCCCGTCGTGGTGGGGCGGCCACGCTCGCCCATCACAAAAGCTGTATGGGATATCGCCCAGGCCCTGATCGCCGAAGTGGAGGAAGAGAACAAAGAAAGCATGGCAAGCGGGTCCAAAGCCGTCCAAGCGCCGAAGGAGCGTGGAGGATAGATGCCGTCTTTGTACCAACGGCTGCACTCGACTGATGCTGCCTTGGGGAAAAAGAAACCTGCGGAGGCCACGCCGTTTGGTGTAGAGGCGGGGGAAGGACCAGCGGGCCCTGAACCTGACGTGGAAGGCCCGGGCGGGGAAAAAGCCCACCCGCCGGCCGGAGGCAGCGCCGCGCCGCCGGTTCCCGCCGAAGTGGTGGAGGAGACCAGGCTGGCGGTAAAGTGGCGGACGGTTCCGGATGCGCTCAAGGCTCGCGTGCAGCAGGAGCTCATTGAGGACCCCGATCTGGCGCCGGTGTTGCGGCGCCCGAGCCTGGGCAAAGACGAGCGCCGGGCGGTTGAGCTGAAAATTGCCTCCCTGGTCAATGAAGATCCCAGCCTGACCGCGGCTGAAAAAGAGCAATACACCACGCTTCTGGTAAACGAAATCCTCGGGTACGGTCCCATCCAGGGGCTTTTGGACGATCCGACCGTCAGCGAGGTGATGGTAAACTCCCCCGACCACGTTTATGTGGAGCGGCGGGGCCTCATCGAGCGGGCACCGGTGCATTTCACCTCCGAACAGGAGATCATGCAGGTAATCGAAAAAATCGTCACGCCCCTAGGCCGGCGCATCGACGAGGCCAGCCCCATGGTGGACGCCCGTCTGCCGGACGGCTCGCGTGTGAATGCGGTGATTCCGCCTTTGGCCATCAAAGGCCCGACGATCACCATCCGCAAGTTTTCTGTGAAGCCGCTGGAGATGCCCGACCTCATCCGCATGGGCACGCTTTCTCCGGCGATGGCCACCCTTTTGGAAGCTTGTGTGGAAGGACGCTTGAACATCGTGGTGGCCGGGGGCACGGGTTCCGGCAAGACCACCACGTTGAATGTGCTCTCCCGGTTTATTCCGTCCAACGAGCGGATCATCACGATCGAAGACGCCGCCGAGCTGCAGCTGCAGCAGGAGCACGTGGTCTCCCTGGAAACCCGGCCGCCCAACATCGAGGGGAAAGGCGAGATCACGACGCGGCAGCTGGTGCGAAACGCTCTCCGCATGAGGCCCGACCGGATTATCGTGGGCGAGGTCCGAGGCGGGGAGGCTCTGGACATGTTGCAGGCCATGAACACTGGTCACGAAGGAAGCCTCACTACTTTGCACTCCAACTCGCCGCGGGATACGCTCTCGCGCCTTGAGACGATGGTGCTGATGGCGGGCATGGAGTTGCCGGTGCGGGCCATCCGGGAGCAGATCTCGTCGGCCCTCGACTTGATCGTTTACCAGCAGCGGCTACGGGACGGCTCCCGCCGCATCACGCACATCACGGAAGTACTGGGCATGGAGGGTGACACGATCCAGCTGCAGGATCTCTTTGTGTTTGAGCAGGGTCCGCCCCTGCCCGACGGCCGGGTGACCGGCGAGTTCAAGGCCACTGGGATCAAGCCCACGTTTTTGGCCCGGTTCGAGACCAACGGCATCGTTCTGCCGCGGGACCTTTTTGCCGAGATTCATTAGGGGGGCTCTATGTGGCAGAAGTCTTGTTGTTCGTAGGGCTGGCCATCAGCTTTACGTCAGCCGCGGCAATGGTGGCCAGGCTTTGGGAAGAACGCCCCCACATGCCGCGGCTGGAGCCCGTGGTGGCCCGGCGGTGGCGTCGGCGTGGGCACGTGGCGGTGCCACGCGGCGACATCCAAACGCGGCGGGAAAAGTGGGAGCTGGAGCTGCGGCGGGCGGGCTGGAACCTGCAGGCACGCGAGTTCTTCCTGGTGTGGGGTGCCAGCCCTCTATTGGGGGTG
>CADDZV010000014.1 GCA_902812875.1 Clostridiales bacterium
TCTTCGGCCACCACGCGGATGCCTTCTTCCCGCAAGGCCGCCCGGACCGCCGCCACGTTGGCGGCCCCGATGTCGGGCAAATCGACCCCGGCCAAAAGGTGCGCCCCACCGACCAGTTTGGCCACCAGCCGGCGGCGGTCGCTGCCGCGGCGGGTAAGCTCCGTGACCGCCCAGCGTACGGCGGCCGGTGCCGACCTGGCGGGAGTATCGTCAGAAGCGTTGTCATCATGCGGCAGGACAACGTGGGCAACCGCGGCGAGTCCCATGTCGTGATCAAATATGAAAACGGCCACACATGACCCAAGACCCAGCACTGCTACCGGCTGTTCCGTCACTACGGCCTGCCCGAGCCCAACGGTCATAGCTACGGAAATGGCGCTCATGATTTTTTGTTCACCAGTCCCTGCACCAGCGTCTCCAAACCTTCCACCGTCGGCAGGATAAAGCAGTCGCCCACGATGCCCCAGCCCTCGCCTTCAAACACGGTGCGGATCAGGACGACCTGTTCGGCATGCTGGGCAACCGGCACAAGCACCGATTCGAGGAGCGCCCCCGCCATGTCAGCCCGCACTGTCGGGCTGGACGGCAAAACCCGCAGACCCGCCGCATCCGCTAGGCCGTTCAGGATGCTGCTCCCGGTGATGTTGGCCAGCTCGGCCAGGGCCGACGTCTCAAGCGTGCCCAAGGTGATGGTCGTCTTCGGGGGCTGGCCCAAAAGCCTGTCCACTAGGTCGAAACCGACCGGCATTGGAAACATGAACATGAGGTGTCCAGCCATGTCCCCGGTAATCCCGAGGTAGGCCGCCACCACCGGCACCCCCGCCCCGCCCACCGATGGCGTGATCTCGTCGATGCCCACCATGGCCACGTCCGGAACGGCCACCCGGACAGGGCTTTGAACCATGGCCGACAAGGCACGGCCAGCCTTCTCAAGGCTTTGGCTGATCGCCGGCAGAAGGATCTCCCTTTGCCTCTGTGCGAATCCTACCACACTATCCAACGCTCTCCGCCACCCTCCGTCCCGCCTGTCTCGAAAGCACCTGGGCAAGATGGGCGATGTCCACGATGAGAGCGATGGTGCCATCGCCCAAGATGGTCGCTCCGGAAAGGCCCGGAATCTCGCCGAGGTACTGCCCCAGGCTTTTTATTACTACCTCCTGTTCACCGAGAAGCCGGTCCACTGCCAGTCCCACGAGATGGTTGCCGACCTGGCAGAGCACGATATAATCCCCGGCCAGACCACCACCCCCGAAACCAACGGCCTCGGCGAGGGTCCATACCGGCACGACCTTGCCCCGCACGACCATCGCCGGCCGCCCCATGATGGTGTGAAGCTCTTTGGCGTTCACCTGCCGGATCTCCGTGATGGCCGCAATCGGCAAGGCCCACAGCTGCCCCGCGGCTGCCACCAAAAGCCCACGCAGCGTTGCCAGGCTAAGAGGCAGACGGATGATGCAGGCCGTCCCGCCGCCAAGCTCGGTCTCCACCGTGATGCTGCCGTTGATGCGCTCGATGTTACGGCGCACCACATCCATGCCTACGCCGCGCCCGGAAACCTCGGTGATCCGCTCCGCCGTGGACAACCCGGGGAGGAAGATGAGGTCCAATACTTCCTGCTCCCCCAGCAAGGCCGCCTGCCCCTCGCTGATAAGACCCTTGGCCACCGCTGACCGGCGGACCCGCTCGAGATCGATCCCCTGGCCGTCATCGGCCACGGTGATCACGATGTGACTCTCCTGGTGCTCTGCCCGCAGAAGCACCCGGCCCACGGGCTCTTTTCCTTGTGCTATCCGCACATCCGGCGGCTCAATGCCGTGGTCCACCGCGTTGCGGATCAGGTGGATGAGGGGATCGCCGATGACCTCGATCACCGAGCGGTCGATTTCGGTGTCCTGACCGTCAATGATGAGCTCAACCTCCTTGCCGCTCTTGACGGCCAGGTCACGCACCATGCGGGGAAACTTCTTGAAAAGAATGTCAATGGGCATCATGCGGGCCCGCATGATTTTCTCCTGCAGGGTCTGCGTGGTTCTGGCCATGTGGGCGACGATCTCGTTCAGCCCGGCCGCAAGCTCGTCGTGCTCGCCCGTCTGCATGAGCGTCGCCGTGCTTTGCCCGAGCCGGTTGCGGTCAATCACCAGCTCGCCCACCAGGTTCATGATCTCGTCCAGAATCCCGGTATCGACACGGATGGTGTGACCGAGCTCGGCCGTGCGGCTCTGCTCGGCAACCGGGCGGGCGGCGGTTTCACCGCCGGACTGCTCCCTCGCCTTTTCGGCCGTTTCGTCCTCCTCGTGCACCGCAGCCAGCGTATCGTCCGTCCCACCCGCCGGCCTCACCTCTACCCGCTCCACCTCCGGCGTGGACGCGGCCGCCGCCTTGATATCCTCTGGCCGGGCATTGGTACGCACGATAGCCCAGAACCGTCCCCCGACTTCCTCACGGTCGATCTCTTCGGAAGTGGGGTCTGAACGTACGACATCCCCGAGGCCCTCCAGCATGAGCATGAGCTGCAACGCCCGCACGGCCGGCATCACGGCATCGGGTGCAAACGTCGCCTCCACTTCCCAGAGTCTTCCACCCTCGCCACCCTGGTCGGCCGCGCTGCCGGCGTTGTCCGCGCCGGGCCTCGTATTTGAGGGGCGGTAACTGGCCGGGGAAGCCACGTCCGGCTCGCCGGCGACCCGTTGCAGGGCCGCCATGAGGTCAGCCGGGATTGATCCCGGATCGTCCACAAGCTCCTCCCCGGCTTCCACTGCCTCCCGCATACCCCGCGTGATGCCCCGCAAGGTGTCGACGCCCCACAGAAGTACCGTGACATCTTCTTTCCCAAGCGCGATCCGGCCGGCGCGGACACCGTCGAGCACGTCTTCCATAAGGTGGCACAACTCGGCCATGGAGGTGAGCCCGACCGTGCCGGCGGAACCCTTGATCGTGTGTGCCGCCCGGAAAAGGCGGGCTACCGTCTCCTCGTCGGAGCGGTCATCTTCCAGTGCCAAAAGCCCCTGGTCCAGCTCCTCGAGTTTTTCCTCGGTTTCGTCGAGAAAAAGCCCCAGTTCCTCAGGTGTCACGTCAAGCCCCATGGCCACCCCGGCCCCCTACGGTCGTCGAATCGCTAAAACAGAAGGATCTTGCGGACATCCAAAAGCAGAATCAACCTGTCCCCGTCCCGGGCTACTCCCAGGACAAACTCGTTGTCCTGGGTGCGCACAAGGCTCGAAGGCGGTTCGATCTGTCCCGCCTCCAGGCTCTGGACCTCGGTCACCTGGTCCACCATCAGCCCGACCTGGCCTTTCTCGTGCTCAACTACAAGGATGCGGCCGCGGGTGCCCGGCGCCGCCTCGGGCTGTCCCATCCGCCGCCCGAGGTCGACGACCGGAATGACGTTGCCGCGGAGGTTGATGACGCCCTCCACCCAGCCGGACGTGCCCGGCACCCGCGTGATGGGAGACATGGGGATGATGCTCTGGACCGCCGCGACGTTGACGCCGTATGTCTCCGGGCCCACGGTCAGAATGACGTACTTGCCAGCCAGTTCCGCCGGTCCGGTAGCAGTCTTGTCAGTTTCGTAATGTGCTAGTGCCAACGACCTCGCCCCCCTGCGTCCGGGACCGTTTATACGCGGAATCTCTGTACGGATTTGTCGAGATCGGTGGCCAGCTGGGCCAGGGTTTCGGCCGCGGCCGCGATTTCCTCGGACACCGCCGCCACACTCTGGACACGCTCATGCAACCGGTCAGCGGAGGCAAGGTAGCTCTCCGCGAAGGAGGCGACATCGCCGACGCTGGCCGAGGCCTGCTGCATGGCCTGTTGAATCTGAGCGCTGGCCGTACTTTGGGCCGTGGCTACGGTCTTAACGTTGTCCATGGCTTCGGCCACCTGCTTGGAGCTCGCGGCCAGCTCCTCGGCCGCCGCCGAGATGCCCTGGATCTGGTCGTTGGCAGCGTTCACGGCCTGCATGATCGCCTGCAAAGCCTCGCCAGCCTTGGCCGCCACCTGCACGCCTCCTTGCACCTGCTGCATGGTGGCAGACATCGACTGCACGGATTCGGCCGTGTTCTTCTGGATCGCCCCGATGAGGGCGGCAATCTCTTTCGTGGCTTTGCTTGCCCGCTCGGCCAGCTTCCGCACCTCGTCGGCGACCACCGCAAACCCCCGCCCGTGCTCGCCGGCCCTGGCGGCCTCGATGGCCGCGTTGAGGGCCAAAAGGTTCGTCTGGTCCGCAATCTCGCTGATCATCTGCACGATGGCGCCGATCTGTCCAGACTGCTCGCCGAGCTCTTCCACCCGCTTGCCAAAGCCTGATACGGCTTCGTGAATGGCCTGCATGCCTTGGACGACGTCCTCGACCGCCTTCTGCCCGTGTTCGCCGGCCTGGGCCATCTGGTTGGCCCCCGCCGCCAGACCCTGGGCACTGGCCGCCACCTGCTCGATGGCCTCGATGATCTCCCCCAGCAGGCGGGCGGTGTCTTCCACGGCGGCCGCCTGCTCGGCGGCCCCGCTGGCCACCGTCTTCACCATGTCCTGGACCTTCGCGATGACACCGCTCACTTCGGCCAAAGCCTTGGACTGCTCGGTCGCCCCTTGCGACACACCCTGCACCACGTCGCTGATCTCCTGCATGCTTTGGGCACTCTGCGTTACCGCCGCCGTGAGTTCCTCGCTGGACGAGGCCAGGTGCTGGCTCATTTCCTGCAGCTGTTTGATCAGGCTGCGCACAGAGGCAGCCATTTCAGTAAACGAACGTTGCAGTATGCCGCTTTCGTCCTTGCTCGCCTGCCGCTGCACGGCCCCTTCGCCGGAAAAGTCGCCCTCGGCCAGACGCGCCGACCAAGCCGCGATCCCCACAATCGGGGCGACGATGCGACGGCCGAAGACCATGCTGAGAAGGAGCGCCAGTACGATCCCTGCGGCGAGAACGCCGCCAACGAGCAGGGCCGTGTTCTTCACACTCCCAACCACGGCCTGGCTGGATGCCGAGGCTGACTGTTCCGCCGCGTCCCCGAGGTTCCCGAGGGCAGTCACCAGCCGCTGGTAGGTGTCCTGCTCGGTGCCGCCGGCAATGACCTGGGCACGGACAGCAGGATCGGCAATCGCAAGGGCATCATTCTGGGCGCCTGTGTACGAATTCCAGACCTGGGCGACGAGCGCATAGGCAGCCTGCAGAGCCGGATCGTCCACCAGCTTGCCGATGGCATCGAGCCGCTCTTTAACGGCATCATTGGCAGTCGAAAGCTGGTTGCGGAGGCCGGCGGCTTCCGTGGGAGTTAATGCCACCTGCATAGCGAGGTTCTGGCTGCGGGCCACTTGCTGTTGCAGGTCCGCCACGGCAACGACTATTTCCAAGTCAACCTTTCCCATATGGTCGACCTGGGAAGCAAGCCCCCGCAGCCCGAAGATGGCCACTACGCTGGCAGCCGCGGCAAACACGATCGCGATGGCAGAGACCAACATGAGCTTGTATGTTATCTTGAGGTTGTAAAACCAGGACAAGATGCACCACCCGCCTCCCCATTTTGTGCGAAACCAATAAGACAACCCAGACAAGTTCATCGGCACAGACCAGGGCAAGTTACAGACGCCCGTGTGCCGGTGGTCGAAGGGGGATGGACATGCCCGGCGATGACATCGTCATACAACTGCAGGCTTTTCCGGCGTTTGCAGCCTTGGCCCGGCCGCACCTGGAACAACTCGCTGCCATCGCCCGCGAGCGCAGCTACCGGCCGGATATGTTCGTACTGGTGGAAGGTGAGCCAGTCGAGGCCGTGTATTTCATCCGTAGCGGTTTCGTAAAGGCCACCCGCACGGGTGCCGACGGCCGGGAGCAGATCGTCAGCGTGCTAGGGCCCGGCGATTTTTTCCCGCACGTGGGCTTTCTCGATGCCGGGCCGGCCCCGGGCACGGTGCACACGCTGAGCCCCTTGGTGGTGGCGGTGCTGCACCGGGTAGATTTTGTCCGTCTTCTGCGTGAGAACGGCGAGGTCGCCCTGTCCATCATCAGCGTGCTGGAAAAACGCATCCGTCTTCTGCAGAACCAGCTGGTGGCCATGGGCATAAAAAGTGTCCCCGCACGGCTGGCGGGACTCATCCTGGAAATGGCAGCACCGGGCGCCGGCGACAAAAGCCAGCGCCCGGTGGTAAACGTACACCTCTCGCGGCAGGAACTCGCGGCCATGATCGGCACCACGCGCGAAACCGTCAGCCGCACACTGAGCGATTTCCGCCGCGCCGGCATGATCGACTTCCAGCCGGATGGCAGCATCGTGATTGTCGATGCCGCTACCCTGAAGAACTTGGCCGGGGGTCCGTGACCCCACGCAGGTGCAAGACCCCCCACCAAACCGCTGCCGCCAGCGGCACCACACCAACGGCGATGAACACCGAATCCGGTATGATCCGCAGCCACAGCAAAAGATGCACGAGCGGCCGCTGATAGAAGGCCAAGGTGCGGGCAGACCAGAAGCCGGTGGTGTACGCCTCCTGTACCTGCAGGATACCCACCGGCAGCAAGGTAACCAGGATCATACCCAGAAGCCCGAGGTTCATGCCCCAGAAGGCGATGTTAAACCATTTTTCTTTCCAGGCCGCGGGTTCCACGATGTTACGCAGACTGTAGAGCATGAGGGCTACACCCAGGAAGGCGTACACACCGACCATCGCGCCATGACCGTGGGCAGCCGTCAGGAAAGAGCCGTGTTCAAAGTAATTCACGGCCGGCAAGTTGATGAGAAACCCGAGCACCCCGGCCCCGAGCAGGTTCCACACACCGCTCGCGGCCAAGAAGCGGAACGAAGCGCCATACGGGAAATGTCCGCCGCCTTCGGTCACGGTCCGATATTGCCGGTAGGCTTCCCATACCAGAAGCGTAAGCGGCACTACCTCCAGGGCAGAAAACACAGCCCCGAGGCCAATCCAGAACTCTGGCGATCCGTTCCAGTAGTAGTGATGCCCGGTGCCAATCACGCCGCTGCCTAAAAGGATAATCAACTGGAAATAGAGCGCCCGTAGCGTCGACGCTGTTGTCACGAGCCCCAGGCTTACCATCAGGTAGCCCATTACTACCACCGCGAACACCTCGAACATGCCTTCGACCCACAGATGGATGACCCACCACCGCCAGTAGTCGGCATAGGTGATGTTCACCGCGGGGGTGATCAGGAACGCCGCGGCGTAAAACGCGGGAATGGCTACCGCACTGTAGAACAAAAGGTGCACAAGCCCGCCACGGTCGTTTTCACGTGCAAAAGCCAGCCGGAGGGCTCTGTACATGAGGAACAGCCAGATGCCGAGCCCCACCGCCAAAAGCACCTGCCATACCCGTCCGAGCTCGAGGTATTCCCATCCTTGTTGCCCCAAAAGCCACCACAGTTTGCCGAGATATCCCTTGGTGCCAAGCCATTCGCCCGCCAGGCTGCCGCCTACCACTACGACCAGTGCCCAAAACAGGATATCCACCAGAAGCCCCTGCTTGCGCGGTTCCTGACCGCTGGCCGCTGGTGAAATGTACAGTCCGGTAGCAAGCCAGGCAGTGGCAATCCAGAAGATCGCCAGCTGCAGGTGCCAGGTACGGGCAATATTGAACGGCAAAATGCGGCCGATGTCGAACCCGTAAAAATCGCTCCCGGTGACGTAATAGTGCGACAGGAGGCCGCCCAGCAATACCTGGGCCAAAAACAGGGCCGCGACCACGGCAAAATACTTGGCGGTTTTCTTTTGGCTTGGGGTGAGCGGCACCGTTTCGACCTCCGCCACCGGGAATCGGCTTTGATCGTCGTAGGCGGGTTCCATATCCGGCCGGAACCGGAGATAAAGGTAGTAGATGAGACCCAGCATCAGCACCAGCAAAGCCACACTCGCCGCGCTCCACCACACGCTGGCAAAGGTCATCGTATTCCCGGCCGCCGGGTCATACGGCCAGTTGTTCGTATACGAATGCGTCAGGCCAGGACGGTCAGCCGCCGACAGCCACGCAGTCCAGAAGAAAAAGTCGCTCATCTGGACAACCTCGGACTCGTCCGCTGCCACCCATGGCGTACCGGCCGGCGGGCGCCGGTCCGGCACACTGCCCGGCTCGAGGCCCTGCTGTTCGGCGCCGGCCGCAAACCGGTCATGGTAGTAGTTACGCACCTGCGTGAGGGCGTAAACCTCTGCGGCGCTCAGGGTGAGCACCCCGGTGCTGGCGTCGTAACGGTCGGTCTTGAGGTCCTCGATCACCTGGGCGGCCACCCCGGCCTGACGCGTGGGGTCCACGCTGGTGTAAGGCTGACCGAATTGCTGCCGCGCGTAGTAATCGCGCATGGCATCGGTGACCACGTGCAGGGTGGTAGCCGTGAAATCGTCGCCGAGATAGGCACCGTCACCAAGTGTGGAGCCCCAGTCCATCAAACCGTATTGCTGGTACACCGCCTGGCCGCCGCGGATCGTTGCGGCCGTGGCCAGCACGGCACCGTCGGGTGCACGAATCTCCTGCGGCACCGGTGCCACGCCGCGGAACACGCCAACACCGCCCGCAACGAGCACCGTGAAGCTCAAGAGCACCGTCAGTAGAAGGGCATGCCGCCATAGGTCGCGCCTGGTGCCCTCGGTCTTGGTCGACACGTGACATCCCCTGCCTTTGGGTTTTTCTCCGCCCAGCACAATGGGACGGTAGATCAAATTCATGAAAAACCCAAAGACGGCCGCGTGCCGTGACGAAAATCAGTAGGACACGTGAGGTAGATCACATGCTCGGAAGGGGGATTTCAGGAGGTCTCGCTGCGGCCGAGCCCGCGGGCGCGGGCAGCCGGTGACACCAGCTTGAGTAGCCGTACGCCGAAATGGTCGCCCACCACCGTCAGCTCCCCGGTAGCCACCGGCCGGCCATTCATCGATACTTCCACCGGCGCCCCGTATGGCTCTGCGAGTTCGACTACTTGGCCAGGTTTGAGGGTCATGAGCTCCCGCAAGGGACGGCGGGCCGAACCGAGAATGACGGTAACCTCCAGGGGCAGCGAGAGCAGGCGTTCGAGCGTGCGCGAGCCCGCGATATCCGTCCCGGCCTCACTGACGCCACCGGCAGGTTGCCCTGCTGGTTGCTCTGCCCCCGGCTGCTCTCCGGCCGCGCCGGCCGCCTCCGCCGCGGCCTCGCCCTTGGCCTGGGCTTCCAGGCTTTTCAACAGGGCATCGATTTCTTCCTGGGTCAGGAATTCTTCTCCCATGGGTGACCCTCGTCGCCGTTATTCGGCAAAGCTGTTCGCCGCAGCGGCGGCGGTTCCCTTTTTTCCGGGGCCGCCAGGTCGATCATGGCCGACCACGATTCCAACACGCGCTGCTGCAGTAATGGGGGCAGCCGAGACAGCCGGTTCAAAAGGCCGATGAACTCTGGTCGGGAAACAAGACCGGCCAGTTGCCGTCCGGCCGCCGTACCCATGAACAGGACGCCGCCGCACCCGTCGTTGAGAAAATATCCCATGCTGACGCCGTAGAAATCGGCCAGGTTCAGAAGCGTTCCGAGCTTCGGCCGGCGGCGTCCGGTCTCGTAAGAGAAAAGGCTGTGGGCGGAAATCCTGCCGCCGCTCAGCTCCTCGACCTGCCGGCGGCTGAGGCCGTAAGCCCGCCGCAGGTGCAGCATGCGCTCGGCGATGACGTTTGTCCGGACATCGCTTTGTGCCAACGTTTTCTTGCCGGCCACAGGCGGTTTCTCCTTCTCGGAACAGGTTTGCAAGATCTTTGACCAGGGACCGAAAAGGCACAACGCAACCGGGAAGGCGGAACCGGACATTCAGCCACGAGGGAGGGATAGGTCAGTAGATGGATCGGCAAAAGGGCATGGCGAGTTAACGGCACCCCAGGACTCACACCGGGGCACGCCCGCTGGCACCAGGAATTCCGGCACCTCGGAACACAAGCCGCAGGAGAACGGGCGTGGCCAGCGTGGTAACCAGCGTCATCAAGACCATGATGGTGAACACGCTCGCACCGATGACACCTGCGGCCAAGCCAATGTTGGCCACAATCAGCGCCACCTCACCGCGCGAGATCATGCCAATCCCAAACCGCCACGCCTGTAGCCACTGGAACCCGCCGATCTTTGCCCCCAGGCCCGCCCCCAGGAATTTGGTCAGGATCGCCACCACCGCGATGGTGATCCCGAAAATCCAGCCATCGCCGATCGCCCGCGCGTCAGCATCAAGCCCGACACTGATGAAAAAAACCGGCACCAGAAATCCATACGATACGGCATGAAACCGCTCCTCAAGCTGGTGCCGGTGGGACGACTGGCTGAAAAGCACCCCAGCGACGTACGAGCCCGTGATGGCCGCCACGCCACCCCAAGCTTCCGCCAACCAGGCAAAAAACAAGGCCACCACTGCGCCAAAGGCGAAAAGGCCTTCCCGCACCGGCAAGCGCAACGCCAGATGGGCGACGCGCTCGACCCCGACCCAGCCGACCAGGGCCACCGCCCCAAAAAACGCCGCCACGCGCACGAGCCCAACCCAAATCCCGGGCTCTGCCCCACTTCCTGACGGGGCCATGGCCACCACCGCTGCGAGTGCCAATAGCCCGAGCACGTCGTCGACCACGGCCGCCGCAAGGATGGCCGTTCCTTCCAGGGAGCGCAACTGCCCGAGTTCGATGAGCGTTTGTGCCGTGATGCTGACGCTTGTGGCCGCCAGCACCACCCCGATGAACCACGATTCATAAAGCCCGTAACCAAATGTGCGGGACACCCAGTACCCGGCCAGGACCGGCAATATCACACCGCCGACGGCGCCCACCACGGCCACCAACCCCACCCGAAGCATCGCCGCCAGGTCGGTTTCCAGCCCCGCCAGGAACATGAGAAAGATCATCCCCAACTGTGCCAGGGCAGCCACCGTCTCGTGGATGGCGGGTGCGGCGAAAACCGGCCACGACTGCAGGCCGAGCACTGTCGGACCCAGAATGATCCCCATGGCCAGCTCGCCGAAAACAGCTGGCTGCCCGATGCGGGCAGCCAGACTGCCGCCAGTCTTGGACGCAGCTATGATTACCGCCAGCAAAAGAAAAAGGTCAGCCGCACCGGTCATCGCATCAAGAGCGTTACCCCGCTGGCCGTCCAACGGAGGATGGTGTCGCTGTAAATCCCCGCCACAAGCGTTCCCACGGCCAAAAGAACCACGGCAGCACTGATCGTCCAGGCCGCGCGCACAGGCGGCACTCCCTCGGCGTCACGCAGAAACGACACCTTGACCACGCTGTAGTAGTAGCCGACCGAGATCGCACTGTTGATTCCAAGAATGACACCAAGCCAGACCATGTGGGCATCGACCGCCGCTAAGAACAGCTGGAGCTTGGCAAAAAATCCGATCGTGGGCGGCACCCCTACGAGGCTGAGGAAAAACACCGCCATGGCCACCGCCGCCCACGGGGCCCGATAGGCGAGCCCGCGGAAGGCGTCGATCTCGGGTGCCTGACCCTGGTCCTCGACCAGGATAACCACCGCGAAGATGCCAAGGTTCATGATCGCGTACGCCGCCAGATAGGTCAGCACAGCCGAAAGGTCACGCGGCGGCAAGGCCGCGATACCCACCAGCATGTAGCCGACGTGGGCGATGGAAGAGTACGCCAGCATACGCTTGACGTTAGTCTGGAGGAGAGCGGTCACGTTACCAAAGGTCATGGAAATAGCCGCCAGGACAGCGATCATGAGCCGCCAACCGGCTCCCAGCGCCGGCAGGCCCAAAAACGACAGCACGAATATCCGCAGGATGGCCGCCATGGCCGCCGCTTTCGGCCCCACGGAGAAAAATGCGGTCACCGGCGTCGGTGCCCCCTGGTAAGTATCGGGGATCCACATGTGGAACGGCACCATGCCCACCTTGAGGCCAAACCCCGCCAGGAGGAAAAGCCCCGCCGTCACTACCAGCGCCGGGGGCGCCAGCTGCAACCGGCCCACGGCATCGACGATATCCGTGGTGCCGGTAAGCCCGTAAACGAGCGACATGCCGAACAATGCGATGGCCGACGCCACCGACCCGATGAGGAAATACTTCAAGGCTGCCTCACCGGAGCGGGGTTCGTCCTGCAACATACCGGCCATGACATACGAGGAAATGGACGACAGCTCGAGCCCGAGGTAGATGACGATCAGGTTATGCGTTGACGCCATGAGCATCATGCCGAGCGTGGTGAACACGAGCAGATGGTAGAACTCGCCGATCGCCATCTTGGTGCGCCGCGCATACTCCCACGATACAAGCACTGCCATAAAGCCGACGGCCAAAAAAAGCGTGCGGAAGAATAGCGATACGCTGTCGATTGAGTACATCTGCCACAACACCTGAGTGTTCTGGCCGACCGACGGACCAAGCCCGGCCAGCGCCGCAAGGAAGCCGATCCCCGCCACCGCCGGGACGGCTCCCTTCCGGTCCTCCGCTAACCCGAGGTCCAAAAGGATCAGGACGATGCCGGTGATCGTGAGGATGATCTCCGGCAGGATAAGCATGTAGTCCAATCCCTACACCCCCGCCATGTGCGTGATGAACTGCTGGAGGGCAGTGTTGAACATGGCAAATAGCGTGCCGGGCATCACACCCCACAGGGCCAGAAGTACGATCAACGGCACCACCGTGGCCAAATCAAGCCGCGTGGCATCGTGCAGACCACGGTACTCCTCCTTCTCCTCGCCCATGAGCACCGCCCGCATCATGCGGAGGATGAAGGCAGCGGTCACCACCAGGCCCAGCACCGCCAGTATCACAAACCCCGGGTACACGCTGTACGACCCGAGAAGCACAAACAACTCGGCAATGAACCCCGCCAGCCCAGGCAGGCCCATGGAGGCCAGGGAGGCGAAGGCGAGCGTCACGCCGATCACCGGCACGCTCGTGAAAAGACCGCGCAGCCGGGCGATCTCACGCGTATGCGTGCGGTCGTAGATCTGGCCGACCATGAGGAACATCATGCCCGAGGAAAGCCCGTGGGCGATCATCTGATAGATAGCCCCGGCCACCGCCAGCGGGGTGCCGGCCGCGAGACCAAGCATCACGAACCCCATGTGGTTGATACTGGAGTAGGCCACCATCTTCTTGAGATCCTTCTGCGACATGGCCACCAAGGCACCGTACACGATGTTGATCAGTCCCAGGATGGCTACCGCGTACGCCCAGTGCTTAGCACCCTGCGGCAGAAGCGGGTAGGCGATACGCACAAAACCGTAAGTCCCCATCTTCAGGAGGATTCCGGCCAGCAACACGCTGATGGGCGTTGGTGCTTCCACGTGGGCATCCGGAAGCCACGTGTGGAGCGGGAACACCGGCACCTTGACGGCAAACCCGGCCCACAGGGCCGCAAACGCCCACACCTGCAGCCGCGGGTCGAACGGGAACTTCATCAGTTCGAGGATGTTGAACGTGTGGGCGGGGTCGGCCAGGTACATGGCCAGGATCCCCACCAGCATGATGACCGACCCGAGCAAGGTGTAAATAAAGAACTTCAAGGCGGCATACTCGCGCCGCGGCCCGCCCCAGATGCCGATCAGGAAGTACATAGGCACGAGCACGAGTTCGAAGAACACATAGAACAGGATCAGGTCGAGCGATACAAACACACCGAAGACTGCTGCCTGCAACAACATGTACCAGGCGTAATACTCTTTCTCACGCGTCTTGATGCTGGCGGATGCCAGGGCGGCCAAGAACCCAAGCAGTGCAGACAGGACCAGAAGAGCCAGGCTGATGCCGTCCACACCCACGAAGTACGACACCCCGATGCTGGGTATCCAGTTGTACTGCTCCACGAACTGCATGCCCGGCTGGTGGTAGTTGAAAGTGAACAGCATGTAGACCACGATCAGGATCGGTATGAACGTGGCCACCAGCGTAATCTTCCGGTGGGCTCCGGCCCGGTCCTTCGGGGTGACGAGGATGGCCAAAAGACCCAGAAGCGGAACTACGATCAGTAAAGTCAGCACTGGCATTCCGTTACCCTCCCATCACTTGGAACACGATGAGTCCGGCCACAACCACCAGGGCCAGGGTGAGCAGATACGCTTGCAGCTGGCCGGTCTCGGTGCGGCGGGTTGCCCGCCCTACCGCCACGGTACCAGCCGCTACTCCGTTCACGGCCCCGTCTACCACTGCCAAGTCAAAGGCACCGGCACCACTTGACAAAGCCACGCCGGCAGCACCCACCGCATTGACGACGCCGTCGACGCCGTGAGCATCAACCCAGCCTGCCGCCTCGGCAAGCCACAGCACCGGCCGCACAATCGCCCAGTCATAGAGCTCATCCACATACCACTTGTGCTTGAACAGCTGGTAGAGCGGATACAAGGCTTTGATGACAGCCTGCCGGTTCACCAGCTTGGTGCCATACACCAGATATCCGACCAAAATCCCCAAAAGCCCACTGCCGAGCGCCAGCCCCATCACGAGCGGGTTGGGCGAAAGCTCTTCGGCCGGCTGCCACAGGATGAGGTGCGGGAAGAACTCCCCGGTCAACAAAAGCTTGCCGCCGATCACGGCCAGGATGCCGAGGATGACAAGCGGCACCGTCATCATCCAGGGCGACTCGTGGGCGTGCTCGTAGCGGTGGTGGTCACGCGGTTCGCCAAAGAAGACCAGGAAAGCCACCCGCGTCGTGTAGTAGGCAGTGAGGAAAGCAGCCAGGATTCCCATCCAGAAAAAGATCGGGTACTGCGAGTTGTAAGCCGTGAGGAGAATTTCGTCTTTACTGTAGAACCCGGCGAACGGCCAGATCCCGGCCAGTGCCAGCCCGCCGGCCAGGAAGGTCACCCCGGTGATGGGCATCTTTTTGATGAGGCCACCCATCTGGTGCATCTCCTGCGTCTCGGTGCCGTGGATGACACTGCCCGCAGTGAGGAAGAGAAGGGCCTTGAAAAACGCATGGGTGGTCAGGTGGAACATGCCCGCCGTAAGGTTTCCGACCCCCAGCCCCAGGATCATGTATCCGAGCTGGCTAATAGTGGAGTACGCCAGCACTTTTTTCATGTCGGTCTGCACGGTAGCGATGGTAGCCGCGAACAGGGCGGTCACCGCACCGATCAGGGCCACCCAGAAAAGGGCCTGCGGCGAGGCGTAGAAGATCATGTAAGACCGCGCGACCAGGTACACCCCGGCCGCCACCATGGTCGCGGCATGGATGAGAGCCGACACCGGCGTCGGGCCCTCCATGGCGTCTGGCAGCCACACATGCAACGGGAACTGGGCCGACTTCCCCACGGCACCGCCCAAGATACCGAGTGCCCCGAGCGTGATCACCCACGGTGCGACCGCCCCTTCACCGATCAGGGCGGCGAGCTTGTCAAACGCCACCGTGCCCGTGGCGCTCCAGAGAATCAGGATGCCGATGAAAAACCCCACATCGCCGATGCGGGTGGTGATGAACGCCTTGATGGCGGCCTTCTGGGCCGACGGCCGCTCAAAGTAATGGCCGATCAAAAGATATGAAGCCACACCCACGAGCTCGAAGAAGATAAAGAGCGTGATCAGGTTGTCCGCCAGCACAAGGCCCAGCATGGAAAAGGTGAAGAACGACAAGGTCCCATAGTACCGGCCGTAACGCTTGTCGCCGTGCATATAACCGAGAGAATACAGCTGTACCAAGAACGATATGAAAGTGACTACGGACAGCATGATGGCCGTAAGACCATCAACCTGGAAACCGATGTTGATCTGGATCGGCGATATGGTGCCTATGACTGCCCAGGGCAGCACGACATGTGCCCCGGCACCATGGGCGACCTCCCACAGCACTCCCAGCGCATACACAAACGCCAGGAAGGTGAAACTGATACCGACGTATGATCCCCGGTCTGGCAACCGCTTCTGCCAAAGCGTGATGATCAGCCAGGACAAAAGGGGTAAAGCCGGTATGACCCAAGCGTACTGTGCCATGTCTTATCCCCCATCCTACCCGGCGGCCGCCCCGATCGCGGCGCCTGGTTTCACCCCGGTGTTTTCGACGGCCGGGCTCACCACTTCATGAGATTGATCTTGTCTACCTCGATGACCCCGCGCTGTCTGGCCACCAAAAGCACGATCGCCAGCCCTACCGCCGCCTCGGCGGCAGCCACCGTGATCACGAACACCGCAAACACCGCACCCGTCACCAGTCCGGGTGTGAGGTACTGGGCGAACGCCACCAGATTGATGTTGACCGCATTCAGCATCAATTCAATCGCCATGAGGATGCGGATGGCATTCGTCCGTGCCAAGGCCCCGTATAGCCCAAGTCCAAAAAGGAACGCTGCCAGGACGAGGTAACCGTGCAGGGACACCATCTATTTCTGCCCCCTTATGGCCAAGACTATCGCCCCGACCATGGCCACCAGCAAAAGGACCGACGCCACCTCGAAGGGCAACAGGTAGGTGGTCATGAGGCTTTTGCCGAGCGGCTCCGTGATCAACCCCGGCGGCACCGACCCCACCGGCCACGCCTGCCGGCTGTACGCCCAAGTCATGCCGAGGGCAAACAACAAGCCTGCTGCCACCGGCGCCAGCCCCCACTCCACCGACGCCACGGCCCGGCCCATCCTGGTCGCGCCACCCCGCCGGTCTTTCTCTTCAGTCTTGATTTCCCGGAGCGGGGATAGCATGATGGCGAAAATGATGATGGTGACGATGGCACCGACATAAATCAGCACCTGGATGATAGCCAGAAACTCGGCCTGCAACTGCAGGTAGATCCCCGCCACTCCTACCAGGGCCACCGCAAGCCATAGGGCGGCATGCGTTATCACCGCGCTGGTGACCACGCGGTAGGCGGCATAGAGAATAACCAAGCCGAGAATGTAAAACGTAACTAGCTGCCAGTTCACGCACCCTCACCTGCCTTCTGGGCCCCGGTGTCTTGCGGCCGTGTCGTGCCCGTGGCTTCCCGTGCCGATTCGGCAGGTACGGAGGCCCCTACCGGCGTTTTCCCGGCCGGCTCCCCGCCGCCCCCACCCGGAGTGAGCGTGACGCCGGTCTGGGCGATCTTCGCCGCCCGCGGCCCGCGCGGCGTACCAGTGCCAGCACCCGGGGCATGGTGCTTGGAAGTCACCCGCGCGGGGAAGTGATGCTCTTCGCCCTCCTTGGGCCAGAAGTATTTTGCGTAGAGCTTGGCAAGGTCGTTCTTGTACAGTACGAGCGGCTCACGCGTGTAAGACGCCAGCTCGAACTCGGGTGCCATCACCAGGGCATCAAAGTTGCACGATTCCACGCACAGGTTGCACTGCAGGCAGCGACCCACCTCCAGCCGGAACTCATCCATGGCCCGTTTGCGGTCCACCATGACCGTGTCGAGCTGGATGATCCCGATCGGGCATGCCCGTACGCACGCCATGCAGGCTGTGCATGTGAACTCGCCGGTCGGCAGTTGCACCAGGACCGGCACGCCGCGGTAACCGTCCTTGACGGTCGCCGGCGTGTCCGGATAAAAGTTCGTGATCGGCTTTTTCAACTGCTCGCCAAAGGTCACACCGAGACCCTTCGCGATGTTGACAGCGGCCTTGCCAATATCCGCAACCTTCAAGACCTGTCACCCCACTATCTTGGGTTTTCCGGGGTTACGCCCAAAGCCGAGCCAGGCTCACAGCAGTGCCAGCACGATGCCGGTCACCGCGATGTCCGCCAAGGCAAGCGGCAAAAGGAACTTCCATCCAAAATCGAGCAGCTGGTCGATGCGGACACGCGGCAGCGTCCAGCGGATCCACATGGCCACATAGACCAAAAGGTATGTCTTGATCAAAAACCACACCGGCCCGGGCAAAATAGGCCCCCGCCAGCCCCCGAGGAACAAGGTGGCGGCAATGGCTGACGTGCCGACCAGGCTGCCGTATTCAGCCAGGAAGAAGAACGCCCACCGGAGCCCGGAGTACTCGATGTTGGCACCGGCCACAAGTTCGGATTCCGCCTCGGTAAAGTCGAACGGCGTACGGTTGGCCTCCGCAAGGGAAGCAATGTAGTAAATAAGGAAGGCCACTGGCTGAATGAGAATGAACGGCACCCGCGACTGGGCATTCACCACGTCATTCATGTTAAGGGACCCGGCCGTCATCCCCACGGCCAGAATCGCAAGAACCATCGGCAACTCGTAGCTGATCATGGCGGCTGCCGTACGCATGGCCCCGAGCAAGGCCCATTTGTTGTTCGAGCCCCAGCCGGCCATGAAAAGCCCCAGCACCTCGAAGCTTGTCACCGCCACCACAAAAAGAAGCCCGATGTTCAGGTTGAGCGGGATGAGGTTCTTCCCCCACGGCACCACCAGGAACATCAAGGTAATCGCCGCGAAGGGAATGGCCGGCGCCAGAAGGAATACCCACTTGTCCGTGGCTTCCGCCCGAACGTCCTCTTTCACGAGAAGCTTAAATACGTCAGCGATGGTCTGTGCCCACCCGATCGGGCGGCCCACCCGCTGCGGTCCAATGCGGCGCTGGATGCGGCCGGAAACCTTTCGTTCAAGCCAAACGGCCACGATCGCATTGACGGCCAGGAAAATAATGATGAATAACGCCCAAACTACTGCCCTGATCACGGACCACCAGGGTTCGGGGATGCCAAACATCACCGGTCCACCTCCCCCAGGATGATGTCAATCGTACCGATGAGAACCACCATGTCCGCCACCAGGTTGCCGGGCGCCCAGTGCGGCAAAAGCTGCAGATGCGTGAAACACGGGGACCGCCAGTGCATGCGGTACGGGTTCACCGTCCCGTTGCCTACCAGGTAGCAGGCCACCTCACCCTTGGGAGCCTCGACCCGGGCGTAAGCCTCGCCGGTTGGCTTCATCGCCTTCGGGACTTTGCCCTGGATGTCCCCGGGTGGAATTTGCTTGATCGCCTGGCGGATGATCCGCAGGCTTTGCTCCATCTCCAGCATGCGGACGAGATAACGGTCGTAGGCGTCGCCGCTCGATCCCACCGGCACCGCGAAATCAAGCCGGTCATAGACGCTGTAGGGCTCGTCACGCCGCAGGTCACGCGCCACGCCCGAGCCCCGGAGCACTGGCCCGGAGGCCCCGAACGCGATCGCCTCCTCGGCGGAAAGCGGACCGATGCCTTTGGCCCGCACCTCGAAGATGGGGTTTTTGGTGAACAGGGTGTCGTACTCGATCAGGGCCTGGTCCATGGCCTTCAGGAAGCGGTCGAGCGCCTGCCAGCCGTCGTCGTCGATGTCGTTGCGGACGCCACCAATGCGAAGGAAGTTGTACAACTGGCGCGTGCCCGTGACGGTTTCCATGAAGTCGTAGCCGGTTTCCCGTTCGCGCCACGCATAAAGGAACGGCGTCACCGCCCCCATGTCCATGGCGAAAGAACCGAACCAGATCAGATGGCTGAGCAGGCGCTGCACCTCACCCATGATGACCCGGATGTATTCGGCCCGCTCCGGCACCTCGACACCCAACAGGCGCTCGGCCGCCAAGGCGTATGCCCATTCGTCCGTGATGGCCGCCACGTAATCGGTGCGATCGGTGTACGGCATCACTTGCGGGTAGGTAATGCCCTCGGCGATCTTTTCAAAGCAGCGGTGCAGGTAACCGATATCGGGGTCTGCCGCCTCCAGGGTCTCGCCGTTGAGCGTGATTTTTACACGCAGCACGCCGTGCGTGCTGGGGTGCTGCGGGCCCATGTTTACAACCAGTTCCCGCGCCCCTTCATCAGGCATGGTGATGGGAGTGCTGCGGAGGTTATCAGGCATGCTGTTCACACCTCACTCGCCAGACTCGCGGCCGTCTTTTTGGTCCGGCCAGATGACCGGCCACGGCCGGGCCTCCGGCTCGCGCAGGGCCGGCTTGCTGGTAAAGTCCTTGCGTAACGGATGGCCCGGGAACCAATCCGGCAGAAGGATGCGCCTGAGGTCTGGATGGCCTTCGAACTTGATACCCATGAGGTCATAGACCTCCCGCTCATGCCAGTTCGCGGTCGGCCACAGGGAGGTAACGCTGGGGATAACGGGAGCGTCATGTGGCACATCGCATTTCACGATCACGGAGGCCACCGTGGCCGCCACCATTACCGGCGTGCCTTGGCTTGTCAAAAGGCCCTCCGACCGCTGCCCGATCTCCTGGCGCGTGCGGGTGTCCATGACCTGCATCGCCGGGGCATCGCTGGTAGCCCCGTACGCATCCAGGTACAGCACGAGCTCAAAGCGATCAGGGGGATAATCGACGGCAGTAATCATGGACAAAAACTTGAAACCTTGCTGGTCCCTGAGATACCGGCAAAAATCCAGATATTCGCCCGGGCTCACGCGCGCAACCAGTTCGCCACGCGGCGTGACCTCGGTGGCCACGCCCGGGAATTGCTCCTTGATGCTGGCTTCCAAAGCAGAGGCTCGTTCAGCCTTGCCCACGGGTGCCCACCTCACTTCTCATGGCCAACTCTAGACCTTCTCTGCGGCCTGCGCCCGGATTTTCTCCTGCAGCTGCAGGATGCCGTAAATCAATGCCTCTGGACGCGGCGGGCAGCCGGGTACGTAAACATCGACCGGAATAACCTGGTCGACACCATCCACCACGTTGTACGCACCTTTGTACGGCCCGCCAGTGCTGGCGCAGGTACCCATGGCGATGACATACCGTGGCTCCGCCATCTGGTCGTACAGAGTCTTGACCACTTCCGCCATTTTGTAGTTCACGGTACCGGCCACGATCATGAGGTCAGACTGCCGCGGCGAGGCCCGGAAGATAAGACCGAAGCGGTCGAGGTCGAAGCGGGAGGCGCCGGTACCCATCATTTCGATGGCGCAGCAGGCAATACCGAAGGTCATGTACCACAAGGAGTTCCGGCGGCCCCAGGCCAGAAGCTTTTTGAGGTTGACCGTGATAATGCCAGGCAAAATCTCGCTGTCCATCAGACCCATCTCAACACCTTCTTCTTCCAGGCATACACAAGACCCACCACCAGGATGGCGATAAAGATGAGTGCTTCCACCAGTGCGAACAGGCCGAGCTGTTTGAACACCACGGCCCACGGGTACAGGAAAGCTGTCTCCACGTCGAACACTACGAACAGCAGGGCGAAGACGTAGTAGTGCACGGGGAACCTGACCCGGGAGTCTCCGATGACGGGAACTCCGCACTCGTAGGTGGTGAGCTTCTCGGGAGTGGGGTTGTGCGGGGCGAGTAACCTGGCAATTCCGAAACTGATAATGGGAAACAACAATCCGCCGGCCACGAACACTATCACATCGATAAATGATCGTGTATCCACGTGCCTGTGCCCCTTTCCACCAGAGGGATTCCTGGTAGAACATTGCTCCATTGTGTACAAATGCAGGCACAATGAAGCGGCCCGCAGGCCAGAAGCCATTATAAGACCGGGCTGAAAAACGTGTCAATCAGCCGCAAGATAGGCTTTCCATCTTGCCAGGTTCAGCCATTTCCGGCGGCCAGACGCGGCAACATTCCCACCAGGTCGTGCAAGGTCCCGTGGAAGTCGACGCGCGCCCCGTCTGGCACCGCTGATACCAGGAAGGTGCGGAGCCCGAGGTCAACGTCCGGCAGGTCCATCTCGGGATCGTTGCCCACCATCAGGCATTCGTCCGGCCGCCGGTCGATGACCGCCAAAATTTCCTCGAAGTACGCCCGTGACGGTTTCGTGTAGTGCGAATTTTCCATGGTAGTTACGTGCCGGAACCGGATGCCGCCAAGCCCCGCCCACGCAAGCCTGGTCTCGATGGCGATGGCAGGGAAAATAGGGTTAGTCGCCACTACCACGTCGAGGCCGTGCTCCATGGCAGCCTGCACCAGGACTCTGGCCTCCGGCACTTGACGCGTGTAGCGTGCCAAGTCCGGAAACACTTCCTTATAGAACCTGACAAACACCGGTTCTATGGCTTGGCGGTCGACGTGCACACGGGCCGTGAAATCCGACCAGAACGCCTCCTCGTTGGTGAGACCGGGGTGAGCCTGCATCATCACCTGGGTGGAGGCCATGATCGCTTTTACAACATCCACCCTTGGCAGGTACGGACTGACGTAGGGTACCAACGTGGCGAAATACGGCTTCATGAACTTTTCCATATCCACATCCAAAAGCGTCCCGTCGAGGTCACACAAAAGAGCTTTTACCGGCACGCGGTCCATGCCGTTTCCCTCCCTGTCAACCAACCCCGTTTATGAAAAGGCATACGCCCCGCACCGTTCTAATCCTGCCCAGCCGGGCCCTCTTTCCCCCTCTGCCCGGACCACATGGCCATGAGCTTTGTAATATCGTCATGCACATGTTCGAGGGCTTCGTTCTGGGCTTCGAGGTGTTGGATGATCAACGCCACTTCTTTTTCAGCCTTGAGATTGACCTGGAAGTCCTGCTCGGCACGCAGGCGGTCTTTTTTGGCCTCCCGGTTCTCACTCATCATGATGACGGGGGCCGAATAGGCCGCCTGAAAACTCAAGGCAAGGTTGAGGAGGATAAAAGGATAAGGATCCCAGTGTCGGGCCCAGGCCACCACGTTGACCACAATCCACCCGGTCAGCACAAACGTCTGAATTATGATGAATGTCCATGACCCCACTGTTCTGGCAAAAGCGTCTGCCAGCCGATCCCCTAGAGTGAGGGCTTCTTCGCTCAGTTCGTTCACGTTGCGCACAGATGGGTGCTCATGGCGGTATTTTGCTGGAAACCTGAACATCGGTCATTCCTTCCCTTAGGCACACCGTTACACAGGTCATTCTACTGTCACCGCCTTGGCCGCCGCCAAGCAAAATGCGCTCCAGACCCGATGGCCATCTTAAGTTATTTCTTGTTTTTTAAAGAAGGAAACACTATTAAGTTCGCCGAAGTTCCGAAGTGTGAACGGTGTTCTCCACGGGAGGTGCAATGGTGTGGACCCTGTCACTCTATCCAGAATCCAGTTTGGGCTTACCGCCGGTTTCCACTTTCTTTTTCCGCCGGTGACCATCGGACTGGCCTTGCTCATCGCGGTGATGGAATTCCTCTTCTGGCGCCGCAGCGACCCCATTTACGACCGCATGGCCAGATTCTGGTCGCGGATTTTCATCATTTATTTTGTGGCCGGCGTGGCCACCGGCATCACGATGGAGTTTCAGTTCGGCACCAACTGGTCGGAGTACGCAAAATTCGTGGGAGACATCTTCGGGGCGCCGCTGGCGGCCGAAGGGATTTTCGCCTTCTTTCTGGAGTCCACGTTCGTGGGGCTACTGGCTTTCGGACGCGACCGCATATCGCGCGGTATGCGCTTTGTCTCCGCGTTGCTCGTGGCCCTGGGCAGCACCCTTTCTGCCTTCTGGATCATCGTGGCCAACTCGTGGCAACAGACACCGGTGGCTTACAGGATCGAAGGTAACCGTGCCGTTTTGACCGATTTCCTGGCGGCGGTCTTCAATCCCTCCACCCTGCCCAGGTACTTGCACACGGTGGACGCATCCCTCATCACGGGTGCGTTTTTCGCTATGGGCATCAGTGCCTATCTCCTGCTCAGGAACCGGAACACTGATTTGGCCAAAAGATCGCTCGTAATTGCCCTGGTGGTCGCGGTGGTAGCCGCGCCGCTCCAGATTGTGCTCGGCGACGCGCACGCCCGGGAGGTGGCCCAATACCAGCCAGCGAAGTTGGCCACCTTTGAAGCCCTGTGGGATACCACGGCCCACGCCCCGCTCGACATTGTGGCGATCCCGGTACCGTCGGAGAACAAAAACCTTGTGGCCATAGGCATACCGGGGCTTCTGAGCTTTCTCACCCAGGGCAGCACCGCGGCTTCGGTGACGGGTTTAAACGATATTCCACCCGCCGAACGCCCGCCCATGATCCCAACCTACACAAGCTTCCGCGTCATGGTGCTTCTCGGCATGTATTTTGCCGCCCTCATGCTGTGGGGACTGTACCTGTGGTGGCGGCAGACGCTTTTCGGGCACAAGCTTTATCTGAAACTGCTCATGTACTCCGCCCCGCTTCCCCTGCTAGCCGATGAAACCGGCTGGCTCGCGGCGGAACTCGGCCGGCAGCCGTGGGCGGTCTATGGCGTACTCCGTACTGCTGAGGCCGCTTCACCGCTGCCAGCCGCGGCAGTACTCCTGACCACAGTAGGTTTCACTGTCCTGTACACGGCCCTGGTCGCGGGGGTGTGGTATCTCACCAGTTGGGTCATCAAAAGTGCCCTGGCCGAGGGCTCACCGGCGACGGCAACCCCGCCTGCAACGGCAGTACTGGAGACGGAGGTGTCCTGAGATGGCGCTCAACACGGTGTGGTTTTTGCTCATTGCGGTGTTGTTGGGAGTCTACGCCGTCCTCGACGGTTTTGATCTGGGCACGGGGATTTTGTACCCGCTCCTTGGCCGGTCGGACGGGGAAAAGCGGGCGTTACTGCAGTCCATCGGACCATTCTGGGACGCGAACGAGGTCTGGCTTCTGACGGCCGGCGGCGCCCTGTTTGCCGCCTTCCCGGCGGCGTATGCGTCTGTATTCAGCGGCTTCTACCTGGCGGTGATCCTCCTTGTGTTCGCACTGATTGCCAGGGCTATTGCCACGGAATTCCGGAGCAAGGCACCGGCAGCGCGCTGGCAGCACTGGTGGGATAGGCTTTTTTCCCTGGCAAGCGCCTTGGCATCTTTACTTTTCGGCGTGGCACTGGGAAACATTGCGAGGGGCATCCCGCTTGATGCCGGGCAGCATTATACCGGTACGTTTTTCGGACTTCTTAACCCGTACGCCCTCATCTTTGGACTGACCGGTGTGGCTGCCTTCGCGCTGCAGGGTGCCACGTACGGGATGGTGAAGCTGGGAGGAGCCATGGCGGAACGCTCCCGGCGGCTTGCCGGCGTCGCCTCTGGCCTCGTGCTTGGCCTGAGCGCGTTCCTCACGGCTTATACGTGGATGGCCGTGCCGCGCATGTACGCGAACTTCCAGACTCACCCAGTGCTTTTCCTCATACCGGCAGCAATGGGAACGGCCATTCTGCTGACCTGGTGGCAAAGCGCCGCCGGGCGGCCGGCATCGGCGTTTGCATTCTCCTCTGTTGCCCTGGCGGGCATGGTCGCCACGGTGGCAGCCTCTCTTTATCCGTACCTTGTGCCGGCTTTCGATCCGGCCGCTAGCCTGACCATATACAATGCCGCGTCGTCGCCTTTGACACTAAAGGTTATGCTGGTGATCGCCCTTTCGGGACTGCCCTTTGTGATTTTCTACACCGCCTACGTGTACAGAGTGTTTCGCGGCAAAACCGGCCTCGGGCCGGAAGGATATTAGTGAGGGTTCGAAACCTAAACACGGCACAAAAACGTGCGACCGCGCCGGATTCCGCACGTGTGACGCGGGCATACTAAGTGCCGACACATCCACTGCGAGGGAGGGCTTCACATGTCGATGATCAACGACTTCGACGAATGGAAGAAGTTTTTGGGCCAGGCCGTAGGGGTGGCCAAGGACATGGGGTTCAAGCAGGACCAGATCAACGACGTAGCCACCCGCCTGGGCAACGTGCTCGCAGAGCGGATCGACCCGGCCAACCGGGAACAGCGCGTCCTGAAAGAACTGTGGGAAGCGGCGGACGAGCACCAGAAGCGCACCATCGCCGAAGTGGTCAGTAAAGTCGTCTCAAAGGAAGCGAAATCCTAGCTTCATGGCCGGCTTTCGGGCAGTACCTGCCAGATCATCTGGTCGGTCAAAAACTCGACCGGGGCCCGGTCATCCGTGAGCAAAAGTCCCTGGGTGCGGCCGGCTGGCGTGAGGCCGGCCGCAAGCGTTTTGGCGACGCTCGCCAGGATGGTGCCGTCCAACTCCCCAAGGCCACTGGCGTCCACCGGCTGGTCCGTCCCGATCACCACGTAGTTGTACGATCCCGGCACCGGTACCTGGTAGGTATAGGGAAAAACCGCCGCTACCGTCCGTTCGATCGCCAAAAGCAATGAAGACTCCGGGCTTACCGCGTTCACATTCAGGGCGACCAGGCTACCCGGGCGCAGGTGTTGTTTCACGCTGGCGAAAAATTCACGGGTCGTCAGCTGGAACGGTATGTACATTTGGTGGCTGTAAGCATCCACGATAATGATGTCATAGCGGGCCTGGCTCGCCGCCAGCCAGGGGCGGGCATCCGCTATCACGACGTGCACCCTGTCCGGATCGAGACCGAAGTAAAGCGGTCCCAAAGACGCCACTACCGGGTCGATTTCCACGCCCGTCAGATCGAGATGGTAGCGGTTACCAAGCACCGTGTAGTATTGACGCAGGATGGTTCCGCCCGCCGCCCCCAGTACCAGCACGTTCTTGTCCTGGCCTGCCCGCAAAAGCGGCAAGGGCAAGTAGTAGTCGTAGTACATGCCCGTAAGGATGCTCTCGGCGTTGAACACCGATTGGATGCCACCGCCCTCGTTGACGATGAGAAAGCGATCGCTCCCCTGCGTCACCACCTGCACAAACTGGTACGGAGTTTCCCGTTCGTAAACGAGACCCGGCACGGGTTTCACGACCGGGGGACCCACGAAGTACACCGCCAGCGGCAGAAAAAGCCACAAAAGCCTGGCCCGCCGCCCGGGACCGAAGGCGCCTGTAGCGATCAGCAGGGCCGCGGAAATGAGTATGGTCTCGCGGGTACCGATAAACGGGATCGTTACAAAGGCCGGCACAAACGTACCGATTATGCTGCCCAGGGTGGAAAATGCGTAAAGGTTGCCCGCCACCTGGCCGCTTTTGGCGACCTGAAAGGTGGCCAGACGGATGGCAAATGGGCTTACAAATGCCAGCAAGAAGACTGGCGGGAAAAATACCAGCAGGATGGCGACGAAAGAGGCAACCACTTGCGGCACGGGCGTATCGGTGATCCCGCTCGCCATGAACCGGAATATGCCTTGGCCTGCCAGCGGCACCAGAGTGGCGAAAACACCCCCCGCCACCACCACATTGGCGAGTACCCGGCCGTCCGGCAAACGGTCCGCCAGCCGGCCGCCGACGTAATATCCAGCCGAAAGGGCAATCAGAATCAATCCGATGAGGTTGGCCCAGACCGGCAGCGACGTGCCGAAGTAAGGGGCAAGAAAGCGCGAGGCCGCCATTTCCAGCGCCATTACCGCCGTGCCGGTGACAAGCGTGGTCACATAGAGCCAGCCGGCCGTGCCGCGATGCCCGTCGTTCACGACGTGGCAGTCTCCTCGATGAGAAGCCTGCCGTTGTCGGCGTCCACCTGTGCCATGACGCCGAAAGGAACCGTGAGGATCTCGTCCCCGTGGCCGACCGCCAGTCCGTAGATGGTGGGCTTGCCGAGCGGCACGAAGTAATCGTCCAGTACCTCCGCCAGGGTGAGCGTGTTTTGTTCTGCCCGGTCGTCCCGGCAGCGGATGCACTCGCCGATCACGAAGCCAACAGCAGCGTCGAGCACGCCGGCCTGTTTGAGCTGGTTCAGCATGCGATCGATGCGGTACGGAGCCTCGTCCACATCCTCGATGAGGAGTATCCTGCCCTCCGCCTGGACCGCGTAGGGAGTGCCGATGCTCGCGGCCAAAAGCGAGAGATTTCCGCCCGTGAGAAGGCCGCGGGCCTTGCCAGGTACGATGGTCAGGACGGGGGAACCGTTGGCAGGGTTGTAAATACCGCCGAGCGGTTCCGGGCGGGTGAGAGCGTCCAGCAGGCTTTCCCAGGAGACGTCACGCTGCCGGCGCCCCAGGGTTTCCAGCATCGCTCCCTGGAAGGTCACCCAGCCGAGGAAACGGCCAAAAGCAAGGTGCAGGGCGGTGATGTCACTAAAGCCCACAAAGGGCTTGGGATGGGCCGCCACAAGCTCCCAGTCGATCAACGGGATGATCCGGCCGCTGCCGTAGCCACCGCGGGCCGCGATGACGGCGTCGACGTCGGGCGAAACCAGCATCGATACGAGATCGTTGGCCCGGTCCTGGTCAGTACCGGCCAGATACCCGCGGCGGTCAAAGATATGCTGCCCGTAGACGACCCGGAAGCCCATGGCCTCGAGCCTTTGCCGGGCCTGGTCGACAAATTCTTTCTCCGGCGGGGACGACGGCGACACCACGCCGATGGTACCCCCCGGTTTCAACCGCGGCGGCTTGATCACTACGTTTACCCTCCCCCGTTTAGCTGTCTTGCCTGCCCGGCCCTACCGCACAGCTGATTTGCTGCGGGCCCCGAGGGCAGGCAACACCCAGCGGTCCAACCCCCAATAGCCGGCAATCCGCCAAGCCAGGATCAAAAGAATGGCCAGGGTAAACAACACCGGGTTGGTGCTGGTGGTACCGGCCATCATGTAGTTGAAATTCATGAACCCACCGATAAAGGCGGCGATGCCGGTGAGAAACCCCAGGATGAGGGCGACGCCGACAGCCGTCTCTCCCACCATGACAAGCTTCGCAAACCACGTGTACTGCCCGGTCCTCAGCATGTACTCGATAAACCGGCGGTACCAGTCGTAATGGATGACGGCCGTGGGCTCCGTGACCACTGCCCTGGTCCAAAAGCCTTTCAACGCCTGGCCGCTGATCCACGCCGGGTTGTGGATTTTCTCCCAGCCGGCCGTAAACCACTGGTAGCCCACCCAAACCCGTACGATCAGCCACAGCCACGCCCACTCGGGACCGGCAAAAAGCCGCTCCAGCCACGAGGGATTCGCCAAAGGCGGCGTTACTCCTTGCTCCCTGGTAGTCACCTGATGACACCCCTTGCAGCAAAGGATTTTGCCAGCAAAAAGCCGGCGAAGTCAGTGTTCCCCGCTGCCGGGATGTACATCAGTTGAAATAAACCCGCTTTTTAGCCATCCAGGGCACGCCTGATCGACGCCACAAACTCGGCCGCCGCCTCGAAGGCGTGTGGCCCGGCCGCATGCGCCCGCTCCACGAGGGCACTGCCCACAATCACGGCGTCCGCAAAGCGGCTCACTTCCCGTGCAGCGTCTGGTCCACTGATGCCAAAACCCACCGCCAGGGGCACATCGGTGTATGCCCGGATGCCGCGGATGAAGTCGGGCAAACCTGGCCACAGCTTCGTACGGGCGCCGGTCACGCCCGTGACCGCCACGCAGTATATAAAGCCCCGGGCACCGGCGGCGATCAGTCTTTGCCGGGCCGGCGGGGTGGTCGGGGCGATAAAGTCCACGAGCAAAAGTCCGTACCGGTCCAAGGTTGCCCGCAGGGGGCCAGTCTCTTCGAAAGAAAGGTCCGGCACCACCAGTGCATCGATGCCACAGTCGGCGGCCTGGCGGCAGAAGTTTTCAAGACCCTGTTGGTACACAGGGTTGTAATAGGTCAAAAGGGCCACCGGCACGCCGCCCGTGGCCGACTGCGACGCCTGCAGGCGGCGAGCCATTTGGAGCACTCCCTGCGTGGTGACGCCCGCTTCGAGGGCGCGCTGGGCGGCCGCCTGCAGCACCGGGCCGTCCGCCAGAGGATCGGAAAACGGCAGACCGAGCTCGATCACGTCTGCTCCTGCCGCCGCCAACTTTTGTGCCATGGCCAACGACGTGTCAAGATCCGGATCGCCAGCGGTGATATAGGCGATCAGACCCGGCCGGTGCTCCTGTTTGAGCCTTTGCATCACAAGCTCAAGGCGGTTAGCTGTCATGGCTAACACCCACGTTTGCATCCAGGGCAGCAACCTCGGCCACGTCCTTGTCGCCACGGCCCGAAAGCCCCACCACCACGATGCCGCCCGGTCCCATCTCGCGTGCCAGCCGCACGGCGTGGGCCACCGCATGGGCACTCTCCAGGGCCGGTATGATGCCCTCGGTGCGGGCGAGCAGCCGGAACGCCGCGAGGGCCTCGTCGTCGGTCACGGCCGTGTAGGTCACCCGTCCCACCGAGTGCAGGTAGGCATGCTCTGGACCGACACCAGGATAATCCAGCCCCGCCGAGACCGAGTGGGTGGGCAGGATCTGCCCGTCCGGGTCCTGCAAAAGATATGAGTAGGCCCCGTGCAGCACGCCCGGCCGGCCGGCGCCAATACTCGCCGCATGCTGCCCGGTTGCAAGCCCCTTCCCGCCCGCTTCGACACCGAAAATGCGGACGCTCTCGTCAGAAAGGAACGGGTGAAAAAGCCCGATGGCGTTCGATCCGCCGCCCACACACGCCACCAGGGCGTCCGGCAGGCGGCCGCACGTCTCCAGACATTGGGCCTTCGTCTCTTTCCCGATCACCGACTGGAACTCCCGCACCATGAGCGGATACGGGTGAGGTCCGACCACCGAACCCATGCAATAGTGGGTGTTTCGCACGTTGGTCACCCAATCGCGGATGGCCTCGTTGATGGCGTCTTTCAAGGTCCGCGAACCCGACTTGACCGCTACCACCTCGGCCCCCAGGAGCCGCATGCGGAACACATTCAAGGCCTGCCTAGCCATGTCGAGTTCTCCCATGTACACGGTACATTCCATTCCGAACAGGGCGGCAGCCGTAGCGGTCGCCACCCCGTGCTGGCCGGCGCCGGTCTCGGCGATCAGTCTTTTTTTCCCGAGGCGCTGGGCCAGCAGAGCCTGGCCCAAGGTGTTGTTGATCTTGTGAGCCCCAGTGTGGTTCAAATCCTCGCGTTTGAGGTAGATCTGTGCTCCCCCGGCATAGGCAGAAAGCCGGCGGGCCGGTGTCAAGGGAGTCGGCCGCCCACTGTACGTATGCCACAGCTCGGCCAGCGCCGTCGTGAACGCCGCGTCGTGCCTGGCTTTCTCAAAGGCTTCTTCGAGTTCCCCGAGTGCCGGCATTAAGGTCTCGGGCACGAACTGGCCGCCGAACGGTCCGAAATGGCCCGTGGCGTCCGGTTCCCACCTGGCAGTTGTCATAGGATATCACTCCCAATAAAAAGGGCACCGCCCCGGTGCCATCTTTGCCTGCAAAAAGGTTTTTTCCCCCGACGGCGGGCTTTTTCAGCCCGCATCGGCAGAAGAGGCCGGGTTGGGCGGGGTATGTTGCCGCAGCATGGCTTCTTTGATAAGACGAATAAGTGCACGTTCCACCAGGCGGTCGTTCCCGTAAAAACGCAGGCCGGTCACGAAACGGCCGTTGGCCTCGGCCTCGACCCGCATGACCACCGCACGCAGTTCGCCCAGGTTCGACCACGGTGCCTGGTCGAGCAGCAACCCCACCACCAGCCCCGGCTCCAGCCGCAGGTCGGTGACAATGCCGATGCCGCTAGCGCTGATATCGCGGCTTTGCCCCCGTCCCACCTGGTGCCCCAGGCTCAGGTCCATGCCTCGATATTCCAGCAGCCGGAAGATCACGGGTACCAGAAGCGGCACCCGTACGGCACCGCGGCGCTGGATGACCGGTATGCGGCCCGGCAGGATGGCCCGGTAGCCGTCCCGCGGACTGCCGGTGCAGAGAGCACGGAAGGCGTAAATTCCGGCGGGGCTCAGGATTTCGATTTCGGCCCAGGCATACCCGTTGATGTTCGGACCGGTGGTGGCGGCCACCCACAGGCCGCCGTGGTCGCCGGTGACCCGCCCGTTCACCGGGTCCCGCCAGACATCCTCCGGAAACCGAAGGTGCACCGGCACCCCCACGAGGTCGGAGAGCTTGTTCTCGAAGGCATCGCGCGATGTCGACCCGGACTGCCAGACCTCCACTGTCCCCCACCGGTCAGGCCATTTACCGTCTATGTCTTTGCGTCATTTTGCCTGGCCGGAAAACGATTTCCATATCGGTCGGCGCAATTCCTACGTGCTCCCGCGCTCCCAGGCACGCACCGCGGCCAAGAACGCCCGCATCCTGGTTGGGTCTTTCACCCCCTCTTTTTCCACACCGCTCGAAACATCCACGCCGTAGGGACGCACCGCCTCGAGGGCCATCGTTACATTCTCCGGGTCCAGGCCACCGGCCAGGATGAGCGGCAGTGGGTAGTTTTGCGGTGACACCCACGACCAGTCGAACACTTGCCCTGTCCCGCCGGCCACGCCGGGCACCTTGGTGTCAGCCAGGATGGCATCGACGCCTGCATCCGCATAAGCGGCCACCACCTCCGCCGGCAGCGGTCCCTCCACCCGCAGGGCCTTGATCACGCGCCGCCCCGACAGTTCACGCAGGGCCTGGCAGTACTCGGGCGACTCATGACCATGGAGCTGGATGACGTCGAGGGCAAGCTCCTTAGCCAGTGCCGCCACTGTTTCCAGCGAAGCATCCACGAACACGCCCACCCGGCATACAAATGGCGGCACTGCCGCCAGCACCTCCCGGGCGGCCGCCGGAGAAAGCTGGCGGCGGCTGGGAGCCAACACCACCACCGCCGCGTCGGCGC
>CADDZV010000015.1 GCA_902812875.1 Clostridiales bacterium
TGCCGGGCTTGTCCGGTTGGGAGGTGTGCCGCCGGCTGCGGGAACGGCAGGGCGGCTATATCCCGATCATCATGGTCACTGCCCGCGCGAGTGAGGACGACCGCGTGGTGGGGCTCGAGCTCGGGGCGGACGACTACGTCGTCAAGCCGTTCTCGCCGCGGGAACTGCTGGCGCGGGTACGGGCCGTGCTCCGCCGCAACCAGGCCATGTCGACACCGGACGAGACGCTGCACTGGCCGGGGCTGGAAATCATACCCGCCGAACGGCGGGTGCTGGCTTTAGGGACGGAAGTGAAACTCACCGCCGCCGAGTTCGATCTCCTCCTGACCATGGCGCGCCAACCCGAGCGTGTCTTCGCGCGCGGGCAGCTTTTGGACGCTGTGTTCGGGACGACCTACGAAGGTTACGAACGCACCATTGATTCCCACATCAAAAACATACGGCGGAAGCTCGCGGCTGCTGGGCTGCAGCCAACGGTGATCGAGACGGTTTATGGCGCGGGCTACCGGTTTCACCCTCCCGGAGGTACGGGCCAGTCATGAAGAAAGCGCCCACGCTTTTCTCCCGGTTGTGGCTCGCGTTTCTGGCGGTGGCCGTGACCAGTGCCGGTTTGACGGGCTATCTCATCGGACAGTCGGTGTATAACCTTTTCGGATCGTTCCTTGGGATGAGCGGAATGATGGGGTACGGGCCGCAGGACCCCATGCCCGGCATGACGCGGGCCATGGAGCAGGCGGCGTGGTCATTTTTGGCCAACGTGGCCTGGACAGCCATTTTGGGCATGCTCATCGGTGCTGGCCTCGCCTTGCTGTTGGGGACGTGGCTGGCGCGCACGGTGGTGAGGCCGGTAGAGGAGATGCGCAGGGCGGCGGGCCGTTTGGCCCAGGGTGACTATCAGGTGAGGGTACCGCCAGTGGAGACCGCCGAATTGCAGGCTCTGGCCATGGACATGAACGCGTTGGGGGAAGCCCTGGGCAGGGCAGAGCACATGCGGAAGACGATGACGGCTGACATCGCACACGAGTTGCGGAATCCGCTTACGGCCATCCAGGGCATGCTGGAGGGCATGCGCGACGGGGTGGTTCCGCCTGACAAGGGCAATTTGGAGGTGGCGGTAGCGGAAGCACGCCGGCTGGGCCGGCTGGTCGACGAATTACGCGTGCTTTCGCTGGCGGACGAGGGCCGGCTGCCGCTCGAGCGGGTGCGGGTGGATGTGGGGGCGCTTTGCCGAGCGGTAACAGGTGCATGGGGAAAAAAGGCGGCGGACCGACAGATCACTTTGAGCGTAGAAGCAGATTTGGGTGCATTTGTGAGTGCGGACGAGAACCGCTTGGCCGAGGTGCTGCACAACCTTCTCGCCAATGCAGTGGCCTACACCCCACCAGGCGGCCAGGTGTGGGTGAGCTGTCATCGTCGCCCGGCGGACGTGTTGGTGGAGGTGGCCAACACGGGTCCCGGCATTGCCCCGGAAGATCTGCCATACGTGTTCGAGCGTTTTTATCGCACGGACCCCTCCCGGGCCCGGGCCACCGGCGGGTCTGGGCTTGGGCTCACGATCAGCAAGCGTCTGGTAGAAGCCCACGGTGGCCGGATGTGGGCGGAGAGCATCCCCGGCGACAAGACCACGTTTTCTTTCGTCCTCCCGGTGTCCTGAGACCAACCCCCAGTTTCCCTTCCTACACAAGTTCTCCATATTTTGCTCATCATAGTTTGACATCGGCCTGACATCATGTGTGTACGAAAGGCCGGGCTGGAAGAAGACCTGGCCGGAAAAACAGTAAGATTCCAAAGGAGGAAAAGACCATGATGTTTTGGGGACCCTGGGGTTGGGGCGGCGGCTGGGGGGCCGGCCTCGGCGTGTGGGGAATTGTGCTAGCGGTGCTTGGGATGCTCGTACCGTTCGTTTTTGTGGGCCTGATTATCCTGGCGATTATCCGCCTGACCCGCAGCTCGTCCGTGCGTTACCATGAGGATTCCGCACTGGCGATCTTGCGGGAACGGTATGCGCGGGGGGAGATCACCCATGAAGATTACGAGCGGATGAAGAAGGAGTTGAGCTGAACATGATGATCGTTCCGCTCCTTTTTGTGGCGCTGGTGGTCTGGTTGCTGGTGCGTGCCTACGACGGCCGGGGGCTGGACTTTGGTACCCATCGGGACCGGGCCTTGGAAATCTTGCGGGAGCGTTACGCCCGCGGGGAAATCTCCAGTGAAGAGTTCGAACGCATGAAAAAAGATCTGCGGTGATGAATGCCTATTCTTCCATGGTGGCCACGGCGATCACGCCAGGGCCACCATGGATGGCAATCGCTACTCCCACATCAGCCACCAATGCTTCCACGCAGTTGAAACTCGACTGCACCTTGTGCAAGAGGGATTCGGCCTGTTCCGGGACGTTGGCGTGTAGCACGGCCAAGTGCACCGGACGGGCGCCCACGGATTGCTGGGCCAGCCGGATTACCCGTTCCACCGCGCGCGGGAACGTGCGCACGATGTCGGCCACCTCCACCACACCATCGTGCAGGCGCACCACCGGGTGGATTTTGAGGACGGAAGAAAGCAGAGCCGCTCCCCGCTGCACGCGGCCCCCGCGGAGTACATAGTCGAGCGAAGAAATGGCACCGTAGATGTCCACTTTTTTCCTGGCCCGGTCTAGGGCGGACAGGATTTCAGCTTTGGTGTGGCCAAGACGAGCCAGCCGTGCTGCCAGGAGTGCCAGAAAGCCCTGGCCCATACTGGCGCTGAGGGAATCGACTACCGTGATGTCCTGGTCGGGGAGCATGGCGGCTCCAAGGCGGGCGGCCTGTACCGTGCCGCTGGCCGATCCCATGACGTGGATCGAGATAATGGATTTGGCACGCATAGCGAGAGAGCGATAGACTTCCATGAACTCCACTGGCGGCGGCAAAGACGTGGTAGGATGCGGGCCTTTGGCCGCCAGGCGGTCGTAAAAGGCTTCCCGCGTGATGTCTATGCCATCACGGTACGATTCGCTGCCGAACTGTATCCGGATGGGAACGACCGCAATGCCATACTCCGCTGCCTGTGCAGGTGACAGGCTGGCGGCACTGTCTGTTACGATGGCTACCTCGGCAGGTGCGACCGCTTGGTGGCTATAATCCGGCATTCCTACCCGCCCCCCGTTCGGTTCCTTCGCGAACGAGGGCGGATATCCCTGCCAACGGCCCCCGGTACGGCAGAAAACCCTTAGCTATGAACCGGGATTTTCTGGCGGCCTGTTCTGTCCTGCTGTGTCCTGGGTGTCGCGTGTGCGTTCACGATAAGCCCGCTGGGCCTCGGCGTTGGCGCGCGTCCTGGTATCAGGAGATCCGGTCTCCATGTCGCCCAGGCCTACGCGACGCGAAGCGGCGGAACGGCTGTACGCGTAAATGGCGACGGCAATAATCGCGAGGACAATGATCACACCCCAAATGCCCCTGGAACTGGTAAGAGTTTGGTAAACCATCGCCCACTGCACAATCCTCTCTCCTTTGCCGTGAGTTTGCGGTGCAACACGGCACCGGTGTGCTAGGCCGTGCGGCCGACAGGTATAATGTCCCGCACAGTCGACAAACCTTGCATGTTAGAAAACCTAACAAAAGATTGACCGTTTGTGTGGCGGCGCTTAGGCTCAGGGCGGAGGTGCTGGCCGTGGATGTCGGTGATTTCTCGCCCTTGTATCCCATTGGCGTGGTAAAAAAACTGACCGCGCTGAGCGAACGGCGCCTCCGCTATTACGAAGCCGCAGGCCTTGTACACCCGCAACGCACGCCGGGGGGCCAACGCCTTTATTCGCCAGCAGACGTCGAGCTTTTGAAGTGGATCAAGGAACTACGCGACCGGGGTCTCGGGCTGCAGGCGGTGCGGGAGGTGCTGGCCCGCCAACAGAGCGGGCTGTCTCCCAGGGAGGCCGTACTGGCCGTAGCCGCCTGGGCGGCTGACCTCGAAGCGCGGGATGACGACGTCAAGGCCCGGTTTCGCCCACCCGCCCAGACGCCGCCTCTGTATGCCCAGCCGCGGGCCGAGCCAGAAGGCTGGCGGGGCCGGGAGCGTCACCATACGGGGGGTGAGAAAAAGTAGCCTGCCGCCAGTGTTTTTGCCGACGATTTCTTGACAAACATATCATGAGATGCCTGGGGAAGGGAGCGATCTGCCACCGATGCCTTCAGTGATGAGTAATGATGATGTCCTGCGTCTGGCCCACGAACGGCACGTCAGCTTTATACTCTTGCAATTTACGGATATTCTGGGAGTCGCAAAGGCCGTAACCATCCCCATTGACCAGCTTGAGAAAGCCCTCAACCGCGAGCTGATGTTCGATGGATCCTCCATCCACGGGTTTGTACGCATCGAGGAATCCGACATGTATCTGTGGCCAGACCCAGATACGTTTGCAATCCTGCCGTGGCTTGGAAATGGGGACGGAGCGGTGGCACGGCTGATCTGCGATGTCGCCGATCCGGAAGGCAACCCGTTCGAAGGGGACCCCCGTTTCGTCCTTAAAAAGGTGTGCGCACAGGCCGCCGCCGAGGGGTACACCTTCATGACGGGTCCAGAAGCCGAATTCTTCTTGTTCCTGCGGAATCCGGACGGTACGCCGAGCACGGCGACGCACGACCAAGCGAGCTACTTCGACCTGGCACCGATCGATGCTGGTGAACTTGCCCGGCGCGAAATGGTGGTGGCGCTGCAAAGCATGGGCTTCGAGGTAGAACGCTCCAGCCACGAGGTTGCCCCCGGGCAGCATGAGATCGACTTCCGCTACGCCGAGGCAGTGACCACTGCCGACCGGCTGATGACCTTTAAGTTGGTGGTCAAGAGCATTGCCCACCGGCACGGCTTGCATGCCACCTTCATGCCGAAACCCATTTACGGCGTGAATGGATCGGGCATGCACGTGCACCAGTCCCTTTTCCGCGGTGACAAAAACGCCTTTTACGATCCTTCGGCTCCGTACCAGCTCTCGCGCACGGCCATGCACTTTTTGGCCGGGCTTCTGGCCCATGCCCGGGCGATCACGGCCGTTTGCAACCCGACGGTCAATTCGTACAAGCGCCTGGTCCCGGGTTACGAGGCCCCGGTTTACATCGCCTGGTCGCAGCGGAACCGGTCGCCCCTTGTCCGGGTGCCTGCCAAGCGTGGCCAGAGCACCCGCTTTGAGCTGAGGAGCCCGGACCCGGCCGCCAACCCCTACCTGGCCATGGCGGTAATGCTGGCAGCGGGAATAGACGGCATCAAGCGGGGGCTGGTGCCACCCGATCCTGTCGACCGCAACATTTTTGAGATGACCCCGCGCGAGCGGGCAGAAGCCCGCATCGACAGCCTGCCGGGGAGCTTGGAGGAGGCCTTGGATGCCTTGGCGGAAGACGAGGTGATCAAGGCCGCCCTGGGCGAACATGTCTTCACCCATTTCACGGAAGCCAAGCGGATCGAGTGGGATGTCTACCGCAAGCAGGTTCATCCCTGGGAGCTCGAACAATATATCTCGGTCCTGTGATGGGACCGGCGCGGACCGCACGGCAGAAAATAGTGGGGGAGCGTTACCGCTCCCCCATGGGTGAAGGGGGAAGATGCGTGAGACCCACCGGGGTTTGTGGGCATTTCATCATATGCCTCTTGTCCCCCGGTGGCCACGCTGTTTCCAGGGGCAATGGTATAATGTCTTCACCAGAAAGACCGGCTGGATTTCCATACGGAGGCCTTCCTAGTTGGGTTCTTCGCAAATTGTCATCAAGGGAGCACGTCAGCATAACCTCAAGAACATCGACCTTACCATCCCGCGGGACAAGCTGGTAGTTTTCACTGGCCTGTCCGGCTCAGGCAAGTCGTCTTTGGCATTCGATACGATCTACGCCGAAGGGCAAAGGCGGTACGTGGAGTCGCTCTCGTCCTATGCTAGGCAGTTCCTTGGGCAGATGGACAAACCCGACGTCGACTACATAGAAGGGTTGTCGCCGGCCATCTCGATTGACCAAAAAACCACCAGTCACAACCCGCGTTCCACGGTGGGAACAGTTACGGAAATATACGATTACCTGCGTCTTCTGTACGCGCGGATCGGCCAGCCGCACTGCCCGTCCTGCGGCCGCCCGATCTCCCACCAGACCGTCCAGCAGATGGTCGACCAGATCCTGTCCCTGCCGGCGGAGACTGCTTTCATGGTGCTTGCTCCCATCGTGCGCGGCCGCAAAGGAGAACACGAAAAGGTTTTCGACGACGCGCGGCGCGAGGGTTTCGTGCGGGTGCGCGTGGACGGGACCGTGTACACACTCGATGCCACGCCGAAACTGGAGAAAAACAAAAAGCACAGCATCGAAGTGGTGGTCGACCGTTTGGTGGTGCGGCCTGGGGTTACGGCCCGTGTGGCGGAATCGCTGGAAACCGCCCTGAAGCTTTCGGGCGACGTGGTCCTTGTGGTCACGCAGTCGGGGGAGGAGATGCTTTTCAGCCAAAAGTTTGCCTGCCCCGTGTGCGGCATCAGTGTGGAAGAACCGTCACCGCGCATGTTCTCGTTCAACAGCCCGTTTGGGGCCTGCCCGGCCTGCGATGGGCTCGGGTTCAAGCAGGAAATCGATCCGGAGCTTGTCATTCCCGACCGCCGCCGTACTTTGGCCGACGGGGCCGTGGAGCCGTGGTATCGCGGTTCCAGCGATTTCTACCCAAACATGCTGGAGGCAGCCTGCCGCGCCATGGGTATCCCCATGGACGTGCCGGTGGCTGACCTGGCGCCGGAGCAGGTAGACGCCATCCTTTACGGGCGGCCCGAGGTTGTGGTGCGGTTCAGCTACAACGGTTTTGCCGGCCGCGGGACTACCAGGACGGCCCGGTTCGAAGGAGTGATTCCCAACCTCGAAAAGCGTTACCGCGAAGCCATTTCCGAGGGCGAACGTGAGTGGCTGGAAGAATACATGACCACCAAGCCGTGCGATGTTTGCCATGGCGACCGGCTGCGTCCCGAGAGCCTGGCGGTAACCGTCGGGGGCAAAAACATCGCCCAATTCACCGCGCTCTCGGTGCGCGAGGCCTTGCGGTTTATCCGCGAGCTTGCCCTGGACGACCGCGAGCGGTTCATCGCCCACCAGGTGTTGAAGGAAATCGAGGCCAGGCTGCAGTTTATGGTGGACGTGGGACTCGATTATCTCACGCTCAACCGTGCTGCCGGCACCCTGGCGGGCGGCGAGTCGCAGCGCATCCGGCTGGCCACCCAGATCGGGTCGAGCCTCGTGGGCGTGCTCTACATCCTGGATGAGCCAAGCATCGGCCTGCACCCGCGGGATCAGGACCGGCTTTTGGCCACGCTGAAGCGGCTGCGGGATCTCGGTAACAGTGTGATCGTGGTGGAGCATGACGAGGAGACCATCAGGGCCGCCGACTACATCGTGGACATCGGCCCGGGGGCCGGTGAGGCCGGGGGGCAGGTGGTGGCGCAGGGTACGCTGGCGGATATCGTGGCCAACCCGGCCTCCATCACCGGCCAGTACCTGTCTGGGCGGCGGCAGGTACCAGTTCCGGCTCAGCGGCGAAAGCCGCGCGGCGAGTTTTTGGAGGTGCGGGGGGCCCGGGAACACAACTTGAAAAACATCAACGTGCGCTTCCCCCTTGGCCTTTTCATCTGCGTCACGGGTGTCTCCGGTTCCGGCAAGAGTACCCTGGTAAACGACATCCTGTACCGTGGTGCGGCTGCCAAACTCAACCATGCGAGGATGCAGCCGGGTGAGCACGATGCCATCCTTGGTCTCGAGCACCTGGAAAAGGTGATCGCCATCGACCAGTCGCCCATCGGGCGCACCCCGCGATCGAACCCGGCCACGTACACGGGGCTTTTTGACGATGTCAGGGCTGTGTTTGCCCAGGTGCCACTCGCCCGGGCACGCGGCTACCAGCCCGGCCGGTTTAGCTTTAACGTACGTGGCGGCCGGTGCGAGGCCTGCCGCGGTGACGGCATCATCAAGATTGAGATGCACTTTTTGCCCGACGTGTACGTGCCGTGTGAGGTCTGCGGCGGCCGGCGTTATAACCGGGAGACCCTGGAGGTAACTTACAAGGGCAAGAATATCGCCGATGTGCTGGACATGAGCGTGGACCAGGCCCTGGAATTCTTCCAGAACATCCCGCGCCTGAAACGGCGGTTGCAAACGCTGGCTGATGTGGGCCTCGGCTACATCCGCCTCGGGCAACCTGCCACCACGTTGTCAGGTGGTGAGGCCCAAAGGGTCAAGCTGGCGACCGAACTCGGCCGCCGCACCAACGGGAAAACCCTTTATATTCTTGACGAACCGACGACGGGACTGCACATGGCGGACGTGCACAAGCTCGTGGAGGTCCTGCAACGGCTGGTCGACGCAGGTGACACGGTAGTGGTGATCGAACACAACCTGGACGTCATCAAAGTGGCGGACTGGATTATCGACCTCGGCCCGGAGGGCGGGGATGAAGGCGGCACGGTGGTAGCGGAGGGTACTCCGGAGGAAGTGGCGAGCCACCCCGGTTCATACACCGGCCGGTTCCTGGCCCGGGTGTTGGAAAAGGCCACACTGCCGGCCAGTTTGGGGAGGTCCTAGTTGGGCTGGATTCGACTGCGGCGGATAATCACGTTTCTGGTTACGGCCCTTGGTATTCTGATTCTTGGGTATCTGGGTGGCCAGTGGTTTCATAACCGGCATGTACATGCCTCGCTGGCTTCGTTTCCGGCTATCCGGGCGTCGGACCGTATTTTGATCGTGGCCCCACATTCCGACGATGAGACGCTGGGTCCAGGCGGCCTGATTCAGGCCGCGCTGGCCGCCGGCGCCCAGGTGCGGGTGGTGATGATCACGAATGGCGACGGCTTTAGCCGGGCTGTACGGGCTTTGTATCATGATCCCCTGCCGTCGCCGGAGGACTATATCAAGTTTGCCTACCAGCGGCAGCAGGAGACCCTCCATGCTTTGGCGATTCTCGGCCTACCGGCTGCCGATGTGACCTTTCTTGGTTACCCCGACGGCGGCACGGCCCATATGTGGTACGACCACTGGGACCCCGGTAATCCGTACCTGAGCCCGTACACGCGGGACCGGTACTCTCCATATGACAACAGTTTCACCCCCCACGCACCGTATGCGGGGGCTTCGGTCGTGTCCGATTTGGAAAAAATCATCACGGAGTTTCAACCCACCATGGTCGTGACGCCGCACCCAGGTGACCGCCATCCCGACCACATGACCGCCTACGCCTTTACGGTTTATGCTCTGGCCGATCTCGGGCGCGAGGGGGTACCGGTGGAAACATACCTTGTCCACCGGGGCAACTGGGACTGGCCAACGCCGCAGGGACTGCACATGGATGCCTACCTGGCACCGCCCTGGGACTTGGCCGAGGTGGAAAGCGACTGGCAAACGCTGGATCTCACCACTGGGCAGGAAGAAACCAAATTGCGGGCCGTGGAGGCTTACCGGACCCAGATCGCGGTCATTCGGGGCTTTCTTCTAAGTTTTGTCAGGCAAAACGAGCTTTTCGCTCCCAGAAACCCGGTGGAATTTGCCGGTCGGCCGCTGGCCGAAGCACCGGACGGCTTGGGTTTCCGCGGGCAGTTGATCGTGCAGGACCCGGCCAAAGACACGATCGGCGAAGATCTGCGCGGGGCGGGCGACCTGACCGGCGTGTTCGTTGGCGAGGAGCAAGCGAGCCTCCAGTTTGGGGTGGAAACACGGGCAGCGGCGAGCCGCAGTATTACTTACGAGCTGCAGCTGCGCGTCTTCGGTCCGCCCGGGCAGGTCACACGGATCGATTTGCAACTCGCGGGCGGTACGCCAAAATGCCTGGTATTGGCCAAAAACAGTGCCAACCTGTCGACAGTAAATGTCGACTATAAGGGCCATGATGTGCTGGTACAAATCCCCGCGGTTCAAATCGGTCCTTTCCGGGACATTTTCGTTTCATGGACCGCTAGCTACCATGGACTTGTGATCGACCGCACTGAATGGGTACTTTTGAAATCTGGCCCTGAGATGGCGTCAGCAACGGCCCGCTTCAGCGACTGAACCCACATTTTGCCGTTTAGACACTCACGGATATGGTGATCATATGCGGTAGTCAATTTCCTCAAGGGGGGACGTTGGTTGCCACATAGGTTCATCCAGGATCTGCAGCAGTCTCTAAACCAGATCGGGCAGTTGGCGGCACAAGCACAGGCCAATCCCACACCGATGGCGGTCCAGCAGCTGGATCGTCTCATCAATCAGGCTTACGGGCAGCTGGCGCAAATCCGGTTGGCCGTGGAGCAGACCATTAATGCACGGGTACCCGGGGGCGCGTACGGCGGGCAGCAATACGGCGCGGGTTATGGGGCCGGGCAATATGGAGCCGGCACTGGCCAGTACGGTAGCTATGGCATGAGCCAGTTCGGGGCTGGCCAGAGCTACGGTGGTTACACTGGGCAGTTTGGCGCTGGCCAGTACGGTGCCCAGACCGGGGGCTACAGCCAAGCGGGTTCCGCCGGCACTTCGCAGTATGGCACGACCAACTACCGTAGCGACGAGGGCTACGGCAGCGCTGGTCAATACGGCACGGGCATGTACGGCACTACGGCTGGACAGTACACCGCGAGTACGGCTGGTCAATATGGGACCGGCATGACTTCGCAGTATGGGACTTCGTCGCTTTCCCAGTATGGCACCGCCGGTATGACAGGCGCCACCGGTGCTGCCGGTGGGTACGGCACGGCCGGTTACAGCGGCTACGGTGCTGCCGGGTACTACAATCGCTGGAGCTAGAGGCCGCGACAAACGAAAACTGCCATGCAAAGGGCGGCGTGACGCCGCCCTTTTTATTTCATTGCGTAACCCACAGCTGCCTGATCCATAGGACTACCGCCAGCACGCCCGAAAAGACGATGGTGGCGCCGGTGGATACGGCCACCGACGGTCCCACCCGGTCAATGAACCACCCGAGGGGGGCCTGACCCAAGGGCATGCCAGCCATGTTCACGATGGTGAAAAGTGACATCACGCGGCCGCGGACTTCGTCGCGGGTGAGGGTCTGCACCGTCGTGTTGATGGTTGACATCATCGCCACATTCAGTCCTCCTACCAGGAACAATGCCAGCAGGGTGAGGTAGAAGTAAGGCGACCAGGCGTACACCGACAGGAAAACCGCAAACGTCAGCGCCGCCACCACCACCAATTTCCCCTTGTGGCGGAAACCGGGGCCGAGGCTTGCGACACCCATGGCAAACACGATGGTGCCGGCGCCCACGCTGGTGGACAGTACGCTCAGCCCTTGTATGCCCACGTGCAGTACACGGTCGGCGAAGACCGGCAAAAAGGCGTTGTACCCGCGCCCGAACACGCTGGTAATGGCGCCAATCAATAGAAGGGCCATGATGCTTTTATTGGCGGCAGCGTAACGGATACCGGCGATGAGATCCTCCCATACGGAATGAGTGCGCTGCGCGGCTGCCCCGGCCGGCAGCTCCATGAAGGTCAGGGCAATAATCACTGACCCGAAGGACAGGGCGTTGGCGAAAAACGCTCCCTGTAGCCCAATGTATGGCACCAAGAGAGCGGTGGCGGTGGGGCCGAACAGAGCGGCACCCTGGAATGCCATCGAGTTGAGGGCGAGTGCGTTCAAAAGGTCCTCCCGCGGCACCAGGCGCGGCACCAGCGACTGGCGGGTGGGCTGGTCGAAGGCTTGGGCGATGCCATTGATAAAGGACAGTATGTAGATATGCCAGACCTGCACGTACCCGAGCCAGGTCAGGATCCCGAGCGTTAGGGCCGTGGTGGCCAGCACGGTCTGCGTGATGTACAAAAGCTTGCGGCGGTCGACAAAGTCTGCCGAGGCACCGCCGATCAGGGAAAACGCAATCAGGGGTAACGCCCTGACCAGCCCCATGAGGCCAAGATCGAGGGCGTTGTTCGACAGTTTCAGCACAAGCCACCCTTGGGCAATGGTCTGCATCCAAGTACCGGCGTTCGATATCAAAAGCCCGATCCAAAGAAGCCGGAAGTTACGGTAACGGAGAGCTCGGAAAGTGCGGGCGGCCCATTGCCACACGTGACCGGCTGGTTTTTGTGCCTTGCCGTTCACAGCCACGCTCGCTGAGTCCAAATTCAAATCACCCCATACGCAAAGAGGTTAACATTTCGGTTTGCGAAATACAATAGCGGCCCGGGCTGCGGCCGGCACCGTGGGCCGAGCAGGTAATTAGGCACCCAAGGTGAACGTTATTTGGAGGAATTGTATGGGGTACAAAGACGTGCATAAGAACCAGCCGCAGGAACTCGAACCCGCCTACCTGCCCGACGAGCAGTACAATTTCCGGGCGATGTTTTTGGACGGCGTGTTTTTCATGTGGGGCAGCACCTTTGCCGACAGTGCCACGGTTTTACCGGTATTTGTGAGTACTCTTACCAGCTCCAGTGTGCTCATCGGGCTCGTGGCAGCCATACGTACCGGCGGGTGGTTTCTGCCGCAGCTTTTTGTGGCCAGGATTGCTTCCCGCCTGTCCCGCAAGCTCAAGGTGTCGGTCATAGGCATGGCTATTCACCGCAGTAGCTTTTACCTGATGGCGGCGAGCGTACTCTTGTTTGCCGGGCGGCGGCCAGAACTGGCACTTGCGTTATTCTTTTTCTTCCTGGTCACCTTGAGCCTCGGAGACGGCATCACCGGGGTGCCTTACGTGGATATTGTCGGCAAATCCATATCCCACAGACGGCGGGGACGGCTTTTCGGCTACTACCAAGCCATGGGCGGTCTGCTGGCCTTTGGGTCGGGATTTATCATCCGCTATCTCCTTGGTCCGCAGGGGCCGGCCTACCCGGTGAATTATGCCGTGGTGCTTTTTACGGGCGCCGTGATCGCCACCGGGTCATTTATCGCCTTTTCCCTGGTCAAAGAGCCGCCGGGCCAGCCAGCGACGGTCCAGGTGGGGCTTTGGGATTATCTGCGGGCGGTGCCGCGGTACTGGCGGGAGCACCCCGTTTTTGCCAGGCTGGTGACTGCCCGCCTGTTGGCCAATTCCGTCTGGCTGAGCATACCGTTTTTCGCAGTGTTTGCCCGGGACCAGCTCGGGGTGCCGGCCGGCACGGTAGGGCTTTATGTGTCGGCACAGATGGTGGGGTCCGTACTCGGCAGCCTGGCGTTGGGGCACGCAGGCGACCGCCTCGGCAACCGGGCGGTGGTGCGGGCGACCGCGGCGGTCGTAAGCGGGGCACCGCTGGCGGGGCTTGTGGCCGCGGGGGCAATGGCAGCGGGGGTGCCGCAAGTGGCGGCGGTGGTGATGTTCATGCCTTTCATGTTCAGCGGGGTGTACGCAGCGGCCGGCTGGATCGGGTTTACCAACTACCTGATTGAAGTGGTGCCTGCCGAGCTGCGCCCCATGTATACAGGCATAATGAATACGGTTATGGCGGTTACGAGTTTTCTACCCGTGGCCGGTGGGCTACTCGTGCAGTTGGCCGGCTACCAGCTGACCTTTCTCCTGACGCTCGTCACAACGGGGTTGGGGTTCTGGGTGGCCAGTAACATGCCCGAGCCCCGCGTGCGGCAGGCCCCAAACGTCAAGCCGGGCTGACCCTGCGCGTATATACATGCATGCGGTCTGGCACTTTGTTAGACTGGAAGTATGACTGAGCATCCGGCCGAAACCAAAGACCGCCTTCACGATAAGCTTGCCCGCCTGCCGGACCAGCCGGGCGTGTATATCTTTCATGACGAGCGGGGACGGGTCATCTACGTCGGCAAATCCCGGTCGCTCCGGTCGCGTGTGCGTTCATATTTCCAGGCGTCACGCGGGCTCAACACGCGCACCCTTACCATGGTGCAGAAGATCGCCGACCTCGAATGGATCATCGTGGACAACGAGGTCGAGGCGCTGATCCTCGAGTCGAACCTCATCAAAGAACACCACCCCGAATACAACATCAAGCTGCGGGATGACAAACACTACCCGTTTATCCGTGTCAACCTGGCGGAGGACTTCCCGCGCGTGAGCATCGCCCGCGCCCGCAAGAAAGACGGCGCCCGCTACTTTGGCCCCTACACGCGCTCGGGCGCCATCGCCGAGACCATGCGCCTCGCCCGCCGCCTGTTCGGCTACCGCACCTGCTCCGATCACAAGTTTCGCAACGTACAGCGACCGTGCCTCGACTACCACATCCACCGCTGCCCAGCCCCGTGCGTGGGGCTAGTCGACGCAGCTACGTACCGGCAGGGAATCGATAAACTTTGCCTGTTCCTGGAGGGACGCACGGACGAGATCATCCGCCAGCTGGAAGCCGAGATGGAAGAGGCGGCGGAGCGGTTGGAGTTCGAGCGGGCGGCGGTGCTCCGCGACCAGATCCAGGCCGTCCGCGAGGCCACGGAGCGGCAGAAAATCATGCTACCCGACATGGTCGACCGCGACGTGATCGGGTGGGCGCGTGAGGGTGCGGACACCTGCGTGGAGGTGCTCAGCATCCGCGAGGGCAAGCTGGTGGGGCGCGAGGACTTCTTCCTCGACCATGCCGCCGAATCCGAAGGCGGTGAGATCATCACCGCCTTCGTGAAACAGTATTACGCGACGCGGCCGGTGGAGGTACCGGAGGTGCTGGTGCAGGACCCGGTGGAGGAGCCGGACGCGATTGCCGCCTGGCTGGAAAAGAAGGGAGCTGCGAGGGTGCGGTTTGTCTGGCCGCAGCGGGGGTTCAAGCGGGACCTGTGCCAGATGGCGGCCCGCAACGCGGCCGAGGCGGTGGCCCTCATGCGGGCCGAGCGGGCAGCGGACGCCGGCCGTATCGAGGCCGGGCTGGCAGCACTGGCGCGTGCCCTGGGGCTGGCGGCGCCGCCCGAGCGTATCGAGTGCTATGACGTCTCCAACCTGCAGGGGCGAGACGCCACGGGGTCGATGGTGGTGATGGCGCACGGCCGTCCGCAGAAGGACGCGTACCGCCGCTTTGCCATCAAGACGGTGGAGGGGCAGGACGATTTTGCCTCCATGGCAGAGATCGTGCGGCGGCGGCTGGTGAGGGGCTTACGTGAGGCGGCCGAGGCCGCGGCGGGGGGAACCGGGACACCGCCTGGGGAGGATGCGGCCCGAGCAGCCGAAGAGAACGGCACCTATGCGCCCGGTGGCACCGAGGAACAGGGCCGGAAGAGTAGCAGTTTTCTTCCTTTGCCCGACTTGTTGCTTATCGACGGCGGCCGTGGCCAGGTAAACGCGGTACGGAGGGTGCTGGCAGAACTCGGCTTGGATCACCTGCCGGTGGCCGGCATTGCCAAGGAACACGAATACCTCATTCTGCCGGACCGGCCCGATCCGGTTATTCTCCCTGCTGACAATCCGGGGCTTCTTCTGGTTGAACAGATCCGCGACGAGGCACACCGCTTCGCCGTCGGTTACCACCGCAAACGCCGTGGCACGCGCGGCATGCGTTCCCTCTTGGACGATGTGGAGGGCATCGGCCCCCGCCGCAAGCGGGCCCTGCTCAAGAAGTTTGGCTCGGTGGCAGTAATGAAGGAGGCGTCCGTGAATGATTTGGCTGCGGTGGAGGGCATGAACCTCGCCGTGGCGCAACGCCTGTACGACTTCCTGCACCCCGGCTGACGTGTGCTGAAAGGACCCTGCGCTTACGAGTGAGCGTTCACGGGCACTTGGCTGGTGACATGGTGGCCGACTCGCGACCAAGAGTCTCCCGGCCACCTGATCTCTATGGCCTCTCCACACTTTTGTCAAATGTAATACATATCGCTCACTTACCATGACTACGTAGCCGTAGAGCACGACTGTGGGATCCGGTTAGCTCTTGGCGAGGGTGGAAGGCGAACTCGAGGGCATGCAGCCCCAGTCGTGTTGATGTTCCAACCGGGGCGGGTAGTTGGAGGACGACCGAGACCGGGTGGTGGCAGGTGACGGGGCGCCGTGGAGGCTCGTAGGGTTTTGCGTGGGCGTCGGGTGATCCACTCGGCCGTGGGAGGCGTGATGGCAGCCCTGGCGCCGACGCCGTGTTCGTGTTCCTGGTGGCCGCCGGGTTTGGCGTACAGGTGGCCTTATACCTTTACGTGCGTGGGATCATCCGGTCGGTTCCGGCGGATCACAGGCTGCTAACTGGAGCCGGCGCTGCTTCGTCTTGTTGGGGCTGGGAGCAAACGCGGTCGGCATCGCGTTTGGCATACGCACCCTGTATCGGGTCAAAAGCCACCCGATGGTCGCTGCCTCCTTCAGGTAATGTGGCAAGAAAGGAGCAAAATATCTGTGAGGGTCAGATCATGGGTTGCTACAGCCCTGGTCCTACTGGTAGTCGGAGTCGGCGCCGGAATCCTCTACGGACGGCAGCCGCAACCGAATAAACCAGCCGGGGCCGTCGGGGGAGAGGAACCGGTTGTCGTGCAAGCGGGCGGGACCGGGTCACCGGCCGGCGGCAACACTGCTCCGGCCTCTGTTGCCACCAGTGTGAAAGGCGGAGAGATCGTCGTCACGTTCCTGAACGCCATTGAGGCGCGAACAGATGGGCAACTGGCCTTTGCCATCACCTTTGACAACCACGCCATCAACCTGGGCGATGTCAGTCTCGACAAACAGGCATCGCTGAAGTCGGAACCGGGGGAGGCTATCACCACGGGCTTCACCTGGCAGCAGGAGGGCACTGGCCACCATGTAGCCGGGCTACTCACTGCGAAGAACCAGGGTTCCGCTGGCAAACCCGTTGTCACCGGGAACACGCGCAGCCTGACCCTTGAACGGCGCAACGTTCAGGGCGCGGGCCCGCGGGTCTTCCGGTTTGACAACGGAGGCTGGAAAATTCCTGGGGATCATTGACCTGAGAGCCCTGTCAGCGAACCAATCCCTACCCAAACTTCCCCTTGACGTCCCAGCCGCCCTGCAATATATTTTAGCCGACACGTTAAACTTATTGAGAGCGACACTTAAACTTTTGTTGCGGGGTGGTTGGGATGGCGGAACACCCGGCCTTGCACAAGTGCCCGGTCTGCGGCGAAGAAATGGAAGTGGTGCGCCTGCACTGCCGCTATTGTGACACTACCATTGAGGGACGATTCTCGGCCGGCAGGCTTGGTGTGCTCACACCCGAACAGCAGGACTTTGTGGCCCTGTTCCTCAAGTCCCGCGGTAACATCCGTGAGATGGAAAGAGAGCTTGGTGTCTCCTATCCTACCGTGCGCAGCCGGCTCGAGGCCATCATCGAAGCCCTCGGTTACGCGGTGGACGTCAAGATCCCGGATCCGTCCGAGGCCCGGCGGCGTGAGATCCTGGAAGCCCTCGACCGCGGCGACCTCAAACCTGAAGAAGCTGTCCGCTTGTTGCGCGATCTGTAACACCACGAGGTCAAAGGAGGGTATCGGCCTTGGAGGAAGAGCGGCTTTTGATCCTGCAAATGTTGCGGGACGGCAAGATCACTGTAGAGCAGGCGGCACAACTGTTGGATGCCCTGCGGCCATCCGCGGCACCCAAAGACGCGGCGGAGTCGGAGGGACCCGCGGAAAAGACCGGCACGGCGCCGCAGCCGCACCAAGAGGGGGCAACCGATCAAAGACTGGACGCTGAGGCGTTCCGGCAATCCATGAAGGAGACGGCACAGAACATATCGGAAAGTGTGCGTTCTGCCCTTGGTGAGGCTGGGCTGGGCGACGACCTGCGACGCACCATCGCCGATGCCGTGGATAGTGCCATGCGCGGCCTACGAGTGAGCCTGCGCGGGCTGCGGGACCTCGGCAGCGGTGTGAGCGTTGTTGTCGGTGAAAGCCTCCGTGGGGTAGGCGATCTCTTCTCGGAAGGCGGCACACCGCACATCTCATCCTGGTCGTGGCAGGGCAAAATTCCTGCCGTCGGGGTGTTTGCCCTGCACAATCCCAACGGGGATGTCACCATCGAGGGAGCGGAGGTCGAAGCGGCCAGCGTGAAGGCCGTGATCCGCGCCTGGGAGAAGGCGGACGGCACGGTACCCCCGGTGCCGATCACAGTGGAGGAGGGCGGTCAGGTTGTCCGCATCCGTACCCGCGTCGGGGAGCGGATACACTTCGGGCACATGCCGCGGGTCGATTTCCAGATCACCCTGCCGCGCGGCGTAAACGTCGAAATCCACACTGTAAATGGCGATGTCAGACTCGAAGGTACGGGGGCTTCGCTGACCGTCCGCTCGGTAAACGGTGATCTTACAGCCCGGCAGCTTGCCGGCGAGCTTTCTGTGCACACGGTGAACGGTGATGTCAGTGCGGAGATGACCCGCGCCGACCGGATCGAAATTCAGAGCGTGAGTGGGGATGTCGTCTGCCGGGTGGCGGCACCGTTTTCGGGTAGAGCCGACTTGCAGTCAGTGAGCGGCGACATGGAACTTTATCTCCCGTCGGCGAGCGATTTCACCGCCGAAATGCAGGCGCTATCGGGGGACCTGGACTGCCGGCTGCCGCACGTGCAGCTGGAGCGGCGGCGGCGAGTGCTGTCTCTGCGGGTGGGCTCCGGCCATGGCCACCTCCGCATGAAAACTATCAGCGGTGACCTGGTGGTGCGGGAGTTCGCCGGCGGTCAGTCTGGGGCCAAGCCGCCCGTGACGGAAACGCCGGACGACGGTGAGCCGGGGCCGGCTGGGCCGCCGGACGCTTCTGGGGTGGAAGGCTGATGGCCGGTCCCGGCAGGGCATGGGAAGCCCTGGCAGAGGTTGACCGGCTCCGCAGGCTGAACGTGGAGGCCCGCGGGGCACATGTAGACGTACACGGCTGGGCGACCCCGGCCGTGCACGTGCTTGCGCGGCGGCGATCGGGCGGGTGGCTGGACCCGGGCGCCGTACATGTGCGTCGCAGCCCGGGCCGCGTTTATGTGGAAGTGGAACGGGCTCAACCCCCATCGTTACGGGGAGATCTGGAGCTTTTGATTTCCGCCCCGGAGAAAGCCGAACTGATGGTGGAGCAGTACGACGGCGGCGTCCACGTGACGGGGATGAACGGGCGCATCTTTGTCGATGCGCGGGGCGGCCCGGTGTACGTGGAAGGCGGTGACAACGTGAGCGTCGACGCTACGAGTGGCCCCGTGGAGGTCAGGCACGCGCACGGGCGGGTGTATGTGGACACGGTCGGCGGCAGCGTTCTCATTGAAGAGGCGGAGGGCCCCGTGGTGGTAGACACTTCCTCCGGGGCGGTGCGGGCCGTTGGTGTCCTTGGGCCTTTGCGCGTCGATACGGGGGGCGGCGGTGTTCAGGTGGAACGGGCACGCGGGGAGGTAGTGATCGACACCGGTCACGGGGATGTGCACCTCGCCGATATGTTTTCGCCCCGTATAACAGTGGATACCGGCAAAGGCCACATCAGCGGTGATTTCTCTGTTCTCGAACACGGCTACTACCGTTTCGAGAGTGGCGAAGGGGAAATCCGGCTTTTCCTACCGGCAGGCTCGTCCTGTGAGGTAGCTGCCGAAAGTGGCCGCGGCACGGTGCGGACAAACCTGCCGCTACGGTTCCAGGTGCAAAGACCGCAGAAGCTTCGCGGCCTGCTCGGGCAGGGGCGGGCGGTGGTGCGGGTGGAGTCTGAGCGCGGCGATATCGTGCTCTGGCAAAAGACGCTCACCGCCCCGCCGGCCGGGCAGGCCGCCGGTCCTGACCGGGAGCACCGCCGCCGCCAGGCGGAGCTTGCCATCCTGCGCCTGGTCGCGGAGGGCAAGGCCGAGCCCCATGAAGCCTTGCGGCTTCTTTCGGCCCTGGAACAAAAGCCTTTGGACAAGGCGTGAGCGGGACCAGATGCTATATAATGGCTTTGATTGCAAGGCCGCTGCAGCCCCAGGCCTTGGGTTCGGGGCAGGCTCTGACAAGTGTGTAGGTGGAATCGCATGACCCGTAGCAGGGGGGACAAAAGCTTGATCGGTTTCATTTGGCGGATGGTGCTAAACGCGATCGCACTGCTTGTCGTGGCCAGGCTCATAAATGGCATTGATGTCGCAGGTTTCTGGCCGGCTTTTGTGGCGGCCGTTCTTCTTGGGGTCGTGAACGCAATCATCCGGCCCATCATCATTTTCCTCACGCTGCCCTTGCAGGTGATGACCCTGGGGCTTATCACCATCGTGATTAACGGACTTTTGCTTTGGGGCGTGAGCAGCGTCGTGGACGGGTTTTACGTGCGCGGTCTGTGGCCGGCGATGGTCGGTTCGTTGCTCCTCGGAATCATCAGCACTATATTGACGGCGGTCCTGGCTTGAGATGATCCGGCTGCTGGCAGTAGATGTCGATGGCACACTGGTCGGGGACGATCTGGTCATTTCCCCTGCGGTGAGAGAAGCGGTAGGGAAGGCCATTGACCGCGGCGTCGTGGTGACGATCGCCAGCGGCCGCATGTATCCTTCCACGGTGCCGTACGCGCGGGAACTGGGCCTCGGGGACGTCCCCCTCATCTGTTACAACGGTGCCCTCGTGCGCACGGCCGAGTCGGGGGAAACCTGGTTCCACCGGCCGCTCGACCCGGACTTGGCCGTGTCGATCGGAGAGATTGTGCTTCGCCATGGGTGGCATCTGCATGCCTACGTGAACGATGTGTTGCACGCGCCGTCGCTCGACGACGCCACCGCCATGTACGTGCGAATCGCCCGGGTCCAGCCGGTGGTGGGCGACGTGCAAAAGGTGTTGCCGGAGGGCCCCACCAAGCTTCTCATCGTGCATGATCCCGCCGACATACCAGCCGTGAAAGCACAGCTCGTGCAGGACCTTGGCGAAAGGGTCTCCCGGGTGAACATTACCCTTTCCTTGCCAGCTTTTCTTGAGATGATGGATTACCGGGTCTCCAAAGGGCTGGCGCTGGCACAGGTGGCGTCCATGCTCGGGTTTGCAGCCAGTGAGGTCATGGCGGTCGGGGACAGCGAGAACGATTTGGCCATGCTGGCGTGGGCCGGTACGGGGGTGGCCATGGGCAATGCCGCCCCTGCTATAAAAAGTCGTGCCGTGGCAACCACGGGGACGGTAGACGAGGACGGGCTCGCCCAGGCGATCGAACGCTTCATCCTTGAAGGCGAAACTGTCCCGCCGCGGAGGTAAAAAGTGCGGGTTCTTTTGGCTCTGTCTTCCTACAAAGGCGTCATGACGGCCGGGGAGGCCACGGAGATTGTCGCCAGTGGGCTGGCCGCGCGGTGTGCTGGGTTGGAAGTGGTGCGGCTGCCGGTGGCCGACGGCGGCAATGGCACGGTGGACGCCGTCCTCACCCGCCCCGGTTGGGTGGAAAAAACGGTGACGGTGACCGGGCCCCTGGGCGGGCACGTGACCGCTCGCTGGGCCTTTGCCCCGGCGGCAGCAACCGGCGTAATCGAAATGGCACAGGCGGCCGGTCTGGCACTTTTGCCGGACGACCGGCGCGATCCGATGCAGGCTACTACCTACGGGGTGGGCGAGCTCATGCGGGCGGCCGTGGAGGCTGGTGCACGCAAGATCATCGTCGGCCTCGGAGACAGTGCCACGGTGGACGGCGGCATCGGCATGTGCCAGGCGCTCGGGGCACGGGTGCTGGACGAAGCCGGGCAGGAGGTGCCGCCGGGCGGGCGGGCTCTTACCCGCGTGGCAGCCCTCGACCTGGGTGGGCTTTTGCCGGCGTTCCGCGACGGGCAGGTGCAGGTGGTAGCGGCCTGCGACGTCGACAATCCACTTTTGGGGGCGAACGGGGCAGCCCGTGTCTTCGGACCGCAGAAAGGAGCCACCCCTGAAGAAGTTCGCGTTCTCGAGGAAGGTCTTGCCCGCTGGGCCGGGGTGATCGCGGCAGCCACTAGACGCGAGGTGGCCGGGCTGCCCGGGGCCGGTGCGGCCGGTGGCCTTGGTGCCGTGTTGGCAGGTGTGTTCGGAGCTTTGTTGCAGCCGGGCGCGGCGACGGTGATGCAGTTGGCCGGCTTCGACGAGGCTGTGCGCGGGTGCGACCTGGTGGTGACGGGCGAGGGGCGTGTGGACGCCCAGACTATGCATGGCAAGGGTCCGCTGGCCGTAACCCGCTGGGCACAGGTTCACGGCGTGCCGGCGGTAATACTGGGTGGTCAACTCGGCCCCGGGGCAGAGGAGATGACGGCGGCGGGAGCACTGGTGGTGCTGGCCGGGCCGCCTCCGTGGCTTGGGGCGGCGGAGGAATTTCCCCGGTTTGCCCGCCAGTGGCTCTATGAAGCGGCCGGGCGCCTGGGGGCAGTGCTGGCGGCCGGTAATGATACACGTGAGAAGGCGGGAGGCCAGGATCAGTAATGGCAGAGGAAAAACCGTTAGTATTTGTCACACGCGAGCTGCCTGGACAGGCTTTGTCTCGTTTGCGGGAAAAGGCATCGGTAGAAGTCTGGCTGGGGGCACAAAGCCCACCTTATGAAGAAATCGCGGAACGGGCTTCCCGTGCTGCGGCTTTGATCACCCTTTTGACAGACCGCATCGACGCTCCGCTTTTGGAAAGGGCATCGGGGCTGAAAGTCGTAAGCCAGTATGCCGTGGGTCTTGACAACATCGATGTTGCCGCCGCCACCAGGCTCGGCATTGCCGTTACCCATACGCCGGGCGTCCTTACCGACGCGACGGCGGACTTGGCCTTTGCCCTCCTCATGGCGACCGCACGCCATTTGGTCGCCGGGGATGCCCTGGTCCGCTCCGGGAAGTGGCAGGGCTGGCAGCCGAGCCTTTTGCTAGGGGCACCGGTGTGGGGAGCCACCATCGGCATTATCGGTATGGGGCGGATAGGCCAAGCTATGGCAGAACGGGCCCGCGGTTTCCACATGCACATCCTTTATTGGAGCCGCAAGCGGGTGCCGGAAGAGGAGGCGCGCGGGGCGGTATTTGCGAGCCTTGATGAGCTTTTGTCCCAATCTGATTTTGTCTCCCTGCATGTGCCGCTCAACGAAGGCACGCGTGGGCTCATCGGCCGCCGCGAGCTTGGTCTTATGAAACCGGGTGCCATTCTTATCAACACAGCCCGCGGCCAAGTCGTCGACGAAGATGCTCTCGTGGAAGGGTTGCAGCGTGGCCAGCCCGCGTTTGCCGGGCTTGATGTGTTCAACCGGGAACCCCTGCCGCCCGGCCACCCGCTTTTGTCGTTGCCCAACGTGGTGTTGGCTCCGCACCTCGGAAGTGCCACCCGCCCAACCAGGGAAACCATGGCCGACATGGTCGTCGACGCGGTGCTGGATGTACTCGCGGGCCGGCGGCCGCAGCACCTGGCCAATCCCGCGGTCTTTGAAAACCGGTGCTGACGCGCCGGTGGCGGGTCAGCCGGCCGCCCCGTGCTCCTGCGGCAGACCGGCACGGGCCGAGGCGGGGACATGTACGATTTCGCGGACAATTGGCCACGACTCGAGCTTCCGGAAAACACGCAAGGCGAGCTCCACCGACGGTCCGATCAAAAAGGCCAGGGCGAGTGTACCGATCCCGATCGGCCCTCCGAGGGCCCAGCCGATGATCAGTACGCCGAGCTCGATGGACGTGCGGACGTTTCGCACGCGCCAGCGCGTGCGCCGTACGATACCGAGCATGAGATTATCACGTGGCCCGGCGCCAAGATTCGCACTCACGTACATGCCGACGCCGAATCCCTGGACGAGGACGCCGCCCAAGAGAAAGATGAGGCGAATCACGAGGGAAGGGTGTGCCGGCCAGACAGCGAAAGACCGGATGAGGTCTACGAAGTAGCCGACGAAATACATGTTAAGCAGGGTGGCCAGCGATGGCCAGATGCCCAGGAGCATGCTTACCAACACGACCAAGAGCCCGATGCCCTGGGTGGCATGGCCGTAGGAAAGGCCGGTGCGAGTCGCTACGGCCTGTTGGAGCACCGTCCACGAAGCCAGGCCGAGGTTTGCTTCCAGTGTCAACGACATGCCGGTGGCGACGACGAACAACCCTAGCATCAAATAGACGTACCGCATAACAAGCCTGACGTATTTCATTTGGAGTTTGGCCTTCTTCTGGCAGTGCCGCCACCGTGTGTGCAGCTATGACCGATGCTATGTCGATTGTAGCACCGGTATACAAAGGGAGATGGCCGGCGGCCGTTACGGGGGCGTCCGATTTTGGCTAGATGGCACACGGAAGAGTACCGGTGGGGAGAACACAGCCTGGTGGCAGTGGCGGAGTCTATACGCACCGTCGCGGCGCCCCTGTATGGTGGCGAGGCCGCCGCTGGCCTGGCCGAACAAGTGCGGACAGCGGCCAGCCGCGGGGCAGAGGTGCTGCTCGACGGCGGGCGCGTTGTAGGGGTAGGGCTTTACAGCCGGGACGGCGAGGCAGGAAGGATCGATTTCATGCACGTGCTGCCGGGCCACCTTTCTAAGCCGGCCTACGTGATGCTCGTGGGGGCCGTCGTCAATAGGCTCCGCCAGCGCGGCGTCAGCGAGATCGTGTGCGAAGGCGGTACCTTGCAGGGTGCGGCCTTGGGTGACGCGCTGGCCCAGTGTGGATTCCGCATGTACGAGCGAGCCATTCTGGGCCGGCCCACGTCCGAACAGCCGCCGGCATTGCCGGCCGGTCACGCGTTTGTTCCGCTTTCCGGGCTCAAGCGCGAAGAGATCGCTGAGGTGGTGTACGACGCCTTTGCGGGCGGGCCCGATGCCGTGTTTGACTACCACTTCCGCTCGGTGGCCAACGCCCGGGCGCTTTGCGACGCTTTGTTCGCAGGCCGCCATGGCCCTTATATGGACGAGTTCAGCACCGGACTCCAAACCGCTGACGGCCTCGCCGGGGTAGTATTCACCACCGTACTGGCGCCGGGGCGGGGGTTTGTGTTACTCGTAGCAGTCTCGCCCCGGTGGCGTGGGAATCGGCTGGGTGAGATCATGATGCGGGAAACCATCGCGCGGCTGGGGGCCGAAGGTTATACACGGGTGGAACTGGCCGTGACGGTGGCAAACCTGCCGGCGTGGCACCTGTACCGCCGGCTCGGGTTCCGCGTCGTTCGCTTTTTTCCAGTGTACCACGCCAGATACTGAGAGCCTTCCCGTGGGCTGATATAATACTTCTACCAAATGCACCGGCATGGGGGTGGCGAAATTTGGACAGTCATGAGGCCCCGGTCTTGTCGTCTTCCCGGGACGTAACCCAACCTCCCCCTGCCTTGCCGTCGCCGGGGGAGCACGAAAAGCGCCGGGCCGCCCTCAGCTCGGTTTTTGCGGCTGTACTTTTGACCACTGTCAAGCTGGTTGCCGGCCTGTGGTCTGGCAGCCTCGGGGTGCTGTCGGAAGCCCTGCACTCCGGCCTTGACTTGGCCGCTGCCGGCATCACCCTGTTTGCGGTGCGGTATGCCGGTCGCCCGGCCGATGCCGACCATCCTTACGGGCATGGAAAGGCGGAGAACCTGTCGGCCCTGTTTGAAACCTGGCTTCTTCTGGCTACGTGCGCCTGGATCATCGTGGAGGCAGCACGGCGGCTGGCGGGGAAGGCACCGCCGGTGGAAGCGTCGGCCATTACCTTCGCAGTGATGGCCTTTGCCATCGCAATCGACTACACGCGTTCCCGGCTTCTGTACCGGGTAGCCCGGCGTTACCACAGCCAGGCACTGGAAGCGGATGCCCTGCATTTCAGCAGTGATATCATCAGTTCCTTGGTGGTAATCGGAGGCCTTGCCGCGGCACGCCTTGGTTGGCACTGGGCTGACCCGCTGGCGGCACTGGTGGTGTCGGGCCTGATCATGCATGCGGGGTTGCGCCTGGGGCGGCAGTCCATCGACGTGTTGCTCGACCGGGTGCCGGTAGACCTGGTAGGCAAGGTGGAACAGGCAGTGCGGGAGGTGGACGGCGTGGTGGAAAGCCGTCTCGTGCGCCTGCACCGTGTCGGTGCGAAGACCTTTGTGGAGGTGTCGATCGACGTGCAGCGGACCCTGTCCTTTGCCGGCGTCCAGCAGGTGGCCGACGCGGTCCGGGCCAAGGTCGCCCAGTTGATTCCCGACTCCGAGGTGGAGGTAAGCACGACCCCGGTAGCGGGGGCCGCTGAGGATGTCGTGGATCGCATCCAGGCCGCAGCTGCTGCGGAAGGCGTGAGCGTGCACCATGTAGAAGTTCACAGTGTAGGCGGGGCCACGGACGTTCACCTACATCTTGAATTTCCGGACAAAATGCCGCTTTCGGACGCCCACCGGATCGCGACCGGTCTGGAGGAGCGTCTAAGAGAAGAACTCGGTGAACATACGACTGTGGTCACGCACATCGAGCCGGAAGGACGCGACACCTTCAGGTCCGAGGCCACCGGCTATGATGAGGCGGCCACCCTGGAACGGCTGTGGGAGGACGCCAGCCGCATTCCCGGGTTGGTCGATGTCCATGATCTGGAAATTGAACGGGTGGCCGGGCGGCTCTTGGCGTCAATGCATTGCCGCGTCAAGGGAGATCTGAGTGTGGACCAGGCTCACGACATTGCGAGCAGGCTCGAAGGCATGATCCGGGAGCTTGTGCCGGAGGTGACCGACGTAGTAATACACGCCGAACCTTAGCACCCTATACCAGCGGAGGGCAGGAAGGTGGATGGCACATTGAGCGCGCAGGACTCGACAATGACCAGGTGGGACAGGCTGATGGCGGCGGTCAACGGTGCAGCCGTGGATCGCATACCGGTCATGTTCTGGCAGAAGTACGTGGGGGAAGAGCCCAACGCCAGGACATGTGCGAGCTTCCACCTGGATTTTTTTCGTACTTACGACCAGGACGTCATCAAAGTGACGCCTCCGGAGGCCGTGTTCGTCCAGGGGTTTGGGGCTGAGGTCCAAAGATCGGCCGACAAGCCCACCGTGATCACGTCCTTTCCGGTGCACCACCCGGCCGACTGGCATAAACTGCCTGTACTGGACGTTGAGCGGGCAGACACGGGTGTACAGCTGGAAACCATCCGGCTCTTGCGGGCGGAGGTCGGGGAGGACGTACCCATACTCGCGACGGTCCCTAGTCCTTTTTTCCTGGCGTGGCAGCTCGTGGGCGAACGGGAGCGCCTGGTCACGCACCTGCAAAAATACAGCGAAGCCCTGCGTTACGGACTTGAGACGCTGACCTTGACCTTGGGCCGCTATGCCCGTGCCTGCATTGCGGCCGGGGCGGCGGGGGTATTTTACGTGGCCGGCGGTGCCACCAATGAGCTTTTGAGCGAAAGTGACTATAAATCGTTTGCCCTGGGATATGACTTGCGTATCCTAAGCTCGCTGCAACAGTCCCGGTTCAACGTTCTGCACATTCCTGGCCGGGCGATCATGTTCGATCTCCTGGTGACTTATCCAGTATCGGCGATTTCCTGGTACGATCGCGGCACCGCTCCGAGCCTGCGGGAAGCCCAGGTGCGTCTGCAGGAGCGAAAAATCACAGGCAAGGCCCTGGCGGGCGGCCTCGACCAGAGTCACGTGCTTTTGGCGGGCAAGCCGGATGACGTGCTGAATCAGGTGGTCGACGCCCTGGACCAGACGGGCGGACGCGGGTTTATCCTGGCACCGGGCGATGCTCTGGAGCCCACCACGCCGCCGGAAAACCTGCACATGGCCCGCGATTCCATACAGCCCTGACATTCGCCGGCCGGCAGGCCGGCCCCTAAAAAGACAGCACCGGGGGGGAGCACAGTGGCGGGGGGTTACCTGGAGGTCATTACTGGCAGCATGTTCAGCGGGAAATCGGAGGAGCTGATCCGCCGGGTGCGGCGCGTCGTGATCGCCCGCAAAAAGGCCGTGGTGGTCAAGCCCTCCATCGACACCCGGTACTCTGCCAGCGAGGTGCGGTCGCACGACGGCAACGGGCTGGACGCCCATGTGGTGGACGTAGCCCGTCCGGAAGAAATCTTGGCGCTGGCAAAGTCGGCCAACGCAGACGTGGTGGCGATTGACGAGGCCCAGTTCTTTAGCCCGGCCATCGTTGACGTAGTGATGAGCCTGGTGGACGAAGGGCGCCGTGTGATCGTGGCTGGGCTCGACATGGATTTCGCCAGGCGACCGTTCGGGGCCATGCCTGTGCTGATGGCCATGGCAGACGAGGTGCTGAAGCTGAAAGCCATTTGCGCTGTGTGCGGCGAGCCAGCTACTTTCAACCAGCGGCTCATCAACGGCCAGCCTGCCCGCCGGAGCGATCCGGTGGTGATGGTCGGGGGCCAGGAAAAATACGAAGCCCGCTGCCGACGGTGCCACCAACTGGCCGACTAGCACGTGTGAGACGCCTGGTGGCAGGGCTTGGGAGGTTCCACGTGGCTTTGCATGGGAGTAGAACTGTCTTGTATGGCGGTACCGCGGCCACCCCGGGTGAGTGGGTGGCGGATAGTGTCGTAATGATAGACGAACACGGCCGCATCGACCTGGTCGGGCCATGGAACCTGCCGGCCGAATCCCAGGGACCGCCCCTGGAGGGGCTCGACATGGCTACGGATGCCGATATCCGGTCGGCACTGCTCGGCGGGTTGGCTCCCGGCACGGTGCTCGATTGCCGGGGTCTTTATGTGCTCCCGGGATTGGTGGCGGTGGAGATCGGCACGCCTGAGGATAGCGTACCGGCTTTGGACTTGGAAACAGCTGCCATGGGTGTGACGGCCTGCTTCCGCGTCGCTTCGCCCAAGCGGGAGGATGTGGCGGTGATCCGGCTGCCGCCCGGCCGGGAGGGTGCGGCGGCGGCGGCCGGGACCGCCTGGCAGTGGTGGCAGAAAGGCCACAATGAGAGCCCGCTCGGGGCTTTTGTGGGGGGCTGCCAGGCTTGGCTTTTGGAGGCCGTGCGACAGGCTACCAGTCTCGGCGTGCCGGTCATCACGGCTATCAACCTGGCAAGTCTTGGTCCGGCTGCCGTGGCGGGTGTGGCCCGCGGGCGCGGGGCGCTTTTGCGGGGCTACCGTGCCGACGTGGTCGTCGTGGATGAAGAATGGCACGTGGTGGCCACCCTAATAGGCGGGCAGGTCGTGTACAGTGAGCGGTCACTGGCCGTGCCTGAACCCGACATTGCGGAGCTGGAGTGGCCTGACGCGTAATTGATACATTGTTTTGCCGACTACCATACCCACACCCGGCATAGCCACGGCTACGGCACGGTGGCTGAAAACGTGCGGGCGGCGGTGGCCCGGGGGCTTTCGGAAGTCGCGATCACCGACCACGGCCCGCGCCTGCGGTTCGGCCTCGGCGTGCGTGATGGTGACGAGCTACTGCGCATCCGGGACGAAGTGGATGCCATCAATGCCATGAATCCCGGCATCACGGTGCTGGTGGGCGTGGAGGCAAACGTGATCAGCTGCGAGGGCGAGCTCGATGTGCCTAAGGAGATTCTCGACCAGCTCGACATCGTTCTTTGTGGTTTGCACCCGCAGGCGATCACCAAAACCTGGCGGGATGCCGTGCGGCTGACCTGGGAAAACACGGCCATCGCCCGGCTGTCCAACCGCCTTTACCGCCGGGCGCGCGAAGACAATACCAATGCCTTGGTGGCTGCCATCTACCGCAACGACATTGACATCATCACCCATCCTGGTCTTTGGCTGCCGGTCGACACCGCTGCCCTCGCCCGCGCGTGTGCGGAGCGGGGCACTTGCCTTGAGATCAGTGCCGGTCACCCATATATGACCGTGGAGTTTGTCAAGGTTGCCGCCCGCGAGGGAGCAGATTTTGCCATCGGCTCCGATGCCCACCGCCCCGAGCGCGTGGGCGAGCTCGCCCGCGGCATCGCCGTGGCCGAGGCGGCCGGCCTACCTCCAAGCCGCATCATCAACGCCCGGCACGACTGACTTTTGTGCGGCTCGGCCTCCTGTAGACGATTTGTGCAAAAGGCGGCATAATGGGTGCGAGATTTTCCCCTAACCCCATCTACAAGCCCGGGTGCCTAAATTGCAGGATATACAGTTTGTAATCATCACCGGCATGTCCGGAGCGGGCAAGACCAGAGCCATCCAGGTATTCGAGGATCTGGGTTATTTTTGTGTGGACAATCTGCCGCCTGCCCTTTTGCCCAAGTTTGCCGAGATGTGCCTGCAGTCCAATGGCCGGCTCAATCGTGTAGCCCTGGTGATCGACATCCGCGGCGGCGAGTTTTTCTCGGATCTGTGGGGTGCCTTGGCGGAACTGGAAGACATGCATATTACCTACCACATCGTTTTCCTGGAAGCTGACGACGAGGTGCTGGTGCGCCGGTTTAAAGAGACGCGTCGGCGTCATCCTCTGGCCCCCCAGGGCAGCGTGACCGATGCAATCCGCCGCGAGCGCCAGCTCCTGCAGGAATTGCGCGGCCGTGCCCACCGCATCATCGACACGACAAACCTTGCACCGCAGGAACTGCGGCGCGAACTCGGGGACCTGTTCGGTGGTGCCAACCTCGGGAAGCTCATGGTGACGGTGATGTCGTTCGGCTTCAAGCATGGGCTGCCGCAGGATGCCGATCTCGTTTTCGATGTGCGGTTTCTGCCCAATCCGTTTTATGTAGACGATCTACGGCCGCTGGACGGAGAAGACCCGCGTGTGCGAGAATATTTATTCCGGTGGCCGATCACACGCCTCACCATTCGCCGCATGAGCTCGTTTATGGATTTTTTGTTGCCGCACTACCTGGTCGAGGGTAAAGCCCAGCTGGTGGTGGCCATAGGATGTACGGGCGGGCGCCACCGGTCGGTGGTGGTGGCTGAGGAACTTGCCCGTAGGCTTAGGACGCACGAGCAGGTGGCGGTGATGGTGACGCACAGGGACATGGACAAAGAGGCGCCGGACCATAACCCGGCGGGGCGGAAGCGAAGCGAACTGTGAGTATGTACCAGGGCCCCATAGTGGCTATGGGCGGCGGCACCGGTCTGTCCACGCTACTGCGTGGACTGAAGCTTTACGCAGCGGACATCACAGCCGTGGTGACGGTGACCGACAACGGCGGCAGCTCTGGCCGCCTGCGTGAGGAGCTCGGCATCCTGCCACCGGGCGATATTCGGGACTGCCTAGTGGCGCTGGCCGAGAGCGAGCCACTCATGGCCGATTTGTGGCAGTACCGGTTCCCGTCCGGTCCGTCCCAAGGCACCCAAGGCGAAGGTGTGGGCGGTCACAGCTTCGGAAATCTGTTCCTGGCAGCGCTCACCGGGTTTTTGGGCGACTTTGAAAAAGCCATCGCCGCGGCAAGCCAGGTGCTCAAGGTGCGGGGGCGGGTGTTGCCGTGTACGCTGCAGGCGGCGGTGCTGGCGGCAGAGCTGACCGACGGGCGGGTGGTGCGAGGGGAGACCGCCATACCGGCGGCCCGAGGACGGGTGCGGCGGGTGTGGCTGGAGCC